>NZ_JAAGPF010000211.1 GCF_017104645.1 Burkholderia sp. Ac-20379
GGCGGCGCTCGGCGCATCGCCGGCGCGCGCCGCGAGCGGCGCGGCCAGCAGCGCGACGCAACTCGCGAGCACGGCGGCGCAATGGCATGTCGAATGTCGCATGGGGTCGTTCCTCCTCACAGCACGCCCGGAATCTTTCTGAGCCCCTGCATCGCGCCGGGCATCCGCTTCTCGACCATTGCGATGATCTCGGGCGGCGCGACGCGCGGATGGCCCGAGCGGAACGGCGGATCGGGATCGTATTCGACGATCAGTTGCGCGAACTCCGCCGCCACGCGGCCGCGCAGTTTCGCGGCCACCCGCAGCGCGAAATCGATGCCGGAGGTCACGCCGCCGCCGCTCATGAAGCGCCCGCCGTCGTCTTCCACGTAGCGCGCCGGGTCGGGAATCGCGCCGTATTGCGCGAGGTCGTTGATGAAGGCCCAGTGGCAGGCGCTGCGCTTGCCCTTCAGCACGCCGGCGGCGGCCAGCACGAGCGAGCCGGTGCAGACCGAGGTGATGTGGCGGGCGCCCGCGGCGAGGCGGCGGATCTGCGCCAGATACTCGGGCCGGGTCGGCTCGCTGAGATCCGGGCCGCCCGGCACGAGCAGCAGGTCGGTTTTTTCGATGTCGGCGAGCCGCTCGCTGTTGCCGTACACCGCGCCGAATTCGAGCGTGACGGGGCCGCCGTTCAGGCTGGCGTAGCGGATCCGAGTGTTCGGCAGGCGGTGGAAGATCTCGCTGGGGCCGGCGAAGTCGAGCAGCGTGCCGCCGTGATACAGCGCGATGACGATGTCGAGCGGCGTGTCGGGGGCCAGCAGGCCGGCGGTGTCGGGCTGTGCCTGCGTCGGCGCTTGGGCCAGCGCGGGCGTGGCGTCGCCGAGCAGCGCGCCGCCGCCGAGCCATGCGCCCAGCGTGGCGAGCCCGCCGAGCTTGAGCACGTCGCGGCGCGCGAGGTTCGCGTCGAGCGGCGGCGCGGCGGGGTGGAGGGGATCGAGGCGGTCGGTCATGAGGGTGTCGTCGGATTCCGTTGCGGGGGAGAAGATCGGTGGCGATCGATGGAGCCGATTATCGAAGCCGGCGTCGATGGCGCAAAGGACGTAGTTCCCTTAGAATCGGCCACCATGCACACCATCGGTTTCTTCGTTTTCCCGGGGCACGAGATCCTCGATCTGGCCGGGCCGCTGGCCGCGTTCGACGCGGTCAGGAAGGTGGCCGCGCCGCAGTCCTATGCCATCGAGGTGCTGTCGGAGGCCGGCGGCCCGATCCTGAGCGGCGCGGGCGTGCCGGTCGGCACGACGCCGCTCGCCCGCGCCGCGCCGGACACGCTGGTGCTGGTCGGCGGCGAGGTCGAGGCGATGCTCGATCCGGCCGGCGTGCGCGCGGTGAAGGCCGCCGCGCCCCGCGCGTCGCGCGTGGCCAGCGTCTGCACCGGCGCGTTCCTGCTGGCCGAAACGGGCCTGCTCGACGGGCGGCGCGCCACCACGCACTGGCGCGTGGCGCACCGGCTTCAGCAGCGCTATCCGGCCGTGCAGGTGGAGATGGATCGCATCTTCGTGGCCGACGGCCGGATCTGGAGTTCGGCCGGCATCACGGCCGGCATCGATCTGGCGCTGGCGCTGATCGAGGCCGACCGCGGCGTGGAGGTGGCGCGCGAGGTGGCGCGGGAACTGGTGGTCTATCACCGGCGGCCGGGCGGGCAGTCGCAGTTTTCGCCGATCTCGCAGATGGAGCCGGAATCGGACCGCATCCGCCTCGCGCTGACGTTCGCGCGCGACCATCTGCACGAGCCGTTGCCGATCGAGCGGCTGGCCGAGGCGGCGCATTTGAGCGTCCGGCAATTCGGACGCCTGTTTCAGAAGGAAACGGGCGAGACGCCGGCGAAGGCGGTCGAGCGCTTGCGCGTCGAGGCCGCCCGCCTGCGCATTCAGGACGGCTCGGAGCCGATCGAGCAGATCGCGCGCGCCGTGGGCTTCACCGATCCGGAACGGATGCGGCGCGCGTTCGTCAAGCTGTTCGGCCTGCCGCCGCAGGCCGTGCGCCGCACCGGCCTGCGCTGAACATGCCTATCTCTTGTTGGTGGCGAGCGCGCCCGCGCTCTTGGTGCCGCCGAACAGCGCCGTCAGATAGTTCTGCTGACGGTTCATCTGCGACATCACGTTGTTCAGCGCGGTGAACTGCGCGTTGTAGCGCGTGCTCAGCGACGCCGCGTAGGTCTGCAGCGAGGTTTGCTGCGCCGTCAGGCCCTTGAGGTCGGTCTGCACGCCGCTGGCGCTGGTCGTCAGGATGCCGTGCGCGGCCGTGTACGACGTGATCGCGTGGTCGATCTGCGCCCCGAGGCCGGCCGTCTTGTCGAACAGCGTGGCGGCGGCTGTCGGGTGGTTGGCCAGCGAGCGCGTGAGCGCCGCCTGGTCGACGATCAGCGTGCCGGACGCCTGCGAGCTCTTGGTGCCGTCGGCCACCGTGATGCCGAGCTGCTGCAGCGTCGCGCCCACGCCGTTGCGGTTGACGGCGCTGCCGAGGATCGATTGCATCTGCGTCCGAATCGTATTGAGCGTCGAGTCGCCGAACAGCGGGCCGGCCAGCGGCTTGGCCGGATTGGTGTTGTCGAACGCGCCCACCGTGGCGATCGTCTGCACCAGCGTGTTGTAGCTGCTGACGAAGCTGGTGAGCGCGGCGGCCTGCTTGGCGGTGTCGGTGGAGATCGTCAGCGTTTGCGTGGTGGCGGGCGTGGTGACGGCGGCCTGCGTGAGGTTCAGCGTGACGCCGGCGATCACGTTGCCGACGGCGTTGGTCGCGCTGAGGTTGGTCACGCCGTTGACCGTGACCGAGGCGTCCTGCGCGGCCGACGATTGCGCCCACTTGGTCGCGGCGGTGCTGCCGGTGCTGATGGTCGACGGGCCGCCCGTGGTGCTCGGCGTGGAGCCGACCGCGAGGTTCGACAGGCCGTTGTCGGTGGTGGCGGCCACCTTCACGTCGATCGTGTTGGCCGCGCCGCTGTTGTTGCTGCGCAGCACCAGGTGCGCGCCGTCGCTGCCGGTCACGATGCTGGCCGTCACGCCCGGGTTGTCGCGCTGGTTGTTGATCGCGGCGGCGATGCCCGACAGCGTGTTGTTGCTCGCATCGAGCGCGAGCGTCGACGATTTACCGTTGACGCTCAGCGTGATCGAGCCGGTGCCGAGCGCCTGGTTGGCGGCGAACGCGGGCGAGGTCAGCGATTGCGATTGCGCGATCTGGTTGACGGCGACCTGGTAGGAGCCGGCCACCGCGCCGTTGCCGGCCGTTGCAGTCAGGCCGGTGCCGCCCGCGGCGGCGGTCGTGAAGGTTTGCGCGAACGAGCCGTCCGACAGCGAGGACAGCGCGCCTTGCAGGTTGCGCAGGGCGGTTTGCAGGCTCGTGTAGGCGGCGGCCCGGTTGTTGTCGTTCGCCACGGCGGTCGACAGGATCGCGTTCTGGCCGGCTGTCTTCGAATTGACCAGCGCCGTGACCAGCGTGTTCACGTCGATCGACGAATTGCCGGTGGAGCCGCTGATGATCGATTGCGCGGCCTGTTGCAGGGCCGAGTTGCCGGAGATGGCGTTGTTGGCGGTCGAGTGGATCGACATCGGAGTGCTCCCGGATTAGAGGTTGATCAGCGTCTGATCGACGGTGCGCTGGGTTTTGATCGTCTGCGCGTTGGCCTGGTAATCGCGTTGCGCGGTGATCAGGTTCACGAGTTCGCCGGTCAGATCGGTGGTGGAGGCCTCCGTCGTGCCGCCCTTGAGCTCGCCGTGATTGGTGGTGCCGGCCACGCCGATCTGCGGCACGCCCGAGGCGGCCGTCTGGATGTACTGATTGCCGCCGATGCTGGTCAGCCCGCCCGGGTTGTTGAAGTTGACCACCACCACCTGGCCCAGCGTCATGGTCTTGCCGTTCGAATAGATGCCGCTGACCGAGCCGTCCACGCCGACCGAATACGAGGTCAGCGAGCCGGTGGCGTAGCCGTCGGCCACCAGGTTGGTCGACGCGCTCTTGCTGGTCGAGAACTGCGTGGAGCTGGACAGGTCGAGCGCGATCGCCTGCGGCGTGGCCGCGCCGGTGGTGTTCGCCAGGCTCAGCGAGAACTTGCCGAGCGAGGCCGTGGCCGCGCCGCTCGCGTCGGTCGAGCCGGTCAGCTTGCCCGACGCGTTGAACGCGATCGTGCCGAGGTTCGCGGGCGCCGCGCCGTCCGCGCCCGCGTACACGTTCCAGGTGCCGGCCGTGGCCGATTTCACGAAGTACAGGTTCACGTTCTGCTGGTTGCCGAGCGAATCGTGGGCCTGCACCGGCTGGCGCAGCGTGTAGGTGGACGAATCCGTATAGTTGAACGGCGAGTGCGTCTGGGCCTTGTCGGTCTGGCTCAGGTTGAACTGGCCCGAGATGGCGGTGGTGGCCTTCGGCGGGATGTTGCCCTGCGGCGCGGACAGCGCTTTCAGCGAGGCCGTGTCGATCGAGCCGTCGGCGTTGACGCCGTAGCCCATCAGGTTCGCGCCGGCGTTGTTGACGATGTTGCCGCGCGCGTCGGCGTGGAACTGGCCGTCGCGCGTGTAGGTCGTGGTGCCGTTGTTCGATACCTGGAAGAAGCCGTTGCCCGAGATCGCGATATCGAGCGGGTTCTGCGAATTGGTCAGCGAGCCTTGCCGGAACACCTGCATGACCTCGGCAAGCTGGGTGCCCGCGCCGATGCCGTTCGCGACGGCGGTGGACACCGAGTTCGCGTACACATCGGAGAACTGGGCGATGGCCGCCTTGAAGCCCACCGTGTTCGCGTTCGCGATGTTGTTGCCGATGACGTTCAGATGATTCGATGCGCCTTGCAGGCCGCTCAAGCCTTGTTGATAGCCCATGGTGATCCCCGTAGGTGTGTGGCCGGATAGATGTGGTTTTTCTGGTCTGGTCAGGAATGCGAACCGGCGCCGCCTTGCGTGCGCGGGAAGATCGCGCCGATATGGGCCAGGTCGACCGTCGAGCCGTTCGACAGCGCCAGGCCCGCGCTGCCGTCGGCCTGGCGGATCACGCCCTGCACCTGGGCGACCGTCAGCGTGGCCGCGCTGGCGGCGGCGCCCTGGGCGTTCGTGTAGCTCGCGCTGATCGTGTACTGGCCGTCGGGCAGCTTCGCGCCACTCGAATCGACGGGCGTCCAGGTGAGCGGAATCGTGCCGGCTTTCTGCGGGCCTTCGTTGAGCGTGTTGACGACCTTGCCGGCCGCATCCTTCACCGTGATCGTCAGGTTCGAGGCGGCGCTCGTCAGTTGCACGCCGAAGCCCACCGGCGCGCCCTTCGATACCGTCAGCGAAGCGCCGGGCGCGAGCACGTTGGCGCCCACCAGCATGGCCGCCTGCGTGGATTGGCCGGCCGAGACCTGCGAGGCCAGCGACGCGAGCGAGGCGTTCAGTTTGGCGATGCCGCTGACGGTGTTGATCTGCGCGAGCTGCGAGGTCATCTGCGCGCTGTCGACCGGGCTGGTCGGATCCTGGTTCTGCAATTGCGTGACGAGCAGCTTCAGGAAGGTCTGCTGCAGATCGGCCGCCGATTGATTCGACATGCCCTTGCTGCCCATCGTGTCGGGCGGCAACTGGTTGACCGACGTCCCGTTGTTGCCGATCGTGGTGCTGGAGGCGCTCATGAGGCGGTGTCCTTTCTCGGGCTGGCAGGCGCGCGCCGTCCGGTCGAAAGTCCCCGATGGCCGAAGCGCGTTGTGTTGGCGATCGTCATTCATGCTTGATGACGTGGCGAGAGCGTAGCGCCGGGCGCGTGTGTTGGATGTGTTGTTTTGTCGGTTCGCGTGAAGTCGTGTCGTCAGGGATGCGATGGATGCGGGGCGAGGGCTGGAGCCGCGCCGGGCGCGGGTTTCGAAGGCGGGGAAAGGTTCGAAACGCAGGCATGGAGCGGACGGATTTCCCTCGAATGACGCCGTCGTGTCGCGCAGTGTGGTGTTTTTTGGCCGTCAGGTTCTCCGGTTGCGCTTCGGCGTGCCCAAGCCACTGCCGCCGAGGGCGCGCCGCATGCGGATGCTAAGCTTCGGAATCGCGGAAACGGCCGGCCAGCGTTGGGGGGCGGCGCCGTTCCGCGGTTCCGTCTTTTTGTTCGCCAACCGGCGACCCGATAACAACGAATCCGATACGAAATCCGACCATGGGCCTGCTCGACCGCTTCCGCCAGTTGCTTCCGCTTTCCCCAAAACCGCCGTCACAGGCAGACTATGCCGAGCGTTTCATGGCGGCGCTGAGCGCGTCGGGCGATACGCGCACGTGGTCGTATGAACCGGAGCGCGAGCGGCTGGTGCAAACGGGCACGGCCAATGGCAAGAGCGGCGACATCATCAATTTCCCGAACCTGTACCGCGAGTACGTCGACATGCCGAAAGGCGGGCGCGCGGAATGCCTGCGCAACCAGGTCGCCGGCATGCGGCAGGCGGCGCTGCCGTCCGCGTTCGCCGAGGCACGCGCGCGGCTGAGGCCGGTGATTCGGAGTACCACCGAACGCGGCTTCATCAATCTTCAGCGTGCCGACCGGACGCCGGCCGATGAAATCGCGCATCGGCCGCTGTGCGAAAGCCTCGAGATCGGGATTGCCCACGACGGCGAATTCAATATCCAGCGTCTCAACAACCAGACACTCGCCGATTGGGGCGTGACGTTCGACGCGGCGCTCGAGATCGCCGTCGACAACCTGCGGGCCGAATCGTCCAAGCCGTGGCTCCCGCTCCGGGATGGCGTGTTCGTGTCGCAGTACGGCGATTTCTACGACGCGGCGCGCTTGCTGTTGACCGACGTGCTGTACCGGCAGCCGATTGCCGGTGCGCCGGTCGTCATGGCGCCGAACCGGACCGTGCTGTTGCTGACCGGCGATCGCAACGAAGCCGGGCTGCAAACGCTGCTGGCCGTGGCCGAGGAGGCGTTGCGCGAGCCGCGCCCGTTGCCGCCGCTGATGCTGCGGTGGTCCGGCACGGCGTGGGAACACTTCGTGCCCGAGCCGCTGGCGCGCAAGCTGCACGAACTGCGCCTGCAGGAGCGGGCCGCCGACTACGCCGATCAGCGCACGATGCTCGAGGAGCGGCACGCGACGGAAGGGCGCGACGTGTTCGTGGCGACCTACACCGTCGTGCAGAACGATGCCGGCCGCCAGCGCAGCCTGTGCGTCTGGACCGAGGGCGTGCATACCTTGCTGCCCGATACCGAGGTCGTCGCGCTCCACCAGCCGGCCACGAAGCGCACGGCGTTCCTGCCCCGGCACGAGGTGCAGCGATGCTTCGGCGCGCTGCTCAAGCCCACCGATCATCTGCCGATTCGTTACGAAGCCGAACGATTTCCCGAGGCCGGGCAGGTCGAGGCCTGGTTCGCGACGCACGGCAAGCTGGCCGATCTCGATTGACGGCGTGGCCGACGGATTCGCATGAGCGTGCAACCTCCGCGCCGCGGCAAGCGGCGGCCCGGCACCTCGGCCGCCGCGCGCGAGCGGGCGGCGAATGCGCCGCCGATCGTCCCGCGCTGGCTGTTCACGCCGGTGCTGCTGCTGTGGTGGGTTGGCGGATACGGCTGGGCGATCGTGGACATCGTGCGCGATCGCGGGCCGTTCGCGTTGCTGCTGCATTGGCAGACCGCGCTGTTCGGCGGCTCGAGCCTGCTGGTCGCGGCAGGCCTTGCCGCCGTCGCGATCTTTCTCGGGCCGCGATGGGCCGTGCGCGGGCTGCGGCGCGTGTGGCCCGGCAACGCGCTGCTTGCCGATCTCGATGCGCAATTGCGCGATGCCGGGCGTTCGCGCGGCGCGCTGGCCGCGCGGTCGCGCGCGGCGTGGCGCGAGTCCGATGCGGCGGGCCGGCTGCGCATCGCGCGGCGCGCGCGCAACATCGGGCTCGGCATGGCGGGCATCGCGCTGATCGCGGGCGGCGGCCTGTCGGCGTGGCTGCACTGGGTCGAGTACGCCGATGCCGGCCAGCCGCTGACGCCGGTCGCGCTCGTGGCGAACCGGCCCGTCGCGCTCGGCAATGCGAGCGATTGGGTGCGGGTGAGCGGGGCGTCGCCGCAATGGGACGCCGTGCTGGTGCGCGATTACACGATTCGCCGCACGTCGTATCGCGACTACAGCACGCCGCTCGTGCCGGCCGGCTGGCGCAAGGGCGATCGCGTCTATCTGCTAGAGGAGGACCGCACCGTGCGGCGCGGCAACGACGACGAGAACGACCGTCAGGCCAATCCGCCCGGCCTGCTGGAAGGCTCGCTGTCGTTCGGCGGCCCGCGCGACGACGTCGCGGCCGCGTTCCAGCGCGACGGCTACGACGTGGGGCCGTGGACGGCCGTGCTCAGGCGCGACACGTCGCTGCGCGGCCGCATTCCCGGTGTACCGGAGGCCGTGACGATCCTGATCTGGGGCGAGACGGCGATGTTCGTGCTGATCGGGTTGGGGGTGGCGATCAATCGGCAGATGCGGATGCGGCGTATCGAGCGGCAATCGGCGTGATGCACGCCTGCCTGCCTCACCGCGCCGCCACCGTCATCTCGTTCCCCCGTCCCGGGCTGATCGGAATTGGCTGCGACAGATAGCCGTTGGCCGGATCGCGCACGTAGTCGAGATACGCGTTGCCGTGTTCGAACGCGTTCTCCGCGAGAATCAGCGCGCCGCTTTTCAGCCGCGGTTCGAGCAGCTTCAACACCGGCAGATACAGGCTGAACGCCCCGTCGAGCAGCACCAGGTCGATCTCGCCGGACAGCTCGGCGAGCGTCTCGCGCGCGTCGCCCACGCGGATCTCGACCCGCTCGGCCAGGCCCGCCGCCTCGAGATTGGCGCGCGCCCGGGCGGCCTTGCTCGGTTCGAGTTCGGTGCCGATCAGGCGGCCGCCGCCCATGTCGTGCAGTGCCGCGGCCAGGTAGACGGCGGAGACGCCCATCGACGTGCCGAATTCCACGATCCGCTGCGCCCCGACGGCGCGCGCGCATTGATACAGGAAGCGCCCGTACTCGGGCGCAACGTTCAGGAAGTTGTCGACGTAGCCGCGATAGAAGCCGCGCAGGTCGCGGCTTTCCTCGGCGAAATGCTCGGCCACGGCGTCTTCGAGGCGCTGCTCGCTGGCGTCCGGGCCGGTGAACTGCGCCATCAGGGCCGCGTCGGCCTGTTCGGCTTCGGCCAGCATCCGTTGCAAGGTCTGGGCGACGCGCCCGCTGCTCAGTGAATTCATGATTCGTCCATGCGGAAAGGGTTCGGAATGCGACGACGGCGGGCGCGGCCGGGTCGTTGCGCCGCGCGTCCGTCATCACCCGTAGGCATGCTAAGCAAGCGCCCGCTTGGCGACATCGGGGAATATGGCCAGAATATGTGGAATTCCTGCCATTCTCGAAATCACGCCATGCCGGTTGTCAGCGCTGCCTCCGATCCCGCCGAATGGGTCGATCCCGACGATGTGCCCCGCCCGGTCGTGACGGTGGGCGCGGCCGGCATCGACATGAAGCAGCTCGACGCGAAGGCGCTGGCCGTCTATCGCGACCGCAAGGAAATGGGCTTCCACCATCACCGCAAGGGCGAGCTGCTGCTGACCATGCGCGGCGTGCTGACCTGCGAGGTGGACGGCGGCCTGTGGATCGTGCCGCCGCACAGCGCGATCTGGGTGCCGGGCGGCGTGGTGCACAAGTTCGCGGCGGCGGGGCGGCTCGAATGCTATGTGGCGTTCGTCGAGCCGGGCGCGGCGCAGGATCTGCCGCGCGCGTGCTGCGCGCTGTCGACCACGCCGCTGCTGCGCGAGCTGCTGATCCGCTCGGCGAGCCTGCCGATGCTGTATCCGGAAGGCGGCATGGCCTCGCATCTGATCACGCTGCTGCTCGACGAGATCGCGATCGCGCCGGTGGGCAACCTGCATCTGCCGATGCCGTCCGACGCGCGGCTGCGCGGCATCGTCGACCTGATCACGGCCGAGCCGGCCGAGCGCGGCACGCTGGAAAGCTGGGCGCGGCGCGTGGGCATGAGCGAGCGCACGCTGGCCCGCGCGCTCGCGGCGCAAACCGGCATGAGCTTCGGCCGCTGGCGGCAGCAGTTGCATCTGATGCTGGCGGTGCAGTGGCTGGGGGCAGGGCAATCGGTGCAGCAGGTGGCCGACGGGCTCGGCTACGAAAGCGCCAGCAGCTTCGTGTCGATGTTCCGCCGCAAGCTGGGCGCGCCGCCGGCGCGCTACATGGCGGAGCGGGGGTAGCGGAAGAAGGGCGGTTCGGGAACGCACGCGCCGCACCGGCGATTGCCGGCCCGCTGCATGGCGGCGCGGGCGGCGCGGAAAGGGACGCTAGGAACGCGCGGCGGGTTTGGCGGCGGCGCCCGGCTTGCCGGCATCGGCCGCCGCCGGCGCGTCGGGCGGCACGCCGGGCAGTTTCAGCGTCCCGCCCATCACCGACGAGAACACCGGGCCGGCCACGGTGCCGCCGTAATAGCCCTTGCCGCCGGGCTCGTCGATCATCACGGCGACGATCACGCGCGGCTGGCTCATCGGCGCCATGCCGGCGAACAGCGCGCGGTATTTGCCCTGCGCGTACGACGCGCCCACCTGCTTGCGCGCGGTGCCGGTCTTGCCGCCGATCCGGTAGCCGTCCACGCGCGCGGCGCGGCCGGTGCCGCCTTCGCCCACGGCCATCTCGAGCATCGAGCGGATCTCGGCGGCGGTGTCCGGGCGCGTGACGCGCTGGCCCTGACGCGCGGCGGCGTCGTCGCGCAGCAGCCGCACCGGGTGGAGCGTGCCGTCGCCGGCGTAGGCGGTGTACATCTGCGCGATCTGCAGCAGCGACATCGACAGCCCGTAGCCGTACGCCATCGTGGCCTGCTCGATCGGCCGCCAGCGCTGCCACGAGCGCAGCCGTCCCGACGCCACGCCGGGGAACGTCAGCTCCGGCGCGTGGCCGATGCCGTATTCCTGGTACTTGTCCCAGATCGTCCGCGCCGGCAGGTTCAGCGCGAGCTTGGCGAGCGCCACGTTGCTCGATTTCTGCAGCGCCTGCGAGACGGTCAGCGCGCCGTGGTTCGAGGTGTCGTGGATCACGGCGGGGCCGATCTTCCAGGTGCCGGGCGAGGTATCGACGATGGTTTGCGGGCGCACCTTGCCGGCGTCGATCGACAGCGCCACCACCAGCGGCTTGACGGTCGAGCCGGGCTCGAACGTGTCGATCACGGCGCGATTGCGCAGTTGCGCGCCGGTCAGGCGGCTGCGGTCGTTGGGATCGAACGTGGGGTAGTTGGCGAGCGCGAGGATCTCGCCGTTCTGCGCGTCGAGCACCACCACGCTGCCGGCCTGCGCGTGATTGGCGGCGACGGCCGCCTTCAGTTGCGAATAGGCCAGTTGCTGCACGCGGCGGTCGATCGTCAGTTCGACGGTGGCGCCGTGCTGCGCGGGCACCAGCGGATGCGTGTCGGAGATGATCCGGCCGAGCCGGTCGCGAATCACCTCGCGCTCGCCCGCCGTGCCGAGCAACTGTTCGTTGGCCGCCAGTTCCACGCCTTCTTGGCCGCTGTCCTCCACGTTGGTGAAGCCCACCACGTGCGCGGCCGATTCGCCCTCGGGGTAGAAGCGCTTCGAATCGGCGATCTGCGTGAGGCCGGCGAGATCGAGCTTGTCGATGCGCGCGGCGGTGTCCGGATCGACCTGACGCTTCAGCAGTACGAACTGTTTGTCGCTGCCGAGCCGGCGCCGGAGGTCGGCTTCGGGCAGATCCAGCAGCCTGGCGAGCGGGCCGTAGGCCACCGGATCGACCTGCTTCGGGTTGGCCCAGATTTCGACCGTGGTGAGGCTGACGGCGAGCATCGCGCCGTTGCGGTCGACGATCCTGCCGCGCATCGCGTCGAGCGCGATGGTGCGCTGGTAGCGCTTCTCGCCCTGGCCGATATAGAAATCCTGATTCGCGACCTGCACCCAGAACGCGCGGGCGATCAGCGCGGCGAACGCGAGAAAGATCAGGATCACGACGAATTTCGAACGCCACATCGGCAGGCTCGGCCCGAGCATCGGGCTGCGCGCGACGGCGACGTAGGGATCGGGTTTCGTCTTCTTTCTCAAAGGCATAGGCGGCGGCCGTGGACTTATTTTCGATATTTGAAAGGAATGATAGGCGAATTGTAATGAAAGTCCCGACCGCCCGCGATAAAAAGCGCTTGCGCTGGCGTACCGCGGGGTTTTCGGGGCGATGGCGGGCGCGTCAGCGCACTGCGGGGGGATGGACGGGTGCGTCGTCGCGCCAGAGGATGTCGCGCGATGGCTGCCAGCCGGCGCACAGGTTGCCGTTCGGATGGAACACGAGCTTGTAGACGGCGTCGGCCGCGCGCCGTTCGTGTTCGCGCATCGCGCCGTAATCGGAGGTTTCGAACACGATCTCCATGCCGTCGCGGTGGCGCCAGCGCGCGTTCCAGAAGTAATAGCCGCCCGTCAGTTCGACCGGCTCGTGATCGCGGGCGAAGCCCGGATCGGCCAGGCACGCGAGCAGCAGCGCGTCGATCGGCACGCGCGCGCGGTCGATATGGCGGCGCGTGGCGTTCGGGCGGTAGGCCTCGGTCAGCGCCGAGAATTCGCGGAAGATCACGGCGCCCGCGCCGAGCGCGCGCGCGTAGCCGAGGTAGCGGCGCACGTCGGCGGCGGTTTCGATGCCGCCGCGCTGCACGATGCAGACGAGCTTGGCCGGCACCGCCGCGCGCGCGGCCGCGAAGGCCTGCTCGAACGCGGCGCGGCGCATGACCGGCTGGCCGGCGCGAAACCGCATGATCGACTGGTTCACGGCTTCGTCGTCGTGATGGCGCGACCATTCGAGCCACGACAGGCCGAACCCGCGCAGCGCTGGCAGCAGCGCGCCGCCGTGCTCGACGAGGCCCGCGCCGTTGGTGTAGAGCACGCTGCCCTCGACGGCCGGGCCGTCGTTGCCCGCCGCGCCGAGCGTGGCGAGCAGCGACGCGAGCCACGCGGGATCGTCGGTGTTCTCCAGCCCCGACAGCGAATACGACAGCGGCACGCCGCGCAACGCGCGCAGCGCACGGCTCAGGATTTCGAAATAATCGGTGCCGGGGCGCAGCGAGGCGGCCATCGGGCCAGGCGCGGTGTCGTCGATCAGCGTTTCGGAGCAGAAGCGGCAGCGCGCCGAGCATGGCCGGGCGGCGGCGTACGGCGTGAACGTGAGCGGCCGGGCGAAGCGCAGCGCGCGGCCGGCCAGGGTGTGCGCGTGCCAGC
>NZ_JAAGPF010000212.1 GCF_017104645.1 Burkholderia sp. Ac-20379
CCGACGTGATGCCGGTGCGTCTGCCCGACACCGCCGACGTGCTGGTGGAAGGCGTGTGCCTGTACCGGGCCGTCGTCGCGGAGCACGGCGGCACGCTCTGTCTCACCGCATTTGAAGAAGTGGAGTAATCGATGAACACGAACCCTGAACTCGATGTCGATGCGATGCTGGCCGATTTCGGCGAGCCCCTTGGCGGCGCGTCGGTCGACGCCGCGCCCGGGCTTGCGCCGCGCCGCGCGTCGTCCGGCCTGCTGCGCAAGATCTCCGTGCGCTTGACGCTGGAGGTCGGCGGCGCGACGCTGCCGTTGTCCGAACTCGCCGCGCTCGGCGCCGGCTCGGTCGTCGAGCTCGACCGGCTGGCCGGCGAGCCGCTCGTGATGAAGGTCAACGGCGAGGCGATCGGCACCGCCGAGGTTGTCGTGTCCGGCGAGCACTATGGCCTGCGGATCGTCGCGCTCGACGATCTGACGGCGCTCGTGCGATGAACGACGCGCGATTCCGCGGCGGCTGGCGGCAGCGCTCGCGCGCGGCCTGCGTCGCGCTCGCGTTGTTCGCGCTCGCGCCGCCTGCCTGGGCGGATGCGCTGACGCTCGTGAGCGGCGCCGCCAATGGCCAGCCGTTCACGGTGAAGACGCAGATCCTCGTGCTGATGACGCTGCTCGGCCTGCTGCCGGCGCTGCTGATGACGATGACGAGCTTCCTGCGCTACGTGATCGTGCTGTCGCTGCTGCGGCAGGCGCTCGGGTTACAGCAGGGCCTGCCCGCACGGATCGTGACGGGCGTCGCACTGGTGCTGACGATGCTGACGATGCGCCCTGTCGGCGAGGCGATCTGGAAGGATGCATTCGTGCCGTACGACCAGGATCGCATGTCGTTGCAGCAGGCGCTGCACGCGGCCGAACGGCCGCTGTCGCGCTTCATGCTCGCGCAGACGAGCAAGGCGTCGCTCGCGCAGATGGCGACGCTCTCGGGCTCCGCCAGCGTCGCGAAGGCCGAGCAGCAGCCGTTCGTCGTGAAGCTGTCCGCGTTCATGCTGAGCGAGCTCAAGACGGCTTTCCAGATCGGCGCGATGCTGTTCATCCCGTTCCTCGTGATCGACATCATCGTCGCGTCGGTGCTGATGGCGATGGGGATGATGATGCTGTCGCCGCTCGTGATCTCGCTGCCGCTGAAGCTGCTGCTGTTCGTGCTGGTCGACGGCTGGTCGCTGACCGTGACGACGTTGATCACCAGCGTGAGGAGCGTCTGATGCTGACGCCCGACATCGCGGCGGATCTGGCCGCCGATGCGCTGCGGCTCGTGCTCGTGGTGCTGCTCGTGCTGATCGTGCCGGGGTTGATCACCGGCATTCTCGTCGCGCTGTTCCAGGCCGCGACGCAGATCAACGAGCAGACCATGAGCTTCCTGCCGCGTCTCGTCGTCACGCTGATCGCGCTCGCGCTGGCCGGCCCGTGGGTGGCGGATCGCGTGATGCATTACACGGTGGCGATTTTCCAGCGCGCGGCGCAGCTCGCGGGCTGAGATGGAGATCGTCCTCGAGAGGCTGCTGCCGTTCGGCGTCGCGCTGCTCTGGCCGTTCTGCCGGATCTTCGCGGCGTTCGCGACCGCGCCGGTGCTGGGCGAGGCGATGGTGCCGATGCGCGCCCGCGCGCTCGCCGCGCTGCTGCTCGCGTTGGTCGTGCAGCCCGCGCTGCCGCCGATGCCGGCGGTCGATCCGTTTTCGTTTTCCGGCATCGGCATCGTCGCCGAACAGATCCTGATCGGCGGCCTGCTCGGCTTCGTGCTGCATCTCGTGCTCGCGGCGATGCTGATGTTCGGCACGCTGCTGTCGTCGCAGATGGGGCTGTCGATGGCCGCGATCAACGATCCGGTGAGCGGCCATGCATCGGACGTGCTGTCGAGCGTGATGATGATCGTGTTCATGCTGTTGTTCTTTTCCATGGACGGGCATCTGGTGCTCGTGCAGGTGCTCGCGCGCAGCTTCGCCGCCTGGCCGGTGGGGGCGTTCGCGTTCGATACGGACGCGCTCATGCAACTCGTGTTCGCCATCGGCTGGATGTTCTCCGCCGCGCTGGCGCTGGCGTTGCCGGTGGTGTTCGCGACGCTCGTCGTACAGGTCGGGCTCGGGTTGCTCAATCGCGCGGCGCCGTCGCTGAATCTGTTCTCGCTCGGCTTCTCGGTCACGACGATGTTCGGGCTGCTGCTCGTCACGTTGCTGATGCCGTCGCTGCCCGATCACTACGGCCGGATGATCGCCCACGCGCTCGATCTGGTCGACCGGCTCGCGCCGGCCGCCGGAGCCGCGCGATGAGCGCGCAGCCGGGCACCGGCGACAAGACCGAGAAGGCCACCCCGCGCAAGCTTCGGAAAGCGAGGCAGCAGGGGCAGGCGGTGCGCTCGCGCGATCTCGCGACGGCGATCGGCGTGCTCGTATCGATGAAGCTGATGATCGCGCTGCTGCCGGGCTGGGTAGGCGATCTGCGCGGGCTGTTCGCGCTGTCGATGGCCGATCTGTCGGGCCCCGACGCGCTGCCCGATGCGGCCTCGATGCTGTTCCCCGCCACGTTGCTGCTGATCGGCAAGATGCTCGCGCCGCTGGCGGCGGTGCCGGTCTGCATCGTGCTCGGCTCGCTGTTTCCCGGCGGCTGGATGCTCAGCGCGAAGAACGTGATGCCGAAGGCGAGCCGGCTGAGCCCGGCGGCCAATCTGAAGCGGCTCGTGTCCGGCCGCCATTACGTGCAGGTCGCCACGACGCTCGTGAAGGCCGCCGCGCTGATCGCTGCGCTCGTGCTCGTATGCCGCGCGAATCTCGATCGCTTCGTGCACCTGCGGGCCGCGCCGCTCGCCGACCTGCTGTCGAACGGCGCCACGATGTTCGTCGATTCGACGCTCACGTTGTGCGCGGTGCTGGCCGCTTTCGCGCTGATCGACGCGCCGCTGCAGCGCATGCTGTTCCTGCGCGGCCAGCGCATGAGCAAGCGCGACATCAAGGACGAGATCAAGCAGACGGATGGCAAGCCCGAGGTGAAGAGCCGCATCCGTCAGTTGCAGCGCCAAATGGCGCGGCAGGGCATTCGCAAGACGGTGCCCGGCGCCGACGTGGTGATCGTCAACCCGACGCACTACGCGGTCGCGCTGAAGTACGACGAAGCGCGCGCGCAGGCGCCGTTCGTCGTCGCGAAAGGCGTGGACGAGGCGGCGCTGTTCATCCGCGAGATCGCCAACCAGGCGGGGATCGAGGTGCTGGCGCTGCCGCCGCTCGCCCGCGCGATCTATCACACCAGCCAGGTCAACCAGCAGATTCCGGCGGCGCTGTATCGCGCCGTTGCGCAGGTGCTGACCTACGTATTGCAGATCCAGGCGTTCCGCCGCGGCGCACGCGCATCGCGGCCCGCGCTGCCGGCCGGCCTCGACATTCCCGAGCCTCTGACGGAGATTCCATCGTGACGACTTCCCCCGCGCGGCTGCGCGCGAACCTGAAACGGCTGCGAGTGGCCGCGCCGCTGGCGCTGCTGGTGCTGCTCGTGATGATCATCCTGCCGCTGCCGCCGGTGGTGCTGGACATGCTGTTCACGTTCAACATCGTGCTGTCGATCGTCGTGATCATGGTGGCCGTCACGGTCAAGCGGCCGCTCGATTTCTCGGCGTTTCCCACCGTGATCCTCGCCGCCACGCTGATGCGCCTCACGCTGAACGTCGCCTCCACGCGCGTCGTGCTGCTCCGCGGGCACACCGGCACGCACGCGGCCGGGCAGGTGGTCGAGGCGTTCGGCAACGTGGTGATCGGCGGCAATTTCGTGGTCGGGCTGGTGGTGTTCGTGATCCTGATGATCATCAACTTCGTGGTGGTCACGAAGGGCGCCGAGCGGATCTCGGAAGTGTCCGCGCGCTTCACGCTCGATGCGCTGCCGGGCAAGCAGATGGCGATCGATGCAGACCTGAACGCCGGCGTGATCACGCAGGAGCAGGCGCAGGTGCGCCGCCGCGATGTCGCATCGGAAGCCGATTTCTACGGCGCGATGGACGGCGCATCGAAGTTCGTGCGCGGCGACGCGATCGCCGGCATTCTCGTACTGGCGATCAACCTGATCGGCGGCCTTGCGATCGGCGTGATGATGCATGACCTGTCGATGGCCGATGCGCTGCGTCAATACGGATTGCTGACGATCGGCGACGGCCTTGTCGCGCAGATTCCCGGACTGCTGCTGTCGGCCGCGGCGGCGGTGATCGTCACGCGGATCAGCGATGCCCGCGATTTCCAGGAGCAGGTCGCGCAGCAGTTGCTCGCGTCGCCGGTGGTGCTGTACAGCGCCGCCGGGCTGATGGCGATGCTCGCGTTGATCCCCGGCATGCCGACCTTCACGTTCCTGTTGTTCGCGGCGATCCTCGGTTTTGCCGGTTGGCGGATGGCGAAGCGGCCGTCGGCCGCCGCGGCCGAGCAGATCCGCGAGGCGAACGAATCGGTGGGGGCCGCGCTGCTCGCGCCGCCGTCGGAGTCGCTCGACTGGCGCAGCCTGCCGTATGTGGAGCCGCTGTCGGTGTCGCTCGGCTACAAGCTCGTCGAGATGGTCGACGAGAGCCGCGGGGCGCCGCTCGTGAAGCGGATCCGCGGCACGCGGCGCAGCCTGTCCGAGGCGCTCGGCTTCCTGGTGCCGCCGATCGGCACGCGCGACGATCTCGGCTTGCAGCCGTCCCAATACGCGATCGTGGTGAACGGCACCGCCGTGGCACGCGCGCAGATCCACGCGGATCGGTTGATGGCCATTCCGTCGCCGGCTGTCTACGGCGAACTCGACGGCATTCCGGGCGTCGATCCCGCTTACGACATGCTCGTCACCTGGATCGAGCCCACGCAGAAGGCGCACGCGCTCGGCCTGGGCTATCAGGTCGTCGACGGCGCGACCGTCGTCGCGACCCACGTCGCGAAGGTGGTGCGCGATGCGCTGCCCGAGCTGTTCAGCTTCGACAACGTGACCGCGCTGCTGGAGCGGCTGTCGGCGATTGCGCCCGTGGTGAGCGATGCGCTCGGCAAGAGCCTCACGCACGGGCAGTTGCGCCGCGTGTTTCGCCTGCTGCTGGCGGAGAGCGTGTCGCTGAAGGACATCGAGACGATCGCCGCGACGCTCGTCGAGGCGGCGGAGAGCACGAAGGATCCGATCCTGCTCGCGGCGGAGGTGCGCTGCGCGCTGCGCCGCCAGATCGTGGCGGACCTGACCGGCGCGCAGGCCGAGATTCGCGGCTTCAGCCTGACGGGCGAGCTGGAGGGGCTGCTGCTCGGCTCGCTGGCCCGTG
This sequence comes from Burkholderia sp. Ac-20379, assembly GCF_017104645.1. GTDB lineage: Bacteria > Pseudomonadota > Gammaproteobacteria > Burkholderiales > Burkholderiaceae > Burkholderia. The sequence continues at coordinate 5,293 of NZ_JAAGPF010000212.1, forward strand.
CGGAACAGGCGGGCGGCCGGCTGGCGCTCGACGATTTCGCCGTGGATCCGAACGTGCTCACGCAATTGCAGACGGCGATGCCGGGCGTGCGCGATCGGCTGAAGCAGGCGGGCGCGACGCCGGTGCTGCTGGCGATTCCGCGCCTGCGGCCGATTCTGGTGCGTTATGCGCGCTTGTTTGCGCCGGGGCTCGCGGTGCTGTCGTACAACGAGGTGCCGGAGGGGAAGGAGGTCAGCATCGTCGGCACGCTCGGATGAGCGATGCCGCACGTTCATGCGCCGCGCCCGGTCATTCTTCGGCGATATCGATCGCGATGCGTTTCAGCCGGACCGTGAACCGGCTGCCGGCGCCGGGCGTGGATTGCACGTCGATCGTGCCGCCGTGCCGTTCGATCACGGCCTTCACGAACGGCAGCCCGAGCCCCACGCCCTGGCTCGCGTCCTTCGCGTCGTTGCCGACCTGGAAGAACGGTTCGAACAGACGCTGCAGTGCGGTGTGCTCGATGCCGACGCCGTGATCCTCGATGCGTACCGCCGCGTTGTCGTTGTCCGCGTCGATCCAGACGTCCACCGACGTGCCCGGCGCGGAATACTTGATCGCGTTGTCGAGGAGGTTCACCAGCGCGCGCAGCAGCATGTCCGAATTGCCGAGCACGAACACGTCCGGCCCGTCGTGATGCGGCCCGTTCAGCACCATGCGTTTCGCGGTTGCGGCGTGCCAAACCTGATCGACCGCTTCCGCCGCCAGATCGTTCAGCGACAGCGGCGCACCCGCTTTCGGGTCGAGGTGCTCGGCGCGCGAAAGCTGCATGAAATCCTGCGACACCCGCAGGCTGTAGTTCACCAGCCGCTGCAGATCCGCCAGGAACGCGGGATCGGCCGCCGAAGCCGCGTGACCGTGCGCCTCGACGAGCGCGAGGATCGACGAGAGCGGATTGCGCAGGTCGTGCGCCATGTGGCGCAGCGTCTGCCGATCGCTTGTCACGGCTTCCTTCAGCGCGTGCACGTCGACGAAACAGATCATGCTTGCGGTGCCCGCCGCGTCGTCGAACGGCGTGACCATCATCAGGTGGTGACGCTGCTCGAGCGTCATTTCGACGGAGCGGATCTTGCCCGTTGCGTGGGCCTGCACGATTTCGTCGCGCGCCAGCGCGAGGATGGCGGCGTCGCGCGCGGCGCCGTCGGGCCGAGGATCGAGCGCCGCCAGCATCGTCGTGCCGCGTTCGTTGCGCAGGATCAGCCGGCCGTCGCGTTCGAGGAAAACGGGGTAGGGCAGGCTCTGGATCACGTCGACGTAGGTGGTCTGCCACGCGCGGATCTGGCGGATCGCGTGCTGGATGGTGGGCGTGCCGGCGGCGGGTTGCCCGACCAGCGGCGAGCCCGCGGAACGTTCGCTCAGCGAATGGAATTCGCCGAGCAGGAAGCCGCGGATGCGGTTTACGCGCCGCCAGCCGTACACCGCGAAAATGATCGCACAAACCTGCACCGTCGGCCCGATCGGAACCCAGTAGTGCCGATAGAGCAGCAGCAGCGTCGTGATGCCGACGTAGAGCGCGATCCATGCCAGTGCGCAGCCGTACATGCGCCAGCTCGGCACGAACAGGCAGATCGCCAGCATGCCCAGCGCCGTTGCGAGACAGATGACGAGCTGCACGGCCTGCGGCGTGCGCTTGAGCACCTGGCCGTCGAGCAGGGCTTCCGCCACCAGCGCGTCGATCTGCACGCGCCGCAACGGCCTGCTCATCGACGACAGATTGAAGTCGCCCGACATATCCGCCGTGATGTCGCCGACGAAGACGATCCTGCCTGCGAGTTCGGACGGGCTTACGCGCCCTTTCAGGACATCCACGTACGAGTACTGATCGAGATCGAAGCGCGGCGGGAACGCGAGCGCGAGGCTGTCCGGCACGATCCGGCCCATGGTCGAGACATGATCCTGCAGATACGGATGCAGATCGCCGACCGCGGGCGGCAGGCCGGCGACGCGCAGCGCCTCGAGCACCACGTGCGTGCGGGGCTCGCCGTGCGGGCCGTCCGGGATGAACGGCACGATGCCGTACACCTGGTGATCCGCGCCGATCACGAAGCTGCGCGGCCCGGTGGCGGCGGCGGCGCTGGCGAGCGCGGGTGCGGGCGGTAGCTGGCTGCCCGGCCCGTGACGCATGTCCGAAGCCGCCAGGGTCGGCAACACCACGCGGCCCTGCTTGCGCATCGCCCGCGCAAGCACCGCGTCGTCGGGCCGGCTGTCCGACAGCATGAAATCGACCACCACCGCCGAGGCCGACGACAGCCGGTCGAGCAATTGCGCATGCACCGTGCGCGAGAAGCTCGGGCCGGGGCCGAGTTCGGCCAGCGTGCGCTGGTCGACCGCGACGACCGCGATTTCGCGGTGGAGGCGGTCGCGCGTTCGCTTCGCGACCAGGTCGTCAAGCAGCCGGTCGATCGGCGCGAATATCGATTCCGCTGTCGGCGTGGCCGCGAGTGCGGCAAGCACCAGCATGCTCGCGGCGAGCAGGCTGCTGCGCCAGTGCCTGATCGGCGCGGCGTTGCGGAGATGCGTGAGCCATCGGGGCATGGTGGAAGACGGTGGGATGGAGGCGATCGGGTGATCCGGCATGCCCCGCTGCGCGACGCGCGCGGGGCGCGTCGCGCAGCGCAGAGGGCCTGCCGATCATAGATCAGGCGTGACGCGATCCGCCATGAGGGAATGACGTTTTCCGGCTTGCGATTTATCCGATTCGAGATGCTCTTATCGCAAGTCGGCTTCGTTTGATGCGTTGGCGGCGGATCGCGTTGACAGTCTTTCGATGGGGGCGGAGCGGATGGCGCGTATTGAGACTTTGTTGAGGAAGGTAGGGATGCTGAGGATTTGATGAATAATGTCCGGTCGCGGAAACGCGCGGTGGTCCACGGCCCGGCGGCTTCGCCGCGCCGATCGCACAATCAACCACGGATGAATCATGATCGTCGGAATACTCGAGGACGTCGTCGCGCAGGCGAACACGGTTGCCGGCTGGCTGGAAAAGGCGGGCTACGAGACGCTCGTGCGTCATGACGGCGACAGCTTCATCGAGGCCGTTCAGTCGCAGCGGGTCGATGTGCTGCTGCTCGACTGGGACGTGCCCGGCAAATCCGGCATCGAGGTGATGCGCTGGCTGCGCGAGACGTTCGCGGATGCGCATCCGGTCATCATGATGACGCAGCACGACGGCGAGAACGATATCGTGTTCGGGCTGAACAGCGGCGCCGACGATTACCTCGTCAAGCCGTTGCGCGAGCGCGAGCTGCTGGCGCGGCTCGGTGCGCAGGTGCGCAAGTATTACCCCGAACGGCAGGCGCCGAAGGTGATCAGCCTCGGCCGGGTCGTGCTGGATGTGGGTGCGCGCACCGTGTCGGTGGGCGATCGGCCGGTGGAACTGTCGCAACGCGAATTCGACCTGGCGACGCTGCTGTTCGAGAACGTCGGGCGGATCGTGTCGAAGGACGTGATGAGCAAGCGGATCTGGGGCGCGGTCGATCGCAAGTACGACGCGACGCTCGCGACCTATGTGAGCAAGCTGCGGACGAACCTGGGGCTGAGGCCGAAGAACGGCGTCGTGATCTCGACGGTGTACAACTTCGGATACCGGCTGGAGCGGAGCGGGGCGGAGGCGTAGCCGCCGCCGGGTGCTGTGGCGGCTGCATTTGCCGCCCTGGCTGGCCCGACTGCGCAAAAGGAAAAGCCCGCAACGCTTTCGCGTTGCGGGCTTTTGAATATGGTGGCGAATCAGGGATTCGAACCCCGGACCTGCGGATTATGATTCCGTCGCTCTAACCGACTGAGCTAATTCGCCAACAGAAGATAGATTATGCAGAAGGGCCCGAAGCCTGTCAATACCTTTCGAGGAAAATTTTCATCGAGCCTCGAACCGCCCCTGCCTGCCACGACCTCCGCCGCCCGAATCGTCTCTGGATTCAGTCCTGCGCGTAGATATTCGAGCCCTTCGTCTCCTTGACGAACAGCAAGCCGATCACGAACGTGACAAGTGCGATCACGATCGGATACCAGAGCCCCGAATAGATGTTGCCCTTCGCCGCCACGATCGCGAACGCGGTGGCCGGCAGGAAGCCGCCGAACCAGCCGTTGCCGATGTGATACGGCAGCGACATCGAGGTGTAGCGGATGCGCGTCGGGAACATCTCCACCAGCATTGCCGCGATCGGCCCGTACACCATCGTCACGAAGATCACGAGGATCGTCAGCACCGCGATCGACATCGGCCAGTTGATCTGCGACGGATCGGCCTTGGCCGGGTAACCCGCGCCCTTCAGCGTGGCCGCCAGCGTCTTGTCGAACGCGCTGCCCTTGGCCTTGGCGTCGCCGGCCTTGCCGTCGTAGGTGTCCACCGCCGTGTCGCCCACCTTGATCTGCGCGAGCGTGCCGGCCGGCGCCGCCACGTTCTCGTAGTTCAGGCCGGCCTTGGCGAGCGCCGCCTTGGCGATGTCGCACGAGGACGTGAATTTCGCCGTGCCGACCGGGTTGAACTGGAACGAGCACTCGTCGGGGTTGGCGATCACCGTGATCGGCGCCTTCTGCGTGGCGGCTTCCATCGCCGGGTTCGCGTAGTGCGTCAGCGCCTTGAACAGCGGGAAGTAGGTCAGCGCCGCGATCAGGCAGCCGGCCAGGATGATCGGCTTGCGGCCGATCCGGTCCGACAGCGAGCCGAAGAACAGGAAGAACGGCGTGCCGATCAGCAGCGCGGCGGCGATCAGGATGTTGGCGGTGGTGCCGTCGACCTTCAGCGTCTGCGTCAGGAAGAACAGCGCATAGAACTGCCCCGTGTACCAGACCACGGCCTGGCCGGCGGTCAGCCCGACCAGCGCGAGGATCACGATCTTCAGGTTCTTCCACTGGCCGAACGCTTCCGTGAGCGGCGCCTTCGAGGTCTTGCCTTCGGCCTTGATGCGCAGGAACACCGGCGATTCGTTCAACTGCATGCGGATCCACACCGACACGGCCAGCAACAGGATCGACGCGACGAACGGCACGCGCCAGCCCCAGGCGCCGAAGGTTTCCTCGCCCACCGCGGCGCGCACGCCGACGATCACGAGCAGCGACAGGAACAGGCCGAGCGTGGCGGTGGTCTGGATCCAGGCCGTGTAGAAGCCGCGCCGGTTCGACGGCGCGTGTTCGGCCACGTAGGTGGCCGCGCCACCGTATTCGCCGCCGAGCGCGAGGCCCTGCAGCAGCCGCATCGCGATGAAGATCACCGGCGCGGCGATGCCGATCGTCGCGTAGCCGGGCAGGAAGCCCACCACGAACGTCGACACGCCCATGATCACGATCGTGACGAGGAACGTGTACTTGCGGCCGACCATGTCGCCGAGCCGCCCGAACACGATCGCGCCGAACGGACGCACCGCGAAACCGGCGGCGAAACCGAGCAGCGTGAAGATGAACGCTGCGGTCGGATTGACGCCCGAGAAGAAGCTCTTGCTGATATAGGCCGCGAGCGAGCCGGCCAGATAAAAGTCGTACCACTCGAACACGGTGCCGAGCGAGGACGCGAAGATCACGCGTTTCTCGTCGCTCGTCATCGGCGAATGCGCGATGTGCCCGCCTACTGTCGCCATGAGTCGTCTCCAGTTCTTGATATCGGTGTCAGTTCGCCATCCTGACGAACTTGCGACGATTATTGGCGGGCAAACTTACGGTGTTCTGACTGGAAAGCCGATCAGGGTTTGTCGGGAGGGTTGAGCGCGAGTGCGGCGATTTTGCGCGCAATGTCGGTTATCGCGATTCGATGTCCGCGCATCTCGCTGAATGGCCCGCGGCGGTGCCGTGCGGCTCAGGGTTATTCCGGGGCCGCCTGGCGCAGCGCGAAGCTGACGCGCACCAGCGTGCCGGCCAGGCGCGGGGCGACCTGATAGACATGATCGTCGATCGCGATCTCGCCGCCGTGCTGCGTGACGATCTCGCGCACGATCGCGAGGCCCAGCCCGCTGCCCTCGCCGTCGCGGCCGAGGATCCGGTAGAAGCGCTCGAGCACGCGGCCGCGTTCGTGCGCGGGAATGCCGGGGCCGGTGTCCTCCACCTCGATATGCACGACGCCGGTGGCGGGGCGGTGATGGGCGTCGTCGCCGGCCAGCGACGCGGCCGGATCGACGGCGACGCGCACGGTGATCCGGCCGCCTTCCGGCGTGTAGCGGATCGCGTTGTCGATCAGGTTGCCGAGCATCTCGCGCAGCATCACGGGGTTGCCGTCGATGCGCGCCGCCGGGGTGGCGGGCGCGCGCCGGGCATGCGGTTCGCCGAGCGGCTCGCCGTGGCCGGCGTCGTCCGGCGTATCGTCCGGCCCTTCGTAGCCGAGATCCATGCGCTTCGCGAACGCGGCCTGCACCCAGTCGCGCACGGTCACGCGCGCGAGCGCCTGCAGATCGACCGGCTCGAACGTCAGTCCGCTCGCGCGGTTCTCGGCGCGCGCCAGCGCCAGCAGTTGCGTGACCAGCCGCGCGGCCTGCTCGGAGCTGGCGGCGATCTGTTCGAGCGAGCGCCCGACCTCGGCCGACACGTCGTGGCGCAGCGCGAACTCGGCCTGGGTGCGCAGCCCGGCCAGCGGCGTCTTCATCTGATGGGCGGCGTCGGCGATGAAGCGCTTCTGCAGCGCGATGTTCTGTTCGAGCCGGCCGAGCAGATCGTTGAACGAGGTGACGAGCGGCTCGATCTCGGGCGGCGCGCGTTGCGCGTCGACGGGCGAGAGATCGTCGGGGCGGCGGTTGCGGATGTTGGCCTGCAGCGAGGTCAGCGGCGCGAGGCCGCGCGACAGCCCGAACCACACCAGCACGATCGCCAGCGGCAGGATCACGAACTGCGGCAGGATCACGCCCTTGATGATGTCGTTGGCGAGCGCGTTGCGCTTGTCGAGCGTCTCGCCCACCTGTACCAGCACCGGCTGCGCGCCGCTCGCGCCGGGCAGCGCGACGGTGGTGTAGGCCACGCGCACGTCGTTGCCGCGCAGCAGATCGTTGCGGAACAGCACGAGGCCGGGCGGCGGGCGGTCGTCGTCGCGCGGCAGCGGCAGGTCGGCTTCGCCGGCCACCAGCTCGCCGCGCGTGCCGAGCACCTGGAAATAGACGCTGTCGACGTTGTCCGTGCGCAGCAGGTCGAGCGTGGCCTTGGGCAGCACCAGCTCGGCCACGCCGTTGACGGGCGTGATCTGCCGCGCGAGCACGTAGGCGTCGGTTTCGAGCGCGCGGTCGAACGGGCCGTCGGCGATGGTTTTCGCCACCAGATAGGTGACGGCGATGCTCATCGGCCACAGCAGCAGCAGCGGCGCGAGCATCCAGTCGAGGATTTCGCCGAATAGCGAGCGGGGGCGGCCGGTATCGGCGGATTCGCCCTCGTCGGGCGGCGCGAACGGGTTCTCGTAGCGCGCGTCGCGTTCGGCGTCGTGCGGATCCTGCGTCCTGCGCCGGGCGCGCGGCGGGCGGAACGGCGTGGCCATCGCGGGG
>NZ_JAAGPF010000213.1 GCF_017104645.1 Burkholderia sp. Ac-20379
CGCGGGCGGCGTGCGCGGGGTCGGGCCCGAACCCCGCGCGCACGGCGGCGACGGCCATCCGGCCTACGTGCGTCGCGGGGCGTTCCCCCACCTGCCGAGCCTGTTCGACGACGCCACCACCGCGCGGCTGTTCGCTCGCATCGCGCGCGAGGCGGGCCTCGCGCCCGCGCCGCTCGGCGACGCGGTGCGGGTGAGCCGGCGCGGCGCGCTGACCTGGGTGTTCAACTACGGCCCCGACGCGCACGAACTCGACCCCGCGATTCCCGATGCGGCGATCGTGGTGGGCGCGCGGCGCATCGAGCCGGCCGGCGTGGCCGTTTACCGTTCGCCCGGGCCCGCCCCGGCCCGATGATTCCTCGCAGCGCAAACAACAACCGAAACAGGAGACAACCGATGAAAACCCAGCTTCGCTTGCGCACCACCGTCGCGGCGCTCGCCGTGGCGGCCCTGGCCGGCGCCTGGACGGCGAGCGCCGCGGCCGGCACGCTGACCATCAACATCGCGTTCAAGGGCGCGAGCCAGCGCACCGTGTGGACGCAGGTGATCGAGCAGTTTCGCAAGACGCATCCCGGCACCGAGGTGAAGACCGCGTTCGTGGACGAGGAAGCCTACAAGGCGCAGTTGCCGAACTGGCTGATGACCGCGCCGCCCGACATCGTCAACTGGCACGACGGCGAGCGCATGGCCTACTACGCGAAGCGCGGCCTGTTCGAGGATCTGTCGGCCGACTGGCAGGCGAACCACTGGGACAGCATGTATGCGTCCACCAAGGAGGCCTCGTCGTACAACGGCAAGCCGTATGCGGCGCCCACCGTCTACTACGCGTGGGGCATGTTCTATCGGAAGAACCTGTTCAAGAAGGTCGGGATTGCGAACGAACCGGCCACCTGGGCGGAATTCCTCGACGACTGCAAGAAGCTCAAGGCGGCCGGCATCACGCCGATCGCCGTGGCCGGGCGCGACGCCTGGACGCTGGCCGGCTGGTTCGACTATCTCGACCTGCGCCTGAACGGCAACGCGTTCCACCAGCAACTGATGGCCGGCGCGATTCCCTACACCGACGCGCGCGTGAAGAAGGTCTACGCGGCATGGCGGCAACTGATCGACGCGGGCTACTTCATCGACAACGCGCTGTCCTACGATCTCGACGCCGCGCAGCCGTTCCTGTTCCAGGACAAGGCCGCGATGATGCTGATGGGCACCTTCATCACCGGCGGCTTCACGCCGGCCGTGCGCGACGACATGGGCTTCTTCCGCTTCCCGGTGATCGACCCGAAGGTGCCGACCGCCGAGGACGGCCCGGTCGAATCGCTGCACATTCCGTCGAAGGCGAAGAACAAGGCCGACGCGCACGCGTTCCTCGCGTTCACGCAGACGCCCGCGATCAGCGCGCAGCTCGCCAAGGGGCTCGGCTCGCTGCCGGCCAACAGCCAGTCGCCGGAGCCGGACGATCCGATCTCGAAGATCGGCTTCCGCATCCTGTCGAGCACGACGGGCGGCATCGCGCAGTTCTACGATCGCGACATGACCAAGGAGATGGCCGACGAGGGCATGAAGGGCATGCAGCAGTTCCTCGCCGATCCGTCGAAGATCGACGCGATCCTGACCCAGCTCGAAGCGACGCGCCAGCGCATCTACAAAAAGTGAGCCGCACCGGCCGGGCCCGCGCCCGGCCGCCCAGGAGGTGATTCGTGACCCGTTCCGTGCTTGACTCCCGCACCCACGCCCATGCCCGCGCTGCCGCGCCGGCCGGGCCGCGCCACGACGGCGCGCAACCCGCCCGGCCGGCGCCGCCGCGCGCGGCGCGGCCCCGGCGGCGCGCCTCGCCCACCGAGCGCCGCCAGCGTCTGACCGCCGCGCTGTTCCTCGCGCCGGCCTGCGTGATGTTCGCGTGCTACGTGGTGTGGCCGGTGCTGTCGACCATCCGCCTGTCGTTCTTCCAGTGGGACGGCATGAGCGATCCGGCGTTCGTGGGCCTCGCGAACTACGTCGAGCTGATGCACGCCGACACGTTCTACACCGCGCTCAAGAACAACCTGATCTGGCTCGTGCTGTTCCTGCTCGCGCCGCCGTTCGGGCTGGCCGCCGCGCTCTACCTGAACCAGGCCGTGCGCGGCATGCGGCTCGTCAAATCGCTGTTCTTCGCGCCGTTCGTGCTGTCGGGCGTGGTGGTCGGGCTGATCTATTCGTGGTTCTACGATCCGACCTTCGGCTTGCTGCGGCTGATCTTCGGGCACGGCATTCCGGTGCTCGGTGATCCGCGCTACGCCACGTTCGGCGTGATCTTCGCGGCGCTGTGGCCGCAATCGGCCTACTGCATGATCCTCTACCTGACCGGGCTGACCACGCTGAGCAGCGAGCAGATCGAGGCGGCGCGCATGGAAGGCGCGAAGGGCTGGACGCTGCTGTGGCACGTGATCCTGCCGCAGTTGCGGCCCACCACGTTCATGGCGATCGTGGTGACCGTGATCGGCGCGCTGCGCAGTTTCGACCTGATCTCGGTGATGACCTCGGGCGGCCCGTTCGACAGCTCCACCGTGCTGGCCTATTACATGTACGACCAGGCGATCAAGTATTTCCGCTTCGGCTATGCCTCGGCGATCGCCGTGGTGCTGTTCGCGATCATGCTGCTCTACATCGTCTATCACCTGCGCCACCTGCTGCGCAGCGAACACTGACCGTTTCCGGGAGACGCCCATGTATCCGTTGCCGATCGACCGCTGGAAACCGGCCACGCGCCGCCTGTATCGCCTCTCGCTGCCGTTCGCGCTGCTGCTGTGGCTGCTGCCGCTGATCGCCGTGCTGGTGACGTCGGTGCGCTCGTCCGAGGAACTGGCCGCCGGCCATTACTGGGATTGGCCGCACCGCTTCGCGCTGGTCGAGAACTACCGCGAGGCGCTGACCGCCTCGCCGATGCTCCATTACTTCTGGAACAGCCTCCTGATCACGCTGCCCTCGGTGGCCGGCGCGATCGTGCTGGCGGCGATGGCGGGCTTCGCGCTCGCGATCTACCGCTTTCCCGGCAACGCGGCGCTGTTCGGCACGTTCGTGGCCGGCAACTTCGTGCCGATCCAGGTGCTGATGATCCCGGTGCGCGACCTGACGCTGAAGCTCGGCCTCTACAACTCGGTGGGCGGGCTGATCCTGTTCCATCTGTCGTTCCAGACCGGCTTCTGCGCGCTGTTCCTGCGCAATTTCATCAAGCAGTTGCCGTTCGAGCTGGTGGAGGCGGCGCGCATCGAGGGCGCGAGCGAGTGGACGGTGTTCTTCCGCATCATCCTGCCGCTGATCCGCCCGGCGCTCGCGGCGCTGGCGATCCTGGTGTTCACGTTCGTCTGGAACGATTACTTCTGGGCGCTGTGCCTCACGCAAGGCGACGACGCCGCGCCGATCACGGTGGGCGTGGCCGCGCTGCGCGGGCAGTGGACCACCTCGTGGAACCTCGTGTCGGCCGGGTCGGTGCTGGCCGCGCTGCCGTCGGTGGCGATGTTCTTCGCGATGCAGAAGCATTTCGTGGCGGGGCTCACGTTCGGGGCGACCAAGGGCTGACGGGGCGGCTGCGGCTGCCTCCGCTCCCGCGCCGGCGCAAAAAGCCGGCGCGGGTAAGTAAGCGGTAAGTCGTCCGTTTCTACAGTCACGGGGTTTCTCCACCCTTGGGCGCGATTACCGTGACATTCCCCTCCCTCCGTACTGCCAGCCTGCACGCCGGCGCGATCTGCCTCGCCTGGTCCGCCATCGTGTCCTCCGCCTCGGCGCAATCGATGTCGGCCGTCCCGCAGGACGGCGGCGACGACGGCTTCACGATCCTCAGCAACGCCACCAACGTCACGCACTGGGGGCTGGGCGCCGGCGTGGGCGTCGAAAGCTCGCCGTATCGCGGCGACGGCGCGAAGGTCTCGCCGATCCCGCTGCTGTATTTCGACGACAAATGGGTGCACCTGCTCGGCACCACAATCGATCTGAAGGTGGGCCAGTGGCGCGGCGTGAGCGTGGCGCTGCGCGCGCGTTTCGGCCTGTTCGATGGCTACAGCGGCTCCGACGCGCCGATCCTGAACGGCATGCAGGACCGCAAGGGCGCACTCTGGTATGGTCCTGCGCTGGCGTGGCGCAGCGCGTTCGGTACGCTGTCGGGCGATTTTCTGCTGGGCGGCAACAAGGGCGAGCAGGCCAAGCTCGAGTTCTCGCGCACGTTTCGCGCGGGGCGCTTCTCGATCGAGCCGCACATCGGCGCGCAATGGCTGGGCCATACTTACGCCGATTACTACTACGGCGTGATGCCGTCCGAGGCCCGCGCCTGGCGCCCGGCCTACACGGCCGGCTCGACCTGGCAATATTCGCTCGGCTCGCAGTTCACCTACGCGTTCGATGCGCATCAGCGCGTGCTGCTCGACGTGGGCGTGACGCGGCTGGGCGGCAGCGTGGCCGACAGCCCGCTGGTCGGCCGGCGCTACGTGCCCGAGGCGCGCATCGGTTACCTCTACCAGTTCAAGTGAGTCGTACCCCATATGTCGAGAGTCGCCATCGTCGAGGATCATGAACGGCTGGCCGGGATGGTGCGTCAGGCGCTGGCCGCCGCCGGGATCGAGGCCGACCTGTTCGGCAGCGTGTCGGAGGCCCGCTACGGCGTGAATCGGGCCGATTACGCGGTCGTGATCGTCGATCGCGGCCTGCCCGACGGCGACGGCCTGAGCCTGGTGCGCGACCTGCGCCGGGCCGGCACGATGACGCCGTGCCTGATGCTGACCGCCCGCGACGCGCTGCACGACCGCGTGGAAGGCCTGGAAAGCGGCGCGGACGACTATCTGACCAAGCCGTTCGCGATGAGCGAGCTGGTGGCGCGGGTGCGCTCGCTGATGCGCCGCCCCGCCGTGCTCGCCGACCTGACCGCCGCGTTCGGCGATCTGAGCGTCGATCCGCAGCAGCAGGCGATGCGTTGCGGCGAGCAGGCCGTGCAGCTCGGGCCGGCCGAGCTGCAGATCATGCTGTGCCTGATGCGCGCGGGCGGGCGCACGGTGCGGCACGCCGCGCTCGAACATGCGGCGTGGGGGCTCGGCGAGAGCGTCACGCCGAATGCGCTGGAGGTCACGCTGCACCGGCTGCGCAGGAAGCTGCAGGCGATGGCCTCGCGCACGCGGCTGGAGAACGTGCGCGGCGCGGGTTTCGTGCTGCGCGCGGACGATCCGGACGCGCCCGGCACCACCACGTCGGACGTCGTCCCGGAGGATCGCGCATGAGCTCGTCGAACCCGCCGGCCGGCCGCCGGCCGCGCACGCTGTCGGCGCGGCTCTGGCTGACCAACGTGACGGCGCTGGCGTTGAGCCTCGGTGTGCTGGCGAGCGTCGTGCTGTGGGTCTACGACCGCAATCCCCAGCACGTGCTCGGCCGCGCCGAGCAGATGGACGCCGTCAACGATGTCGTGCACGGGCTGCGCTTCGATGCGAGCGGCGCGCCGGTCGGCGTGCAACTGACCGAACGGCAGGCCTGGCTGTTCCGCATCGCGCCGACCGAGCTGCGCTACCGCGTGCTCGACGCGCACGGCGCGATCATGGCCGCCTCGGGCGCGGGCGCGGCCGATCCGGCGTGGCTGCCGGGGCCGGTCGATGCGATTCCCGACGGCTACCGGCGCAGCGCGATCGACGGCCGGCCGTTCATCGTCTCGATGCTGCGCGTGCCGTGCGGCGCGGCCACCTGCTTCGTGCAGACGGCCACCAGCGTGTCGTTCCTCGAGGCGCTCGCGAGCCTCAAGATCAAGCCGATTCCGCGCGTGGTGGCGGTGATCGCCGTGATCGCGACGCTCGTGTTCGGCCTGACCCTGCCGCTGACGATCCGCCATGTGCTGCGGCCGTTGCGCGACGTGTCGGCCGCCGCCGCCGCGATCACGCCGCAGAACCTGCGCGCGCGGCTGCCGGTGGCCGACGTGCCCGGCGAGATCCGCCCGCTGATCGACGGCTTCAACGATGCGCTGGCCCGCCTCGAAGCGGGCTTCACGGCGCAGCAGCACTTCCTTGCGTCGGCCGCGCACGAGCTGCAGACGCCGCTCACGCTGCTGCGCGGCCAGATCGAGTTGCAGCCCGAGATCGCCGACAAGGCGCTGCTGTTTCGCGAGATCGACCTGATGGCGCGCCAGGTGCGGCAACTGCTGCATCTCGCGGAAGTGCGCGAATCGCAGAATTTCAGCTTCGAGCCCGTCGATGCGGGCGACGTGATCCACGACGTGCAGGCCTATCTGGCGCGCAAGGCCGATGCGAAGCGGATCACGCTCGGCATCGAAGAGCACGGCGCGGGCGCGCCGATTCGCGCCGATCGCAGCGCGCTGTTCATCCTGCTCAAGAACCTGGTCGAGAACGCGATCAACGTTTCGCCCGACGGCGCGATCGTGCTGATCCGCTGCGCCGACGACGGCCTGCACGTGATCGACGAAGGGCCGGGCATCGACGCCGCGCATCTGCCGAAGCTGTTCGAGCGCTATTGGCGCGCGCCCGGGGCCGGTTACGACGGCGCGGGCCTCGGGCTCGCGATCTGCAAGGAGATCGCGCTCGCGCACGGCTGGACGATCGGGGTACGCAGCTCGCCCGTGGGGACACGGTTCTCGGTGGCGCTGCGGCCGGGCTGCGGTGCGCCCCCACGCGATGCCGGCCGCGATCCGCGCGGCGCGCCCGATGCCGTTCGCCCCGGCGGGCTGCGATCCCGTCCTGATTCCGGGCTGGCGCATCGGCTGAGGCTGGACTGACAAAACGCCGCAAGGCCCGGCGGCCGGTGCGGCGCCCGCGCGTTCAGATGCATTTCCGAGCCGTTTCGGAATTGCCCCGCGCCGACTTTCGGACGCGGCTGATTGTGCACAGCCGGGTCGCACGCAGACAATGGCCTCTATCGAAACGCCCCATCTGCCGGGCGCGTCGATTTCTCTCACCCGGGATCCACACCGCATTTGCACGGCCCGCTCGGGGCTCCGTGTGTGCCGCAACGCCGCGGCGCGAAGCGGTACGGTCGGGTCGACAGCGATGAGTGCCCTGCGGCGGTCGGTGGGCGCGGCCGCACGGCTGTTCTCCGTGAAGTTGATTGTCGGAATCACGCTGCCTTATGCGAACGCAAGGCACTCATCGCTGTCCGCCCGCTGTCCGATCCCTCATCAAGGACACGCTCATGAACACCCGCTCCCTCGCTTCGCTGGCGCTCGTCTGCGCAGCCGCCGCTGCGTCCCTGCCCACCGCTTCCGCCGCCACGGCGCCCGCGGCCTCGCTGCCGTCGGATGTCGCCGCGATGGTCAATCACGTGCCGATTCCGAAGCACCGTCTCGACGAGGCCGTCAAGGCCACCGGCCAGGCCGATACGCCGGTACTGCGCGAGCGCCTCAAGCGCCGCATGGTGGTCGGCCTGCTCGTCGAGCAGGCGGCCGAGCGCGGCGGCTACGACATGCGGCCGGAAGTGCTGGCCGTGGCGGCTCACGCTCGCGCGCAGGCCGCCGTCTCGCTCTATCTGCGCGAGCACGCGCGCCCCGAGAGGGTCACGGCCGAGCAGGTGAAGGCCAGCTACCGCGAACTGGTGGCGAACACCGGGCAGTTCGAATATCGCCCGCTCGTGATCGCGGTGAGCGACGCCGCCCAGATGCAGGCCGCGCAAGCCGAACTGAGCGCCGGCGCCGATTTCTTTGCGGTGGCGCAGAAGTACAACACCGTCGCGAACGGCGGCGTGACCACGCCGATGTGGCTGAAAACGCCGCTCGTCGAAGGCCATACCGATGGCTTGCCGCTCGTGCTGGCGCAGCAGATCGTCTCGATGGACAGCGGCGCCGTCAGCGCGCCGATCGCGCTCGACAACGCCTACGCGATCGTGCGTCTCGACGACAAGCAGCCGGCCGTGATGCCGAGTTTCGAGCAGGCCGCCCCGGTGCTGCGCCGCCAGCTCGAAGCGAAGGCGCAGAAGCGCGCCTCGATCGCCCTGATCGAGCAACTGGCCTCGCAGGCCACGATCGAGCGGTAAGCCCCCGCGCGCGGCGCGTTCCGCGCCGCGCCATGCCCTTCGTCAAACCGGCGCGCTCGCGGCTTCGGCCGCCAGCGCGGCCCGCACCGCATCCCGCTGGCCGATGCGCGCCATGAAGCGCGCGAGCGCGGGCCAGCGGGCGATGTCGATCGAGAAGCCCGGCAGCCAGGTCAGCACCGTGTACAGGTAGGCGTCGGCCACGCCGAACGCCGCCCCCATCAGGTAATCCCGTTCCGTCAGCGTGGCGGCCAGCAGGTCGAGGCGCTTGAACAGGCGCGCCTCGACCTGCGTCTTCACGCGCGCGGGCATCTCGCGGTCGAACAGCGGGCTGCAGCCGGCGTGGATTTCCGTGCCGACGAAGTTCAGCGTTTCCTGCAACCGCACGCGCGCCCAGCTGCCGTTCGGCGGCGCGAGGCCGGCTTCGGGTTCGAGGTCGGCCAGGTATTGAAGGATCGCCGGGCCTTCGGTCAGCACCTCGCCGTTGTCGAGCGCGAGCGCGGCCACGTAGCCCTTCGGATTCACGTCGAGAAAGCTGCCGCCCTCGGCGGTGCGCTTGCTGCGGTTGTCGACGCGGACGAGCTCGAACGGCAGGCCCAGTTCCCGCAGCACGATGTGCGGCGACAGCGAGCAGGCGTGCGGGGCGAAGTAGAGTTTCATGGTGCGGCATCCTTCGTTTGACGGGTTGTCGGCAGGCCGTTTCGGCAGCCGTCCGGCACGCAGGATCGCAACGATGCGGCGGCCCGGCAAACGACATCTCGCGTGCTAGCATATGAAAAATTCTCATGCCGGCCCGCCCGGCGCCGCTTCTTCCCTCTCCCCTCCGCACGCATCCCATGGCAGGCAAGCTCCCCTCGCTGAACGGCCTGAAGGTGTTCGAATGCGCGGCGCGCCATATGAGCTTCACGCGGGCCGCGGCCGAACTGAACGTCACGCAGACGGCGGTCAGCCATCAGATCAAACGGCTCGAAGACGAGCTCGGCGTGCGGCTGTTTCTGCGTCTCAAGGAGCGGCTCGAACTGACCGCGCAAGGGCAGGCCTATCTGCAGGGCGTGAGCCTCGCGTTCGCGCAACTGCGCTTTTCCACCGATCAACTGCGTGCCGGCGCCGACGCGCCCACGCTGACGCTGTCCACGCTCGCGAGCTTCGCGTCGAAGTGGCTGCTGCCGCGCCTCGGGGCGTTTCGCGAGGCGCATCCGGGGATCGACATTCGCGTCGGCGCGTCCACCGATCTGGTCGATTTCGCGGCGGGCGGCGCGGACGCGGCGATCCGCTACGGCAGCGGCGATTGGCCGGGCCTGCGTTGCGACCGCCTGATGGACGACGAGATTTTTCCCGTCTGCAGCCCGGCGCTGCTGGCCGGCCACGAGCCGCTCGCGGAGCCTGCCCAACTGGCGCGGCATACGCTGCTGCAGGTGGGCGGCATGACGGGCGACGACTGGCCGCTCTGGCTCGCGGCGGCGGGGTTGCCGACGGATCTGGCGGGCCGGTCGAGCGAGCGGCTCGATTTCGATCTCGCGCTGCTGGCCGTGCAGGCGGCCGTGGACGGCCTCGGCGTGTGCATCGGGCGGCGCGCCTACGTGGAGGACGAGTTGCGGGCGGGGCGCCTGGTCGCGCCGTTCGAAACGCGCGTGGCGACCGGGCGCGGCTTCTATCTGGTGTCGCCGCCCGAGCGGGCCGACAGCGGCGCGGTGGCGGCGCTGCGCGGCTGGCTCGTCGACATGGCGGCGGCATGACGATGCGGTGAGGGCCGGGCGGCGCGCCGGCAAGCGGCTGCATTGCCGGGCCGATCGCCGCGCCGCCGCATCGGCAGCGATTCGCCGGATTGCGCTCGCCACGCGCCGCCGCGCTAGCGGAGCGCCGCCGCGAGGCGGCCCCGCAGTTGCTACGCCCCCCACACCCCCGAACTCCCGCGCCGATGGCTGTCGACCAGATGCGTATCGACGATGCCGATCGCTTCCATCAACGCGAACATCGTGGTGGGGCCGACGAAGCGAAAGCCCAGCTTGCGCAACTGCTTGCTCAGCGCGGTGGACTGCTCGGAGACGGTGGGCACCTCGGCCATGGTGCGCGGCGCGGGCGTTGCGTCCGGCTTGAACGACCAGACGAGCTTCGCGAGGCCGCCGTGTTCGCGCAATGCGAGCGTGGCGGCGGCGTTGCCGACGGTGGCGAGGATCTTGGCGCGGTTGCGGACGATGCCGGTGTCCGCCATCAGGCGCTCGACGTCCGCATCGGTGAAGCGCGCGACGCGCTCGGGATCGAACCGCGCGAACGCCGCGCGGAACGCCTCGCGCTTGCGCAGGATGATCGCCCACGACAGCCCCGACTGAAACCCTTCCAGGCTGATCCGCTCGAACAGCCCCTGTTCGTCGCGCACCGGCATGCCCCATTCGGTGTCGTAGTAGGCGCGCAGCATCGCGTCGCTGACGGCCCACGGCGGGCGCGTCAGGCCGTCTTCGCACAGCACGGCGCCGGTGGGTTTGTCCTTGCCGGGGCGGCCGGCGGGGGCGGGAGCGCGTTTCGCATCCATGACGGGGAGGGGGCGGGATTGATCGAGGCGGCCAAGCCTAGCACGGCCTCCGCCGCCCCGGATTGCGGACTTATTTGCCGACCGATTTGCGCTCGGGCAGGAACCAGTTCATCAGCAGCGCGCACAGGCCGCCGGTGGCGACGCCCGAGGCCAGCACGTTCTGCAGCGCGTGCGGCAGGTTCGCGAGGATCTCCGGCACCTGCGCGACGCCGAGCCCGAGCGCCAGCGACACGGCGATGATCAGCAGCGCGCGGCGGTCGAGCGCGACGCCGGCCAGGATGTTGATGCCCGAGGCGGCCACCGCGCCGAACATCACCATCGCCGCGCCGCCGAGCACCGGCTCCGGCACCGCCTGCAGCACGCCGGCCACCGACGGGAACAGCCCGAGCACCACCAGCATCGCCGCGATCCAGATGCCCACGTGGCGGCTCGCGATGCCGGTCAGTTGGATCACGCCGTTGTTCTGCGCGAACACCGAGCTGGGGAACGTGTTGAACACGCCCGCGATCAGCGAATTGACGCCGTTCACGAGCACGCCGCCCTTGATCCGCTGCATCCACAGCGGCCCTTCCACCGGCTCGCGCGACACCTTGCTGGTGGCCGTCACGTCGCCGATCGCCTCGAGCGACGTGACCACGTAGATGATCAGCATCGGCACGAACAGCGACCACGAGAAGCCGAGCCCGAAATGCAGCGGCGTGGGGATCTGGAACAGCGCGGCCTGATGCACGCCGGCGAAATCGAGCCGGCCCATCGCGGCGGCGGCCAGGTAGCCGACCGCCAGCGCGATCACGAGCGCGGTGCTGCGCACCCACACCACCGGCACGCGGTTCAGCACGACGATGGTGCCGAGCACGAGACACGACAGCGTGAGGTTCTGTGCGCTCGCGAACGTGCCCCTGGCCATCGCGCCGTAGCCGCCGCCCATGCTGATCAGGCCCACCTTGATCAGCGTCAGGCCGATCAGCAGCACCACGATGCCCGTCACGAGCGGGGTGATCAGCCGCTTGATGAACGGCAGGATGCGCGACACGGCCATCTCGACGAACGAGCCCGCGATCACCACGCCGAAGATCGCCGCCATCACGGTTTCGACCGGCGTGCCCTGCTTGACCATCAGGCTGCCGCCCGCGATCAGCGGCCCGACGAAGTTGAAGCTGGTGCCCTGCACGATCAGCAGCCCCGCGCCGAGCGGGCCGAAGCGGCGGCATTGCAGGAACGTGGCGATGCCCGAGATCACCAGCGACATCGACACGATCAGCGTGGTGTCGCGCGTCGGCACGTTCAGCGCCTGGCAGATCAGCAGGCCCGGCGTGACGATCGGCACCAGGATCGCGAGCAGGTGCTGGAGCGCGGCGACGAACGCGACCGCCGGCGAGGGGCGGTCGTTCGGGCCGTAGACGAGGTCGTGGGCGGGGGCGGCGCCGTCGGCGCCGGAATGTGCGGATTGCATCGCTCGGAAGGCCGCTCGAAAGAAGGAAGGTGCGCGATTTTAACGGTTCCGGCGCGCCGTCCCGGGTGCGGGCCGATTCTCGATCAATCGTCGTCGCGGTGGCCCGGCTTCAGATGGTCGGGCACCACGACCAGCAGCGATTGCAGGTCGACGCCGTGCAGCGGGCCGCCCGGCTGCATCATGTTCATCGTCTTGCCGATCGTGTCGGTGATGAACGCCCCTTCCTCGGGCGGCAGCTTGGCGGCTTCCTGCATCAGCTCGTGCATCAGCGGCTGCCAGTGCCCCGGCGGGTTGTTCGCGATCATGTCGGGCATCCAGCCGGCCATCACGTCGAGCACGATGGCGGTTTCGTGCGGCGTGCGCGCCTCGGGCGGCACGTGCACGAGATGATTCAGCACCGCGCGCATGTTGGCGGCGGCGTCCTGGCCGGCGCCCGGCGAATCGGCGAATTCCGGGTGGAACGCGTTCAGCGCCAGGCCGTTGAGCACCTGCATGCGGTCCTGCGGCGGCAGCAGGTGGACCTGATTGCTGATCGCGCGGAACGCCGACTGGTGCGCGCCGCGCGAATCGACCTTGTTCAGCATCTTGGCCAGATCGCCGAGCAGCACCGCGCGCTGGGCGAGCGGCGTGACGTGCTCCGCGGCCGCGATCGCGCCGTGCACGGTGCTCGCCTTGAGCGAGCCGGCGGGCATCGAGGCGATCGTCTTGCAGAGCGTCTGGACGGCCTGCGCGGCCACGGCGGGGCGTTCCGCCGGCGGCAGGTTGGGC
>NZ_JAAGPF010000214.1 GCF_017104645.1 Burkholderia sp. Ac-20379
GAAAAAAAAACCCCCACCCCCCCCCCCCCCCTCCCCCCCCCTCTCTCTTACTGCTCACAACTCTCTCTTCCTGCTATTACTCTTCCTACCCCTTCTCTCTGCGCCCACTACATCTCCAATCCCCTGACTCGTCCCCTCACCTCCTCCCCTCCCCTACCTTCTCCTACCCAGTCCCTCATATTGCCTTACACCCACGCTCCACATACATCTCCTCCTATTCTCACACTCTCACTCCATC
>NZ_JAAGPF010000215.1 GCF_017104645.1 Burkholderia sp. Ac-20379
GGCCATCCGAGCGCGCCGGGTCGGGCCGGGCGCCGTCGCGCCAGGCGGCGGCCAGAGTCCGGGCGAGCGGCGCCGCCGCGTCGGGTTGCCGGGTTTCGAGGGAAAGACTCACGCGTGAAGGCTCCTGTGTGGATTACGAATCAAACTTGACGAAGGCTCAGATGCCCTGATGCGTGGCCACGGCCGCGCCCGGTTCGGCGTTGTCGAAGCGCCGCTCCGGATGCATGCGGAACGCGCACACCACGCCCACCGCCATCAGGGCCATGCTGCCGTAGAACGGCAGCTCCCAACTGCCGAAGCGGTCGATCAGCGCGCCGCCGATCACGGGCGAGACGATCGCCGCCAGCGCCGAGCCGGTGTTCATCATCCCGCTGGCGGTGCCCGAGAATTCCGGCGCGATGTCCATCGGGATCGCCCACATCGGCCCGATCGTCATCTCGGCGAAGAAGAAGCCGAGCGCGAGGCAGGTGGTGGCCGGGCCGATGCTGTGCACGAACGCGAGCGGCACCATCGCGACCAGCGTCAGCAGCATGCAGACCGACACCATGCCGCTGCGCGCCTTCGCGAGGCTGCCGGTGCGGCGCAGGATCCGATCGGTCACGATGCCGCCCGCCGTGTCGCCGAGCACGCCGGCCAGGAACACCACCGAGGAAAACAGCGCCGAGGTTTGCAGGTTCTGGTGGTAGTGATGCAGGAAGAACTGCGGGATCCAGCTCAGGAACAGCCACAGCGTCCAGCCGTAGCAGAAGTAGACGAGCGTGACCGGCAGCATCCGGCGGAACAGCGCGCCCCAGCGCACGCGTGTGGCGCGCGGCTTCGGCGGCGGCAGGATCGCCAGTTCGCCCTCGGTGATGCGCGGATGGTCGCGCGGCTGCTCGGTATAGGTCAGCCACCAGCCGATCACCCAGCACAGGCTCAGCGCGCCGCACAAGTAGAACGCCGCGCGCCAGCCGAAGTTGGCCATCATCAGCACCACCGCCGCCGGCGCAAGCGCGTTGCCCACGCGCGAGGCCGCGTGCGTGATGCCCTGCGCGAAACCGCGCCGGTCCTTCGCGACCCAGCGCGACATCGCGGCGGTGGCGGCCGGGAACGTCGCGCCCTCGCCGAAGCCGAGCAGCAGCCGCGCGGCCAGCAGCGACACGAGGCCGCCCGCCATGCCGGTCAGCAGCGTGGCCACGCCCCACACGGCGCCGCACGCGATCAGCGTCTTGCGCGCGCCGAAGCGGTCGCTGACCCAGCCGCCGATGATCTGGAAGATCAGATACGGATACGCGAACGCCGAGAACACCAGCCCCACCTCGGTGTGGGACAGGCCGAACTCCTTGCCGAAACCGACCGCCGCGGTGCTGACGTTGACGCGGTCGAGGTAGGTGATGAAATACATGACGCACAACATGACGAGCACGACGTTCGTCGCACTCGTCAATCGAAACCGTTTCATCGTGTGTCTCCGAATTGTTGGAATAGGTCTTTGCCGCCACGACACTGCTGCCCCGCGTGCGTTGCGCGGGTGCTTCACGGAATGGGCGCGGCCGGTGCGGCGCGCCGTGCGCCGCCCGGCCGCGGCGCTCAGGCCGCCGCCTTGAGCGGCGTGCGCACGGCCTGCGCGGCCAGATAGTCCATCGCGGCCGGCAGCCCGCTGGCCGCCAGCGGCACGCCGGCGATCCGCAGCCCCATCTCGCAGCCGGCCAGCGTGGCCATCAGCGTCAGGTCGTTGCAGTCGCCGAGGTGGCCGATCCGGAACATCTGCCCCTTGAGCTTGCCGAGCCCCGCGCCGAGCGACATGTCGAAGCGCTCGTAGACGATCTTGCGCACCGCGTCGGCATCCACGCCGGCCGGCATCCGCACGCCCGTCAGCACCGGGCTGTAGACGGCCGGATCGGCGCACTGGATTTCCAGGCCCCAGCCCTTCACGGCGTGGCGGCAGGCCTGCGCGAGCCGCTGATGGCGCGCGAACACTTGATCGAGGCCCTCGTCGGCCAGCATGTCGAGCGCTTCCGACAGGCCGTAGAGCAGGTTCGTGTTCGGCGTGTACGGCCAGTAGCCGCCCTGGTTCATCTCGATGATTTCGCCCCAGCCCCAGAAGCTGCGCGGCAGCTTCGCGCTGGCGCTGGCGGCCAGCGCCTTCTGCGACACGGCGTTGAAGCTGATGCCCGGCGGCAGCATCAGCCCCTTCTGCGAACCGGAGATGGTGACGTCCACGCCCCATTCGTCGTGGCGGTAATCGGCGCTGGCGAGGCCCGAGATCGTGTCGACCAGCAGCAGCGCCGGGTGGCCGGCCGCGTCGATCGCCGCGCGCACGGCGGCGATGTCGGACGTCACGCCCGTCGAGGTTTCGTTGTGCACCACGCACACGCCGCGGATGCGGTGCTCGCGATCCTCGCGCAGCCGCGCCTCGATGCGGTTCGCGTCCACGCCGCCGCGCCAGTCATCCTCGCCGCCGATGAATTCGGGCTTGAGGCCCAGGTTCTCGGCCATGCGCTTCCAGAGCGTCGCGAACTGGCCCGTCTCGTACATCAGCACCGTGTCGCCGGGGCTCATCGTGTTCGACAGCGCCGCTTCCCACGCGCCGGTGCCCGACGCCGGATAGATCACCACCGGCTGGCGCGTCTTGAAGATCGCCTGGATGCCGCTCAGCACCTTCAGGCCGAGCGCGCCGAATTCCGGGCCGCGATGGTCGATGGTCGGATAGCTCATGGCGCGCAGGATCCGGTCCGGCACCGGGCTCGGCCCCGGGATCTGCAGGAAGTGACGGCCGGAGGGATGGAAATCCAGCTTGAGCATGCGTGTTCTCCTTGTTGAATTTTGCATGCAAAAAACTATATTCCTCCCAAGCGGCAAACCACAACCGCTATCTGCGCGTGGTTTACCCGCATCCATTCCGCATCAAATCTCGAAATTCCGCCGTGAGAGCGTTCGTGTAAAATCGGTGCCTGGACGATTGACCCGTTTTTTGTATGCAAAATGACACCCCCTCCTCCCCGCGCGCCGTGCTGCCTCCGGTCGAGCGGCAGCGCCTGCACGACACGGTGGTCGAGCATCTGCGCAACTTCATCGTCGAAGGCACGCTCGAGCCGGGGCAGAAGCTCAACGAGCGGGAGCTCTGCGAGATGCTCGGCATTTCGCGCACGCCGCTGCGCGAGGCGCTGAAGGTGCTCGAATCGGAAGGGCTGGTGGATATCGCGCCGAACCGCGGCGCGTCGGTGTCGAAGATGTCGGATGCCGAGATCCGCGAGACCTTCGAGTTGATGAGCGGGCTGGAAGCGTTTTCGGGCGAGCTGGCCTGCGATCGCATCACGCCCGAGGAGATCGACGCGATCAAGGCGCTGCATTACGCGATGCTCGCCTGCCGCGCCCGGCAGGATCTGACCGGCTACTACAGCCGCAACCGCGAGATCCACGATCTGATCAACGTGGCCGCGCGCAACGCGGCGCTGCGGCAAACCTACCTCGCGATCAACCGCAAGCTGCAGGCGCTGCGGTTCCGCTCGAACTTCCAGAGCGCGAAATGGGATCGCGCGATCCACGACCACTCGGACATGATCGAGGCGCTCGAAGCGCGCGACGGCGCGCGGCTCGCGCAGATCCTGCGCCGCCACCTGCTCGACAAGCGCGACGCGGTGCTGCAACTCGACGCCGCCGCGCAGGCCAGCGCGGCGGGCAGCCGCCGCGCCTGAGGCGCGGCCGGGTTCATCGCGTCATCGTTGCGCGGCTAGGGCCACGGTCATGCCGCTGCCGTCATGCGGCCGCCGCCATCGCGCGGGCCAAGTCGTGCGACGGCACGGCCCACGCGCCGAAGATCGCGGCCAGCGCGGCGATCTCGCCGTCGGCCAGATAATCGTCGGCCGACGCCACCGCCAGACACGCGCGCAACACCACCCGGCGCAACGCCGGATCGTCGACCTCGGCCAGCAGCGGCGCATGCGCCGCCGCATCGAAGCCGCTGCCGCAGCCGATCGCCATGTCTTCGCAGAGTTGCTGAACCACGCCGTCGAACTCGCCGGGGCGCAGGCCCAGCCGCGCGATCACGCCGAGCCGCGCCAGCATCCGCTCCTCGTTCGCGTCGACGTGGCCGTCCGCGATCATCACCAGGGCGACGATGCGGGCGGCGGCTTGAGGACTGTTACGACGATAGGTACGCATGGCGTGATATCCGTTGCGGTTCGATCCGCGCTGTTGGGGAAGCGCCAGTATCGGGGCATCGAGGCATCGGAAAAACCAGCAAATCGATACGCTGAGGTTCGTAAAAACCGAACTGTCCGAAGGCCGCCGCGACCAGCGACGCGCGGCATTGCCTGCCGTCGCATCGCCATCGCCAGGATCGGCGCGCCGCCGATACGCCGACGGCGCGGTCGAGGCTCGCGCGGCGCGGCCTGCCGCCAAGCGATGCATAACTGCCACAACCGCCGCTGCCGCCGCTCAGGCCGCGTCGAGCCAGCGCATCACCTGCTGCCAGCGCGGCGCGGTCATGTGGTCGAACCAGGTATCGTGATCGGCGTCCGGCAGCAGCATCAGATGGCTGCCGGGGTGCTGGCTCGCGAGGCGCTCGGCGTGCGCGACCGGAATCAGCGTGTCGCGCACCGAACCGATCACCACCAGCGGGCCGCCGTAACCGGCCACGGCCGCGATCGAATCGAAGCGGTCGTGCAGTATCCAGCGCACCGGGAACATCGGATATTTCTCGCCGGCCACCGACGCCAGCGTGTCCCACGGCGTGATCAGCGCGACGCCGGACACCACCCGCTCGTTGCCTTGCACGACGCGCGCCGCCATCCCCGCGCCGAGCGATTCCCCCACCAGCCACACGCGCCCGCGCCAGCTCGCGAGCGTCTGCGCGAGCGCGGCGCGCGATGCATCCAGCGCCGCCTGCATGGTGCGCTCGCCGGGGCGGTTGCCGTGCCCCGGATATTCGACGATCGCGACGCGATAGCCCGCCTGCACGAACACGTTCGCGAGCGGCAGCTTGGTTTCGGAGGATTCCTCATTACCGTGGTAAACGATCACCGTGCCGCGCGGCGCGGCGCCGTCCGGCGTGACGACGTAACCGGCGTAGTGGCCGCCGATTTCCCAGCGCTCGATGCGCTCGCCCGGATGCGGCAGCGTGCGCGGATCGTCCGCATGCGGCGTGGACGGCAACAGCATCCGGTCCTGCAGCAGATACAGGGCCGCCGCCGCGGCCAGATAGGCGCCGGCGGCGAGCAGCAGGCAACAGACGAGGATCCGCTTGGCAGCCATCGCACGTTCGGAAAATGGAAACGCGCCAGTATAAGGAGTTGCCCCGGTTTCCGATGTACGGCGATTATTACGCCGTAATTCCGCGGGCGAACTCATTGCGCCGTCATGCGCAGCAGCGAGATGTCGTAACCCAGTTCGGCCGCGCGCGCGACCAGTTGCTGGCGCAGCAGCACCGACGGATTCGCGTCGCGCGTCAGCAGCCAGAGAAAGCGCCCGGACGGTTCGCCGACGATCGACCAGGTGTAGTCGTCGGCGTGATCGAGCACCCAGTAATCGCCGACGTAGAACGGCCCGAAGAACGACACCTTGAGCTTCGCCCCGCCGCTGCCCGGCACGACCTTCGCACGCCCTTCGGCCGAACGCGGCTTGCCGTTCGCGCCGCGGCTGCACGCGTTGGTGACGTCGATCAATCCGTCGCCGCGCACCGCGTAATCGGCCGTAACGCCGTCGCAGCCGCGCTCGAAGCGATTGTCGTAACGGGCGAGTTCGTACCAGCGGCCGAGATAGCGGTCGAGTTCGACCGGCTTGGCCGGCTGCGGCACCGCCGCGTTGCCGCGCTTGCCGCCGCCGAAGCCGGCGCAGCCGTTCAGCAACAGCGCCGCGGCCGACACGGCGACGGCCAGCGTGGAGATGCGCATCAGGGATCGGTTCATCGGGATTTCCTTTCGGGACGATTCGGAAAACCTGAAGCAGGTTCGATACCAGCGCCGCGATGCCACGCGGCAACGCGCGCGGCGTGCAGTGCCGGCCGAGCGGGTGGGCGTTTTTGTCGTTCGATCGCGCCCCGCTTTGTAGTATTTACCCGCCGCGCCGGCGAGCGCGGTGCCCGGGGCCTGGCGGACGGTTCCGCGCGAAACCGCGCGAATCAAGGCCCCGCGCGCGATCCGGCCGAATTGGCACGGCACTTGCCTTGGAGAAGACCACCATCACTCTAAGGGGAGCACACCATCATGTTGAAATGGGCCTTGATTTTTGCCGTGATCGCCATCGTCGCGGGGCTGTTCGGTTTCACCGGGATCGCCGCCGGCTCGGCCGCGATCGCCAAGCTGCTGTTCGGCTTGTTCCTGGTGCTGTGCATCGTGTTCCTGGTGATCGGCGTGTTCGTGGCCAAGAAGGTCGTCAACTAGCCACACGGGCCGGGGCGCTGCGAATTGCCGCGCCCCGGCCCGTTCCACCCCGCCACGTCGCTTACCGCACCGCCTCCGGCGCACACAGCTGCGCCAGCACATCGAGCCGCCGCGCCGGCTCGCGCACGAACGGATTGGTTTCGTCCCACGCGTAGCCCGCCAAGACCGAGCAGATCATCCGCTTCAATTCCGGCGATTTGTCCTCGTAGAACACGATGTCCTGCAACTCGCCCGTATACCAGCGCTCGACGAACGCTCGGAACGTATCGATGCCCTTGCGCAGCGCCGCGTCGTAGTCGAGCGCCCAGTCGATCGCCTCGCCGCGCCGCTGCCGCTCGAGCGCGTCGACGGCGAGATGCGCGGAACGCAGCGCGATCGTCACGCCCGACGAAAACACCGGATCGAGAAATTCGCCGGCATTGCCGAGCAAGGCATAGCCCGGCCCATGCAGCTTCGCCACGTTCGCCGCGTACCCGCCGATATGATTGACCGGCATCAGGAACGGCTTGTCGCCGATCAGCCGCGCCAAGGTCGGCTCGGTATTGATCAGCGCGCGCAGCGTCGCCTCGCGCGCATCGGCCGGCACATCGAGAAACGCGCTCTCGGCCACGCAGCCGACCGACGAGCGGCCGTTCGCCAGCGGGATCATCCAGTACCACACGTCGCGGCGCTCGGGATGCACGGCGATGCAGATCTTGTTGCGATCGGTCGAGCCGGCCGGCAGGCCGTCGGCCACATGCGTGAAGATCGCGGCGCGCGTCGGCATCCGCGTCGGCGCCTCGAGATCGAGCAGGCGCGGCAGCACGCGGCCGAAGCCGCTCGCGTCGAGCACGAACCCGGCGTCGACCTCGTAAGCCGCGCCCGCCTCGTCGGCGACCTCGAGCCGCGGCCGCTCGCCCGGCGTGAAGGCGCGCACCGCATGACCGAACCGCACCTCGGCGCCCTGTTCGGCCGCGCAGCGGATCAGCAGATCGTCGAACGCCGCGCGCTCGACCTGGTACGTGGTGCCCCAGCCCGGCGCGGATTTCTCGCGGAAATCGAACGACGAGGTTCGCTCGCCGTGCACGAAATACGCGCCGTTCTTGAACTGGAAGCCCGCCTCGACCACGGCCTGCAGCATGCCGGCCGCTTCGAGGTAATGCATGCTCTGCGGCAACAGGCTTTCGCCGATGGAAAAGCGCGGGAAGTGCTGGCGTTCGAGCACCAGCACCGAGCGCCCCGCCCGGCGCAACAGCGCGGCGGCCACGGCGCCCGACGGGCCCGCGCCGATGATCGCGACGTCGACCGAGACGCGCGAGGATACTGTTTGATTCATATCGATAACCTGTTCGTTTCAGTGCATTCGCAACGACGAATCTTCACGCCACGATCTCGCGGCGCCACTTACAATGGCCGGCACATAACGCATACCAACGAGAGGCCATGTCGTCACTCCATACGCACACCGTCAAATACGTACCGGAAACCGCCTTCGGCGTCTGGTTCCTGCGCACGCATACCTGGGAACATCACGTCCTGCGCGTCGCGATCGACGATCTGGTGCGGCTCGCTCCCGCACCGCTGCCGAACGCGCCGGTGATCCTCGACGTCGGCTGCGGCCAGGGCAAATCGTTCCGGCTGCTCGAACGCGCCTTCGCGCCGAGCCGCATCGTCGGGATCGATTGCCATCGCGAATCGCTGGCCCATGCGGCCGAGGCCGCACGCCAATGCAGCGCCCCGGTCGATCTGCACGACGGCGATTGCGCACGGCTGCCGCTGGCCGACGCCAGCGTCGATCTGGTGTTCTGCCATCAAACCTTCCACCATCTCGTCGACCAGGACAGCGCGCTGGCCGAATTCCGGCGCGTGCTGAAGCCCGGCGGCCTGCTGCTGTTCGCGGAATCGACCGAGGCCTACATCAAGTCGTGGGTCATCCGCCTGCTGTTCCGCCATCCGATGCAGGTGCAGAAAAGCGCCGACGGCTATCTCGCGATGCTGCGCAACGCCGGCTTTTCGTTCGGAAACCAAAACGTTTCGCTGCCCTACCTCTGGTGGAGCCGCGCGACCGATTTCGGCCTGCTCGAACGGCTCGGCCTGCATCGCCCGAAGCCGGGCCGGCGCCGCGAAACGCTCGTCAACGTGGCGGCGCGCAAGCCCGATTGAGCCCATCACGCCAGCACCGGCGCACCGCCTTGCAGCCGCGATGCGCCGGCGCGGCCCGGCGCCTTACTTCCTCAGCGTCACCACCTTGCCCGTCAGCGCCACCCCGGCGAGGATCGCGCCCGAGCCGCACGTAAACTCGGTCGCACTCGCGCTCAGCTGATTCTTGTAGTTGCTCTTGATGTCGATCACGGCGTTGCCGCCTTCCTTGCGCGCCCGTGCCTGCAATTCGAGCACGGCCGACAGGAACACGTGCTGGCACGCGTCGATATCCGACTTGCCGAACGCGTTGGTCTTCTTGTTCGTGCCGAATTCGCCGTATTGCTTCTCGACGGCCGGATGCGGCTGGCCCGCGAAATACAGCGATATGTCGGCGTCCACCTTGCCGGCGCCCGTGGCCAGCGCCGCGTCGATCGGGTAGCTCGCCACGTCGTTGCGCGCCTGCGCCTGCGATGCACCCAGCAGCAGCAGGGCGGCGGCGATCGTCATGCGTCGTTTCATGTCAGCCTCCCCTCAATGCGTGCCGAGCACGACGACGTCGCCGGCCACCGAGATCGCGCCCGCGCTTCCGCTCACGCCGCAGGTGTACTCCGTCTCGGAATCCGAACGCGTGCTGTGGAAGCCCGTCGTGATGTTGATGACCGCGTTGCCGCCGTGCCTCGCCGCATACGCGCGCAAGCTGCCGAGCGCCGTGTCGAGCGCCTGGTCGCACACCGCCTGCTCGACCGCGGTGCCGCGCGCGAGGCGCGCCGATTCGGTGCGCCTGCCGATCTGGCGCTCGAGGGCGGGGTGCGCCTGCGCACCGAAATACAATTTCACGCCGCCCGGCGCGGTGGCGGTGGCGCTGTCCGTCAGCGGCAGCGAACGGACGACGGTGCCGCAGCCCGACAGCGCGGCCGCCGCGATCAGGATGCCCGCCAGATGGAGTCGTTGTTTCATCGTTGTTCTCGCTTGGTTGCTCTCAGGGAAAAGAAGGGGTCATGCTTGGCGCCACGCATCGAGCAGCAGGCTCGCGCAACTGCCGCCGAAGCCGAACGACACCGACAGCGCGCGCTCGAGCGCCGCCTCGCGCGTCTCGCGCACGAGCGGCAGGCCGCCGAGCGCCGGGTCGAGCGCGCCGCCCACCGCCGCGCCGGCCATGAAGCCGTCGCGCATCATCAGCAGCGTGTAGATCGTTTCGTGAACGCCGCTCGCGCCGAGCGGATGGCCGGTCATGGCCTTGGTCGACGAGAACGCCGGCGGCGCGGCGCCGAACACGGCCCGCAGCGCGTTCAGCTCCTCGATATCGCCCAGCGGCGTCGACGGCGCATGCGTGTTGACGTAGTCGGGCACGCCGCCCGCGCCGTCGTCGAGCGACGCGCGGATCGCGCGCGCGATGCCCGCCGCATGCGGCGTCGCCATGCCGCCGTGATCGGTGCACTGGCCGAAGCCGCTCAGCTCGGCATGAATGCGCGCGCCGCGCGCCAGCGCGTGTTCGAGCGATTCGAGCACGACGATGCCGGCGCCCGAACCGATCACGAAGCCGTCGCGCGCCGCGCCGTACGGCTGGGACGCCTGCCCGGGCGCATCGTTGAAGCCGCGCGACAGCACCCCCATCGCGTCGAACATCAAGGTCATGTTGTCGTGCAGCGCCTCGCTGCCGCCCGCCAGCACGACGTCCTGCAGCCCGCCGCGAATCAGTTGCATCGCCTGCCCGATCGCCAGCGCCGAGCTCGTGCAGGCCGACGACGGCGTATAGGTCACGCCCTCGATACCGAACACCTGCGCGACGGCGGCCGACGCGGTGCTGCTCATCGCCTTCGGCACCACGTAGGGCGGCGTGCGATCGAGGCCGCGCGTCGTGGCCGTCTCCATCGCCTCGTCGTAGGCGCCGATCGAGCCGATGCCGGACCCGACGATGGCGCCCGCGCGCGGCGAACGCAGCACGGCGGGATCGAGCCCGGCATCCTCGATCGCCTTGCGCGCCGCATGCGCGGCAAAGCGCGCCGTGTCGCCCATGAAACGCTCGTGCTTGCGGGCGAACGGCGGCTCGGCATCGGTATCGGCCACGCCGGCCACCTGGCTGCGGAAGCCGCGCGCGCGCCAGGCCTCGACGCGGCGAATCCCGCCGCGCCCGTCGCGCAAGGCCGCCGCCACCGCGTCGAGCGTATTGCCGAGACACGAGACGATACCGAGCCCCGTGACCACGACACGCGACGCGGCCGGGCGTTGCGCGGCCGTCATCGGGGGCCGGCCCGCCGGAACACCAGCGAGGTGTTGATGCCGCCGAACGCGAAGTTGTTGCTGACCACGTACTCGGCGTCGATCGCCCGGCCCTCGCCGACGATATGGTCGAGCGGCGCGCAGGCCGGATCGACCTGCTCCAGGTTCAGCGTCGGCGCATACCAGTTGCGCTTCATCATTTCGATGGTCCACCACGCCTCGAGCGCGCCGCACGCGCCGAGCGTATGGCCGACGTAGCTCTTCAGCGAACTGATCGGCATGCGTTCGCCGAACACGGCGTAGGTCGCCTCGCATTCGGCGATGTCGCCGCGCTCGGTCGAGGTGCCGTGCGCATTGACGTAGCCGATCGCCGACGGATCGACTTGCGCGTCGCGCAGCGCCATGCGCATGGCGACCGCCATCGTCGAGGCGGTCGGCTGCGTGATGTGCGCGCCGTCGGAATTGCAGCCGAAGCCCACCACCTCGGCATGGATCGTCGCGCCGCGCGCGACGGCATGCTCGTATTCCTCGAGCACCAGCGTCGCCGCGCCCTCGCCCACCACCAGGCCGTCGCGCGCCGCGTCGAACGGGCGCGGCGTCAGCGCCGGCGCGTCGTTGCGGGTGCTGGTGGCGTACAGCGTGTCGAACACTGCGACCGCCGGCCCCGACAGCTCCTCGGCGCCGCCCGCCAGCATCAGCAGTTGCTTGCCCGATGCGATCGCCTCGTAGGCATAGCCGATCCCCTGGCTGCTCGACGCGCAGGCCGACGAGGTCGGTATCACGCGGCCCTTCAGATCCCAGAACAGGCTGACGTTGACGGCCGTGGTGTGCGGCATCATCTGCACGTAGCTGTTCGACGTGACGTCGCGCATCGAGCCGGTTTCGAGCATCGCGCCGAACGCGCGAATCGGCTCGACCGAGCCCGACGACGAGCCGTACGCCACGCCCATGCGCCCGTCCTTGATCGACGCGTCGTCGGCCAGGCCCGCGTCGGCGAGCGCGAGTTCGCTCGCGCGCACCGCGTACATCGCCACCGGCCCCATCGAACGCGTCTTCTTGCGCGGATAATGCGCGGGCGCCGCGAAATCCGGCAGCGGGCACGCGAGCCGCGTGTGCAGCGATTCGAAGCGGTCCCAATCGGGCATGCGGCGCACCGCGTTGCGGCCCGCGCGCAGGCGCGCCTCGATCTCCGGCCAGGTTTCGCCGAACGCGGTCACGCCGCCCATGCCGGTCACCACGACGCGCTTCATCAGATCATCCCGCCATTGATGCCGATCACCTGGCGCGTCACGTACGAGGCGCTGTCCGACATCAGGAAGCCCACCACCGACGCCACTTCCTCCGGCTGCCCCACCCGCCCCATCGGCACCGTCTTCAGCGCCTGTTCAAGCGGCAGGTCGTCGAGCATGCCGGTGTCGATCAGGCCCGGCGCGACGCAGTTGACCGTCACGCCGCGCGACGCCAGCTCGGTGGCGAGCGCCTTGGTCGCGCCGATCAGGCCGGCCTTCGCCGCGCTGTAATTGACCTGCCCGCGGTTGCCCATCACGCCCGACACCGACGCGATCGTCACGATGCGGCCGCCCTTGCGCAGGCGCACCATCGGCATCGTCAGCGGATGCACGACGTTGTAGAAGCTGTCGAGCCCGGTTTCGAGCACGATGTCCCAATCCTCCTCGGACAGCGCCGGAAACGCGCCGTCGCGCGTCACGCCCGCGCTGCACACGATGCCGTAATAGGCGCCGTGCTCGGCCACGTCGGCTTCGAGCAGCGTGCGGCACACGGCGCGCTCGCGCACGTCGAACTGCAGCAGGCTGGCGGCGCCGCCCTGCGCCTTGATCGCGTCGACGACGGCCTGCGCCTCGACGACGCCGCTACGGCAATGCACGGTCACGGCAAAGCCGTCTTCGGCCAGACGCAGCGCGACGGCGCGGCCGATGCCGCGGCTCGAGCCGGTCACGAGAACTCGCCGGGTCATGATTGGATGCTCCCTTCGATGAAAGTCTGAAAATCGTCCGGCTGGTAGACCTTGACGACGGCTTCGGCGCAGCACGCGCCGTCCAGATGAATCGCGCATTCGTACGCGCCGTGGCCGGCCTCGCTGCGCAACAGCTCGCGCGCGGTGACCGACAGCGTCGCGCCGGCCGCGAACGCCGGGTGGTGCGCGCGGTAGCCGCTGGTGCCGAGCAGCACGCCGGGG
>NZ_JAAGPF010000216.1 GCF_017104645.1 Burkholderia sp. Ac-20379
TCGGGCAACCAGGTGTCGAGATTGGCGAGAGCGAAGCGTGCGCCGGTCAGATCGGCGCCGAGGCCGTCGTGCAGTTCGCGGGCCAGGTGGCGGCGCGCGTGTTCGTCGGCGGCGGCAAGTTCGGCCGACAGATCGGCGAGGTGCGCGCGCTGGGCGGGCGACGGTTCGGGGGCAGTGGACATCGGGTCGGCAAGCAGGACAAAACGGGCCGGATGGTCGTCCGGTGCGGGTGCGGCGTTCGCGTCGAATGCGATACGCGACCTGTCCATGCGGCTCCTTCCAGCTAAAAATCAGGGTCGATTCGGGCCGCCAATCCGTGCCGGGGCCAGTGCCGGCTGCGCTTCAAAAGCCTTGCCGGGGTAACAGAATTTACATTCTGTAATAAATGTTTTGACCCTTCGCAAAACTGATAAGGCAGGTCAAAACGCAACGGATCTTAACTCAGAATAAATGAGCAAGGCGCGCGGGACGGGGGGTTACCGAGGAAATAAACTAAAAATCTGATGGGTTGTGTCGGAAAAATCCGACACGTGATTTCGCGTGAAAAAACAACGTTTCGTAGCGTTGACAACGCAGAAACAGCAAGGTTTTGTAACGCGCAGGGCGAGAACTGTAACCGGAAGATATGTCCGGGAAATAAAAAAACCGGAGCCAGGCTCCGGTTTTTATGTGACAAACGGCCGCGGGGGCGATCAGTCGACGAATGCGCGTTCGATCACGTAGTGGCCCGGCGCGCTGTTCTTGCCTTCGACGAGGCCGGCCTGCTTGAGCAGTTCGGTGGTGTCCTTCAGCATCGCGGTGCTGCCGCACAGCATGACGCGGTCGTTCTCGGGCGAGAACGACGGCACGCCGAGATCGCTGAACAGCTTGCCGGTGGCGATCAGGTCGGTGATGCGGCCCTCGTTGTCGAACGCTTCGCGCGTGACGGTCGGGTAGTAGACGAGCTTGTCCTTGATGATGTCGCCGAGGTATTCGTGGCCCGGCAGGTCGTGCTTGATGAAATCCATGTACGCCAGCTCGCCCTTCAGGCGGCAGGTGTGCGTCAGGACGATCTTGTCGAAGCGTTCGTAGATATCCGGATCGCGGATGATCGACATGAACGGCGCGAGGCCCGTGCCGGTGGACAGCATCCACAGCGTCTTGCCGGGCAGCAGGTTGTCGGCGACCAGCGTGCCGGTGGGCTTCTTGCCGATCAGGACCGGGTCGCCCACCTTCAAGTGCTGCAGGCGGGAGGTCAGCGGGCCGTCCTGCACCTTGATGCTGAAGAACTCGAGATGCTCTTCGTAGTTCGGGCTGACGATGCTGTAGGCGCGCGCGAGCGGCTTGCCGTCGACCTCGAGGCCGACCATCGTGAATTCGCCGTTATTGAAGCGCAGGGCTTGATCGCGGGTGCAGGTGAAGCTGAACAGCGTATCGGTCCAGTGGTGGACGGACAGGACGGTAGCGGTATCGAATTTGCTCATGGAATACGGATACGAGACGGAAAACGAGGGCACCGGCCCGATCCGCAGACCGGCCGATGGCGGGCATGTCGCTCTCGAAAGCGCAGGCCTACCCGTTAATAGACGTTTGGAGAACCCCGTATTTTACCCTGCTTGAGGGCGCAACGCGTTTGACCCCGGCGCCGGCGCGGAAATGCAACGGAAATTTCGTGATCCTGCCGATTCCGTCAATGCCGCGCGGGCGATTCAATCCACGCGCAGGCGCGCGACGTAGGGCAGGTGATCGGACAGCCAGGCGGTGTCGCCGGTGGGGGCGCGCCATTCGAGCGGCGTGAAGCCGCGCACGAACATCTTGTCGAGCGCGAGCGCGGGCGAGAACGCCGGAAACGTGCGGCCCGATTCGCCGAGCAGCGTGGCCACTTCCGACAGGCCGATCTCGCCGAACAGCGGCACCGAATCGTTGCGCCAGTCGTTGAAATCGCCGGCCAGCATCAGCGGGCCATCTTGCGCGTGGCGTTCGATCCAGTGCGCGATCCAGGTCATCTGGCGCAGCCGCGCCGCGCGCGTGAGCGCCAGGTGCGCACACAGCAGCGTGATCGGCGCCGCGCCGGCCAGCGTGGCGCGCGCGACCAGCAGGCCGCGCCGCTCGAAGCGGTGCGCCGAGATGTCCCAGCGGCCGCCGAGGTCGAGCGGATGCGGCGAGAGGATCGCGTTGCCGTGCCGCCACGACGGCTTGAACACGTTCGGGCCGAGCGCGATCTGCCAGTCGAGCGCGCGCGCGATTTCGGTGGCCTGGCAGTGCCAGACATCGTCGACGGGATCGTCCATCGGCGCGCCGAAGCCGGCCGCCAGCACCGGGCGCGGCATGCGGCGCGCCATCGCTTCCTGCAGGAAATAGACGTCGGCGTGGGTCGATTCGACCCAGCGGCGCATGGCGTTCCACGCGGTGAAGCCGAGCGGCGAGCGCCCCTTGTGCAGGTTCCAGCTCACCGCGGTGATTTCGTTCGGGGCCGATTCCGGCTTGGCGAACGGCAAGGCGTGGGAAGCGGCGTGCATGACTCAGTCCTGTTGCACGACGTGCGCGCGCACCTGGTAGAGCAGGTGCGCGTTCTTGTCGGCCGGGGCCCAGTCGGTCCAGGTGTCGGCATGCACGGCGAGGCCCGGATGATTGGCCGAGATCTGGCGCGGCGCGAGCGTGCAGCCGTCGCCGTCGTCGAGCGTTTCCTGCGCGTCGAGCTGCAGCGTGACGGCGCCGCCGTCGACGTAGAGCGGCGCGACCGTCACGGTGCGCGTGCGCTCGGGGTGGACCTTCGCCACGATCGACGCATCCTTGCCCGTGCAGTTGGCCGGCA
Source organism: Burkholderia sp. Ac-20379 (assembly GCF_017104645.1). Classification (GTDB taxonomy): domain Bacteria; phylum Pseudomonadota; class Gammaproteobacteria; order Burkholderiales; family Burkholderiaceae; genus Burkholderia. Next base: position 2,795 of record NZ_JAAGPF010000216.1, read on the forward strand.
GCGTGACCGGATAGGTGTGCGTGTCGGTGCGCGACTGGCCGACCGTGGTGGTGCGCTGGAACGTGTCGACCGTCTGGCCGTCGTGCTGCACGCGGATCTCCCACGCGATCGACGGCGGCGCGCCGGTGGCGGCCGGGCTGCCCGGCGCGGCCTGGGCCTGCGCGGCGAGCGGCGCGGCGGCGAACAGGCCGGCCACGGCGGCCATGGCGGCGGCCGATGCGGCGGCGCGAACGGAAGCGAAGCAGGAGAGGCGAAGCAACGAGGACATCGGAGGCGCGAACCGGCTCGAAACGTGTCCGGCCCGCCGCGCGGCATTCGGTTTCGCGCCGCGCGCGGTGCGCGTGCGGCCAGCGACGGGGGCGGTCAGCGGCGAAAGCTCGGTCATCGGCAATTCCTCGTGAAGCCGGCGGCGCGGCGGCGGACGGCCGGCGCGCGACGCGGTGAATCGTCGATGATACGCGCGCTTGCCGCGCCGTGCAGCGCCTGGCGGATTGGCAGCAGACGCCGCCGAGTGCTGGCTTGCGCGGCGCTTTTGTCTGCCCAACACTGGCTGCGAGGGGTCTGATGCCGCGCCGGGCAGCAACGGCGGCAGCGGTGGCGTGCCCGGGGCAACCGGGCTGGCAAGTGGAGGTGTGCAATGACGACGGCGATGGTGAAACAGGAATTGGCGGTGGCGTCGTTCAGCCGGGTCTACGATCTCGAGCAGATCGAGACGGCGCTGAACGATCTGAACGACGGCGCGAGCGAGGCCCTGCGCGCCACCTACGAGAAGATGCTGAAGACGGGCAACCTGCGCTTCTGCGTGAAGCCGACGCGCATGCCCGCGTTCGACGCGCTGGCCGAGGCGCTGCCGAATTTCTCCGGCCCGCTCGACGACGTGCGCAAGCAGGTGGCGCTGTGCCTCGAAACCGAAGACCGGCTCGAACTGATGCCGATCCTGCTGCTCGGCGCGCCCGGCATCGGCAAGACCCACTTCGCCAAGGCGCTCGCGCAGATGCTCGGCACCGCCTATCACTACGTGCCGATGAGTTCGCTGACGGCGGGCTGGGTGCTGTCGGGCGCGTCGTCGCAATGGAAGAACGCGAAGCCGGGCAAGGTGTTCGACGCGCTCGTGAACGGCAGCTACTCGAACCCGGTGATCGCCATCGACGAAATCGACAAGGCCGGCAACGACGCGCAATACGATCCGCTCGGCGCGCTCTACGCGCTGCTCGAACACGACACCGCGAGCAGCTTCGTCGACGAGTTCGCCGAGGTGCCGATCGACGCCGGCAACGTGATCTGGATCGCCACCGCGAACGACGCCGCGTCGATCCCCGAGCCGATCCTGAACCGCATGAACGTATACGAGATCGCGCCGCCCGACGCGGCCGGCGCGCGCCGCATCGCGCAGACGATCTACGGCGAGATCCGCGGCACCCATGCGTGGGGCCGGCGCTTTCCCGAGCAGCTCGGCGAGGACGCGCTCGCGGCGCTGGCGGCGGTGCCGCCGCGCACCATGCGCCGCGCGCTGCTGCACGGCTTCGGCGCGGCGCGGCTCGACGGCCGCGATGCGGTGCGCGCCGGCGATATCCGCGCCGACGACGGCATGCCGAAGCGGCGGCCGATCGGCTTCTGAACGCGCGAGGGGGCACGACGGGGATCGCGCGGCTTGCAGGCGCACGACGCTGAAAGCGCCCTGCAAGCCGCGCGGCTTCAGCGCTGGCTTATCTCCGGCATTCGTCAGCGCAGAGGCCATGCAGGAACGTTATGCTTCGGCCGTGCCGCCGTCAGAGCGGCCGTCCCCCATCGCAAGAAGCTGGAGCACGTCCCCATGAAAACGTCCCGTCGCAGTTTCCTGATCACCAGCATCGGCACGATGTCCGCGCTGGCGCTGTCGCGCGAGGCCTTCGCCGCGCCGTTGCTGTCCGAAACCGATCCGACCGCCGTGGCGCTCGGCTACAAGGCCGATGCGTCGAAGGTCGACAAGGCCAAATTCCCGAAATTCGCCGCCGGCCAGGATTGCGCGGCCTGCTCGATGTATCAGGGCAAGAAGGGCAGCGCGTCGGCGGGCTGCATCGCGTTCCCGGGCAAGGATGTCGCCGCGAAAGGCTGGTGCAGCGCGTTCACGAAGATGGCCTGACGGCCGATCGCGCCCGGCGGCGTGCGCGCCGCATCGCAGCCAACCCGGCCGGCTTCGCCCGCCGGGTTTTTTTACGCCGCTTGTAATCGCGCCCATCGCGCCCCTACACTCGCTGACACCACGGCCCCGCCGCAGCGCATGCGCGGCGCGCGCCGCGCAACCACGACGAACGGGAGACGCATGGCTTCGGCAACCGACAAGACCCAACCGGCCCACTCCACCCGCGCGGGCCGCGCCGCGCCCGGCCGCCGCGCGGTGATCGCCGCCGTGATCGGCAACGCGCTCGAGTGGTACGACTTCACCGTGTTCAGCTTCATGGTGGTGGTGATCGCCGAGCTGTTCTTTCCGAGCAGCAGCGAATACGGCTCGCTGCTGCTGACCACCGCCACGTTCGGCGTGGCGTTCTTCATGCGGCCGGTGGGCGGCATCGTGCTCGGCCTCTACGCCGACCGCGCCGGCCGCAAGGCCGCGCTCTCGCTCGTGATCCTGCTGATGACGGGCGGCATCTTCCTGATCGCCGCCGCGCCCACTTATGCCGCGATCGGCATCGGCGCGCCGCTTCTGATCGTGTGCGGGCGGCTGCTGCAGGGCTTCTCGGCCGGCGGCGAATTCGGCAGCGCCACGGCGATGCTGATCGAGGCGGCGCCGCCGTCGCAACGCGGCTTCTACGGCAGTTGGCAGATGTCGAGCCAATCCGCCGCGCTGCTGGCGGGCGCGCTGGTCGGCACGCTCGTCACGCACGGGCTGTCGCCCGAGGCGCTGCGCAGCTGGGGCTGGCGCGTGCCGTTCGTGCTCGGGCTGCTGATCGGCCCGATCGGCTATTACCTGCGCCGCCACCTGGCCGATTCGGACGCGTTCGTGGCCGCGCGCGACAGCGCGCGCCGCGCCACGCTCGGCGAGGTGTTCTCGCAGCATGGCCGCGAGGTGATCTGCGGGCTCGGCTCGGTGATCGCGCTGACGGTGACGATCTACGTGCTGATCGGCTATCTGCCGACGTTCGCCGTCAAGCAACTGAAGCTGCCGTACGACCAATCGTTCTACGCGGTGATCGTCGGCGGGCTGCTGCTGACCGTGCTCACGCCGCTGGCCGGCGCGTGGTCGGATCGCATCGGGCGCAAGGCGCTGTCGCTGTGGTCGCTGGTGGCCACGCTGGTGCTGATCTACCCGCTGTTCCTCTGGCTCGACGCCGCGCCGAGCGTCGGCCGGCTGGTCGTGGTGCAGGCGGTGCTGTCGATCACGCTGTCGGGCTACTACGGGCCGTTCGGCGCGATGATGGCCGAGCTGTTCCCGGCCCGCGTGCGCTCCACCGGGTTGTCGCTTGCGTACAACGTCGCCGTCATGCTGTTCGGCGGATTCGGCCAGTTCATCGTCACCTGGCTGATCCGCGAGACGGGCACGCCGCTTGCGCCGACCTACTACGTGATGGCCGGCATCGCGCTGTCGGTGGTCGCGGTGGCCTGCATGCCGCGCATCGCGCCGGGCGAGGCGCGCTGACGCGGCGGCGCGGTTCTGTCATTTCGTGCACGGTTCGGGGCGGGGGCTCCGCTGTGCCGGCAAGTGTTCCGCGCGGGCCGCCAAATCCGGCGCCGTGTTTAGCAATTCGACGAAACGCCACGGCCTGCGATGCCGCGTCGCAGCAGGCCGCGCGCGCCGCGCGCAAGCACGCCGGAAATCGGCGGGCAAGCCCGGCCGGGCGTTGGCGTAGGCATTTTGGCCAGCTTGTTCGCCGCGCGTAAGCTCAAGTAAGATCGCCGCACGCTGGCGCCAGCCGGCACGAGACCTGGAGATACCACAATGAAATCCAATCGTCTGTTGCACGTCGCGATCGCGACCGTTGCAGCGGCAACGTTCGGCGTCGCCGGCGCGGCACATGCGCAGATCCCGAACAAGACGCTCGTCTATTGCTCGGAAGGCAGCCCCGCCGGTTTCGATTCGGCCCAGTACACCACCGGCACCGATTTCTCGGCCGCCACGTTCACCATCTACAACCGCCTCGTGGAATTCAAGCGCGGCGGCACCACGGTCGAGCCGGGCCTGGCCGAATCGTGGGACGTCTCGCCCGACGGCAAGACCTACACGTTCCACCTGCGCCACGGCGTCAAGTTCCAGACCACCGATTACTTCAAGCCCTCGCGCGAATTCGACGCCGACGACGTGGTGTTCACGTTCGAGCGCATGCTCGATCCGAACCAGCCGTTCCGCAAGGCCTACCCGGTCAGCTTCCCGTACTTCACCGACATGGGCCTCGACAAGCTGATCACGAAGGTCGAGAAGGTCGATCCGTATACCGTCAAGTTCACGCTGTCGGAGCCGAACGCGCCGTTCATCCAGAACATGGCGATGGAGTTCGCCTCGATCCTGTCGAGCGAATACGCCGACCAGCTGCTCAAGGCGGGCAAGGCCCCCGACATCAACCAGAAGCCGATCGGCACCGGCCCGTTCGTGTTCCGCAGCTACACGAAGGACGCGACGATCCGCTACGACGGCAACCCCGATTACTGGAAGAAGGGCGACGTGAAGATCTCGAAGCTGATCTTCTCGATCACGCCCGATGCCGGCGTGCGCGTGCAGAAGCTCAAGCGCAACGAGTGCCAGGTGATGAGCTATCCGCGTCCGGCCGACATCGCCACGCTGAAGGCCGATGCGAACCTGGCGATGCCGTCGCAGCCGGGTTTCAACCTCGGCTACCTGGCCTATAACGTCCAGCACAAGCCGCTCGACAACCTGGCCGTGCGTCAGGCGCTCGACATGGCGATCAACAAGAAGGCGATCATCGAATCGGTTTACCAGGGCGCGGGCCAGGCCGCCGACGCACCGGTGCCGCCGACCCAATGGTCGTTCGACAAGAACCTGAAGATGCCGGCGCAGGACACCGCGAAGGCCAAGGCGCTGCTCGCCAAGGCCGGCTTCCCGAACGGCTTCGAGATCACGCTGTGGGCGATGCCGGTGCAGCGTCCGTACAACCCGAACGCCAAGCTGATGGCCGAGATGATCCAGTCCGACTGGGCCAAGATCGGCGTCAAGGCGAAGATCGTCACGTACGAATGGGGCGAGTACATCAAGCGCGCGCACTCGGGCGAGCAGGACACGATGCTGATCGGCTGGACGGGCGACAACGGCGATCCGGACAACTGGCTCGGCACGCTGCTCGGCTGCACGGCGATGAACGGCAACAACTTCTCGCGCTGGTGCGATAAATCGTTCGAGGCGCTGATCCAGAAGGGCCGCGTCACCAACGGCCAGGACGCGCGCAGCAAGATCTACATGCAGGCGCAGCAGATCTTCGCGCAGCAGGTGCCGTATTCGCCGATCGCGAACTCGACCGTCTACCAGCCGACCACCAAGAACGTGGTCGACCAGCGCATCGAGCCGCTCGGCTATATCCGCTTCGACGGCGTGAGCGTCAAGTAAGCATTGGCCGTTCGCCACATTGACGTTGCTGCACCATAATTGATCCGGCGACGGGGGGCTCGGCCCCTCGTCGCCGTTTGCATTTCGTCCCCACGATTTTCGAAAACCGAGACCCGCCATGTTGCGATTTGTGTTGCGCCGCATCGGCATGGTGATTCCGACCTTCATCGGCATCACCATCCTTGCGTTCGCGCTGATCCACCTGATACCGGGCGATCCCATCGAAGTGATGATGGGCGAGCGCGGCGTCGATCCGGCGATGCATGCCGAGGCGATGCACCGCCTCGGCCTCGACCAGCCCCTCGCGATGCAGTATGTCCACTACATCGGCCGTGCGCTGCACGGCGACCTGGGCCTGTCGATCGTCACCAATACGAGCGTGATGGACGAGTTCCTCGCGCGCTTCCCCGCCACCGTCGAGCTGTCGATCTGCGCGCTCGTGTTCGCGCTCGCGATCGGCCTGCCGGCCGGCGTGATCGCGGCGCTGCGGCGCGGCACCGTGGTCGATCACGGCGTGATGGGCACCGCGCTGACCGGCTATTCGATGCCGATCTTCTGGTGGGGCCTGATCCTGATCATGGTGTTTTCGTCCACGCTCGGCTGGACCCCGGTGTCGGGCCGCATCGCCGTGGAATACGACATCCCGCACGTCACCGGCTTCATGCTGATCGACGCGCTGCTCGCGCCCGACGAAGGTTCGTTCCGCTCGGCCGTGAGCCACCTGATCCTGCCGTCGATCGTGCTCGGCACGATTCCGCTGGCGGTGATCGCGCGCATGACGCGTTCGTCGATGCTCGAGGTGCTGCGCGAGGATTACATCCGCACCGCGCGCGCCAAGGGCCTGTCGCCGGCGCGGATCGTGGTGGTGCACGCGCTGCGCAACGCGCTGATCCCGGTGGTGACCGTGATCGGCCTGCAGGTCGGCACGCTGCTGGCCGGCGCGGTGCTGACCGAGACGCTGTTCTCGTGGCCGGGCGTCGGCAAGTGGCTGATCGATGCGATCAGTCGCCGCGATTACCCGGTGGTGCAGGGCGGCATCCTGCTGATCGCCACGCTGGTGATCGTCGTCAATCTCGTCGTCGATTTGCTGTACGGCGTGCTCAACCCCCGCATCCGCCATACGAGGTGATTCGATGAGCGAACTTCCCGACGCGCTGCCGTCGGTCGCCGCCGGCGGCCGCACGCTCGCGCTGCAAGAATTCTGGCACCACTTCGCCCGCAACCGCGGCGCGGTGTTCGCCGGCCTGATCGTGCTGCTGATCGTGCTGGTGGCGATTCTCGCGCCGCTGATCGCGCCGCACAGCCCGATCGAGCAATACCGCGATTTCGTCAAGATCCCGCCGGCCTGGCTCGACGGCGGCAACTGGCGCTTCGTGCTCGGCACCGACGAAGCCGGCCGCGACATCCTCTCGCGCCTGATGTACGGCGCGCGGCTGTCGTTCTGGATCGGGCTCGTTTCCGTGGTGCTGGCGCTGCTTCCTGGCATCGTGCTGGGCCTCGTGGCCGCGTTCTTCCAGCGCTGGGCGGACACGCCCGTGATGCGCGTGATGGACGTGCTGCTCGCGCTGCCCTCGCTGCTGCTGGCGGTGGCGGTGGTGGCGATCATCGGCCCGGGCCTGACCAACACCATGTTCGCGATCGCGATCGTGGCGCTGCCCGGCTACGTGCGGCTCACGCGCGCCTCGGCGCTCGGCGAGCTGCAGAAGGAATACGTCACGGCCTCGCGCGTGGCCGGCGCCGGCACGCTGCGGCTGATGTTCTCGCAGGTGCTGCCGAACTGCACGGCGCCGCTGATCGTGCAGGCCACGCTGGGCTTCTCGTCGGCGATTCTCGATGCCGCCGCGCTCGGCTTCCTCGGCCTCGGCGTGCAACCGCCGGCGGCCGAGTGGGGCGCGATGCTGGCCTCGGCGCGCGACTACATCGACAACGCCTGGTGGATCGTCACCATGCCGGGCCTCGCGATCCTGATCTCGGTGCTGGCGATCAACCTGCTCGGCGATGGCCTGCGCGACGCGCTCGACCCGAAACTGAAACGGATGGCCTGACCATGAGCGACCTTTTGACCATCCGCAATCTCGCGGTGAACTTCAACGGCCTGCCCGCCGTCGACGGCATCGACCTGTCGGTCGCGCCGGGCGAGGTGGTGGGCGTGGTCGGCGAATCGGGCTCGGGCAAGAGCGTGACGATGATGGCGCTGATGGGCCTGGTCGACGCGCCCGGCGTCGTCACCGCCGATCAAGTCACGTTCGACGGCGTCGACCTGCTCAAGGCCACGCCGCGCCAGCGCCGCCGCATCGTCGGCAAGGACATCGCGATGGTGTTCCAGGACGCGCTGTCGAGCCTGAACCCGAGCTACACCGTCGGCTACCAGATCCGCGAGGTGCTGAAGCTGCACGAGGGGCTGCGCGGCGACGCGCTGAACAAGCGCGCGCTCGAACTGCTCGACCAGGTGGGGATTCCCGACGCGAAGAACCGCATCGATACCTTCCCGCACCAGATGTCGGGCGGCATGAACCAGCGCGTGATGATCGCGATGGCCGTGGCCTGCAACCCGAAGCTGCTGATCGCCGACGAACCCACCACCGCGCTCGACGTGACGATCCAGGCACAGATCATGGATCTGCTGGTGTCGCTGCAGAAGGATCGCGGCATGGCGCTGGTGCTGATCTCGCACGATCTGGCCGTGGTGTCCGAGGTCGCGCAGCGCGTGGCCGTGATGTACGCGGGCGAGATCATCGAGACCAACCGTGTGCCCGACATCTTCGCGTCGCCGCATCACCCGTATACTGAGGCGCTGCTCGCGGCGATCCCGGAGCACAACGTGGGCGCCGAACGGCTGGCCGCGTTGCCCGGGATGGTGCCGGGGCGCGACGACCGGCCCACCGGCTGCCTGTTCGCGCCGCGCTGCAAGTACATGGTGGGCGCGTGCCACGAGGCGCGTCCGGCGCTGGCCGAGCTGGCGCCCGGCGACGCCGCGATGCGCGCGCGCTGCATCCGGCCGTTGAATCTTCAAGCGCTCGAACCGTCGGGAGGTGCACGATGAACGCAGTCTTCGCACAGCCGCGCACGGCGGATCGCGACGACGTGGTGCTGGCCGCCGACGGCCTCGCCAAGCACTACGCGGTGCGCCGCGGCATGTTCGGCCAGGCCACCGTCAAGGCGCTCAACGGCGTGTCGTTCACGCTCGCGCGCGGCCGCACGCTGGCCGTGGTCGGCGAATCCGGTTGCGGCAAATCCACGCTGGCGCGCCAGCTCACGCTGATCGAGCCGCCCACCGCCGGGCAGTTGCGGATCGACGGCCGGGACGTGGCCGGCGCGAGCCGCGACGCGCTTGCCGCGCTGCGCCGCCGCGTGCAGATGGTGTTCCAGAACCCGTTCGCCTCGCTGAACCCGCGCAAGACCGTCGAGCAGACGCTCGGCGAGCCGCTCGCGATCAACACGCCGCTCGGCCCCACCGAGCGCGCGGCGCGGATCGCCGAGATCATGCGCACGGTGGGGCTGCGCCCCGAGCACGCCAAGCGCTATCCGCACATGTTCTCGGGCGGGCAGCGCCAGCGCGTGGCGATTGCGCGCGCGATGATCCTCGAGCCGCAGATCGTGGTGGCCGACGAGCCGGTGTCGGCGCTCGACGTGTCGATCCAGGCGCAGATCCTGAACCTGTTCATGGATCTGCAGCAGCAGTTCGGCACCAGCTACGTGTTCATCTCGCACAATCTGTCGGTGGTCGAGCACGTGGCGGACGACGTGATGGTGATGTACTTCGGCGCCGTAGCCGAGCTGGGCGACAAGGCCAGCATCTACGCGCGGCCGCGTCACCCGTACACGCGCGCGCTGATGTCGGCCACGCCGGCGATCTTCGAGTCGGACCGGCGCATCCAGATCAAGCTGGAAGGCGAGTTGCCCTCGCCGCTCAATCCACCGTCGGGCTGCGCGTTTCACCAGCGCTGCCCGTACGCGGTCGAGCGCTGCCGTGCCGAGGTGCCCGCGTTGCGGGAGGTCGATGGACGGCAGGTGGCCTGCCATTGCGCCGAGGAGGTGGGTGACGGTAATGCCTGAACCCAGGGCGGCGGCGCAGCGCGGCGCGGTATTGGCCGTGCGCCGCCAGCAGTCGGG
>NZ_JAAGPF010000217.1 GCF_017104645.1 Burkholderia sp. Ac-20379
GTTCGTTCGTGCTTCGCCTGCCGCGACTCGCCGGGCATCGCGCCGCCGCGCACCGCGCCCTCAGCGGGCCGGCACGCCGGCGTCGGCCGCCCACGACGGCAAGCCGTCCGCCTTGCTCTTGACCACCTTGGTCACCACGTAGCTGAAGTAACGCTCGATGCCGAGTTGCGCGTCGAGCAGGCCATCCATGAACTGCTGGTAATGCGCGATGTCGCGCGACAGCACCTGCATCACGTAGTCGACGCCGCCGCCGGTGGCCAGGCACTCGATCACCTCGGGCGCCGCCGCGACGCGTTCCTCGAAGCGGCGCATGTCCTGCGCGGTATGACGCGCGAGCGTGACCTCGACCACCACGCGGCTGCCGGTGAACGCGCCGGCCCAATCCACTTCCGCGCGGTAGCCGCGAATCAGGCCCTGCGTCTCGAGCCGCTTGACGCGCTCCCAGGCCGGCGAAATCGACAGGTTCACCTCCTGTGCGAGCCGCGATTTCGTGATGCGCCCCTCGGTCGAGAGAATGCGCAGGATCGCGATGTCGTAGCGGTCGAGCTTGATCCGCGCCCCGCCGGCCCCCGCGTGCTCATGCTTCATGGTGTCCCCCCGTACTCGACTGGATGGCCTACCTTAGGGGATGCCAAAAAAGCGTGCCTCCTCCGAAACGAGGAAAACCGGGCGCGGCGCTCCGTCATTCGCTAGCAGTCCTGCGCACCGCGCGGGCCTACCTCGCGCCGGCCGCGACGCGATCCGCCACCTGATCGACCGCTTGCCGCACCGCCGCGACGATCTCGTCGGCCTCGGCGCGCGTCATCACCAGCGGCGGCGCGAAGCCCAGGATGTCGCCGTGCGGCATGGCGCGCGCGATCACGCCGCGCTCGAGCGCCGCTGCCGACACCTGCGCGCCGACCTTCAGCGCCGGATCGAACGGAATGCGCGCGTCCTTGTCCGCCATGAATTCGAGCGCCGCCAGCATGCCGACGCTGCGCACCTCGCCCACCAGCGGATGCGCGCCGAAGCTTTGGCGCAGGCGCTCGCCGAAATAGCCGCCGACCTCGGCCGCGTTGCCGGCCAGATTTTCGCGCTCGAGGATGTCGAGATTGGCCAGCGCCGCGGCCGCGCAGACGGGATGCCCCGAATAGGTCCAGCCATGGCCCATCGGGCCATGCTCGCGCGAGCCGCGCGCGATCACGTCCCACACGCGTTCGCCCACGATCACGCCCGACAGCGGGGCATAGGCGCTCGTCAGGCCCTTCGCGACCGTGATCAGGTCGGGCTCGATGCCGTAATGCTGAGCGCCCATCTTCGAGCCGAGGCGGCCGAACCCGCACACCACCTCGTCGGAGATCAGCAGGATGTCGTGGCGGCGCAGCACCTGCTGGATCGCGGCCCAATAGCCTGCCGGCGGCGCGATGATGCCGCCGGTGCCCATCACCGGCTCGGCGATGAACGCGGCGATCGTGTCCGCCCCCTCGCGCGCGATCAGTTTTTCCAGTTCCTCGACGCAATGCGCGACGAACTGCGCCTCGCTCATGCCGGCCGGCGCCTTGCGATACCAGTGCGGGCAGACGGTGTGCCGGACGCGATCGATCGGCAGGTCGAAATGCTGGTGGAAACTCGGCAGGCCGGTGAGGCTGCCCGTCACGATGCCCGAGCCGTGATAGCCGCGGTCGCGCGAGACGATCTTCTTCTTGTTCGGCCGCCCCAGCACGTTGTTGTAGTACCAGACGAGCTTCACCTGGGTTTCGTTCGCATCGGAACCGGACATGCCGTAGTAGACCTTCTTCATGCCGGCCGGCGCCCAATCGATGATGCGCGACGACAGCGCGATGATCGCGTCCGACGAATGGCCCACGTAGGTGTGGTAGTAGGCCAGCGTCCTGGCCTGGACGTGCATCGCGTCGGCCACCTCGGTGCGGCCGTAGCCGATGTTCACGCAGTAGAGGCCGGCGAACGCGTCGAGGTACTCGCGCCCCTGGTGATCCTGAATGCGGAGGCCCGTGCCGCCGCGAATGATCTTGCCGGGCAGCGCGCCGGACGCGTGATCGTAGGCGTGCGTGGACGGGTGCATGAAATGTTCGCGGTCCTGATCGAACAGCGTATCGAGCGGTTGAGTCATGGCGTCTCCTGTTGAACTTGCGTCAGGCCGTCGGCGTCACGGGCAGGCCGAGCTCGCCGAGGCAGAAATATTTGGTGTCGACGAACGGCTCGAAGCCCTCGCTGCCGCCTTCGCGGCCCAGCCCCGACGCCTTCATGCCGCCGAACGGCACCGGCGCGCCGGTGAAGCTGGCGCCGTTCACGGAGATCATCGCGAACTCGAGCCGGCGCACCAGTTGGAAGATCAGGTCGGCGCGCGTCGCGCAGACATAGGCCGCGAGGCCGTATTCGGTGTCGTTGGCGGCGGCCACCACCTCGTCGAGCGTGTCGAAGGCGCTGACGGCCGAGATCGGCGCGAAGTTTTCCTCGTCCACCACGCGCATGCCGGGCCGCGCATCGGCGATCACGGTGGGCGCGAAGAACCAGCCGCCCCGCGCGTGCGCGCCGCCGCCGGCCAGGATGCGCGCGCCTTGCTCGCGCGCGTCGGCCACGCGCGCGACGGTGGCGTCGAACGCGGCCTGATGCATCAGCGGCCCGATCTCCACGCCCGGCTCGAACGCCGAGCCCACCTTCAGGCCCCGCACGGCGGCGGCATAACGTTCGAGAAACGCCGCGTAGAGCGGCCGCGCGACATAGATCCGATTCGCCGCGCAGCAATCCTGCCCCGAGGTCTGGAACTTGGCCGCCACCGCCACGGCCACCGCCCGTTCGAGATCGGCGCAGGCGGTCACGACGAACGGCGCGTTGCCGCCCAGTTCGAGCGCCACTTTCTTGATGCCGGCCGCGGCGGCGGTCTGCATCACCAGGCCGCCCACGCGCGTCGACCCGGTGAAGCTGACCGCGCGCACCCGCGTATCGGACACCAGCGTCTCCATCGCCATCTGCGGCTCGCCGAGCACCACGTTGAACACGCCTGGCGGAAAGCCGGCCTGCTCGGCGAAATGGGCCAGCGCGAGCGCGGAAAACGGCGTCTCGTGGGCGGGTTTCACGACCACCGTGCAGCCGACCGCGATCGCGGCCGCCGCCTTGCGCGCGATCATCGCCATCGGGAAATTCCACGGCGTGATCAGCGCGGCGACGCCGACCGGTTCGGCGATCGTGCCTAGATGGGCGCCGTCGATGTGGGACGCGATAGTGCGGCCGGCCGGACGTTTCGCCTCGTTGGCGAACCATTCGACGAAGCTCGCGCCATAGCGCAGTTCGCCTTGCGCCTGCGCGAACGGCTTGCCTTGCTCAAGCGCGAGCAGGGTGGCCAGCTCGTCGAGATGGCGGATCAGCAGCGCGTGCCAGCGCAGCAGCAGCGCGCTGCGCTGCGCCTGGGGCGTCCAGCGCCAGCGTTCGAAGGCGCGTTGCGCGGCGTCCACCGCGGCCGCGATCTGGGCGCGATCGAGCATCGGCACCTGGCCGATCACCGATTGGTCTGCGGGGTTGCGTACGTCGCGCGTCGCGCCGCTGTCGCTGGACAGCCATCGGCCGTCGACATGGCATTGCGAGCGGATCGGAACCGGATGGCCGGTAAGCATGGCGTCGACTCCACTGGGAACGGAATGACGATCACTATGCCGCCGCATGCGCCCCTGGAATTTCGGTTTCGGGGCGCCGGGCTTGCGGATTTTTCTGCTTGTGGCGGGGTTTGAGGAAAGAACCGCGCGCGGCCGGTTTTTCGATCAGGGGCCTGATCGGTGTCGGCGGTTCGTCGCGCGTTGCCCGAACGAAGCCGGGGGAGGTGGGGTGCCGCCGAGGGGCAGGCGCGTGCGATGCGGTGTGCGCATCGATTCGGCAGGCCGTTGCCGCCTTGGCCTGCGGATCGTGCCGCCCGCCGCCCCGGGCGGAGCGACGAAGCGGCCCGATCCGCGCGCCGGGGTTACGTCGCGCTTCCCGCCACCAGCCGGATCCGCGTGATTTCCGACGGCGCGCCGAAGCGCTTCGGCGGCCCCCAGTAGCCGGTGCCGCGGCTCGTGTAGATCCACATGCCCTTGAGCCGCGCCAAGCCTGCCACGAACGGCTGCTGCAGCGGCACGAAGAAATTCCACGGGAAGAACTGCCCGCCGTGCGTATGCCCCGACAACTGCAGCGTGAAGCCGGCGTCGGCCGCCGTGTTCGCGGTGCGCGGCTGGTGCGCGAGCAGCACGCGCAGCGGCACGTCGGCGGGCGCGCCGGCCAGCGCCGCGGCCGGGTCGCTGCGCTGCGCCGGATCGAACTGGCCGGCCGTGTAGTCGGTCACGCCGGCCAGCACGAGCCGGCCGCCGTCGTGCTCGAGCGTGCGGTGCTCGTTCATCAGCACCGTGAGGCCGATGCGGCGGAATTCGGCTACCCAGGCGCTGGCGCCCGAATAGTATTCGTGGTTGCCGGTCACGAGGAACGCGCCGTGCCGCGCGCGCAACTGGCCGAGCGGCGCCGTGTGCGCCGAGAGCCGCGCCACGCTGCCGTCGATGATGTCGCCCGTCACCGCGATCGCGTCCGGCTGCAGGCCGTTCACGGCATCGACGATCGCCTGCACGTAGCCGCGCTTGATGGTCGGGCCCACGTGCACGTCGCTGATCTGCACGATCGTGAAGCCGTCGAGCGCGGCGGGCAGGCCGTCGATCGGCACCGTCACCTCCACCACGCGCGCGAGGCGGCGCGCGTTGAGGAAGCCGATCGCGCTGGCGGCGAACGCCAGCATCGGCACGGCGAGCGCGGTGGCCGGGCGCCAGTCGGCCAGCCGCACCACGTCGGGCGCGACCGCATCCACGCCGGCCAGCACGAGCAGCAGCGCGTCGCGCAGCAGCGTCAGCACCAGCAGCGACGAAAAGAAGCCCATTTCGAGCAGGCCGACCCAGGCCACGCGGTCGCCGAGCGGCTGGCGCTCGAACGTGCGCGACAGCATGCCGAGCGGAATCACGCAGCACGAGGCGATGAGCCACAGCACGGCCGCAACGCGTAGCGCGGGCGAGGCGAAATCGGGAATCAGGCGGAGGCCGACGTAGACGTGGAACAGCACGCCGAAGATCATCATCCGCAACAGGAAGGCAGGAATGCGTCGCATGGGGAACGGCGGAAGTGGTTGGGGCGATCGAGGTGGCGGCGGGCTCGTGGCACCGGCGCGCGCCCGGTCGTCGCTTGGACTGCGCGACGGCGCGAACCGTTCACGCGGGGATCGTGCCGGGCGCGGGACGTTTCGAAACGAACGCGATCAACGAACGCGCGGCGGGCTGCCCGCGCCAGCGAGGCAAGGCCGGCGAGGGCGGGCTCGGCCACGCGTTTTGAAACGATCGCGGCCAGCCGAGCCGGCACGGACGCGCCGAACCGACCGGCGCGCCCCGGCCCGGCCTCGCTCATTCGATGCGCGCGGCCTCGTCGAACGCGAAGCGCGGGCTGCGCGGGAACAGGCCCGCCGGGTCGCCGTAGCCGAGGTTGATCAGGAAGTTCGCCTTCACTTGCGTGCCGGCGAAGAACGCGGCTTCCACCTTGCCCGCGTCGAAGCCCGACATCGGCCCGCAGTCGAGGCCGAGTGCGCGCGCGGCGAGCATCAGGTAGGCGCCCTGCAGCGACGCGTTGCGGAACGCGGTGGCCTCGATCAGCGCGTCGTTGCCGGCGAACCAGCTGCGCGCGTCGGCGTGCGGGAACAGCTTCGGCAGTTGCTCGTGGAACGCCATGTCCATGCCGACGATCGCCGTGACCGGCGCGGCCATGGTCTTCTCGAGATTGCCTTCGGCCAGCGCGGGCTTGAGCTTGGCCTTCGCCTCGGGCGACTTCACGAACACGAAGCGCGCCGGGCTGGCGTTGGCGGAGGTCGGCCCCCACAGCGTCAGTTCGACGAGCTGGCGCAGCAGCGCGTCGTCGACGGGCTTCGGCTGCCAGGCATTGTGCGTGCGGGCGGTGCGGAACAGTTGGTCGAGTGCGGAATCGGGGAGCGTCATCGAGCGATCCGTAAAGAGAGGGGCCGTGGCCCGGTTGACGGGAGGTCGGGCGGGCAGGGCGTGAAAGCAAGCGCAAGCCCCGCGCGGTGCGCCGATCTTGCGGCGCCCGTACCATGCCGCGATGATAGCCGGATGTGAGGATTTCTACCGACCATGGACGATCTGTTCGAACCGCTGCCCGCGCCCGACGTGGATTGGCATCCCGATTGGCTGCCGCGCGAGCAGGCCGATACGCTACTCGCACGCTTGCGGGCCGAGGTCGACTGGAAGCAGGAGTCGATCCGCACCCCGCGCGGGCCGGTGCCGATGCCGCGCCTGACGGCCTGGCAGGGCGAGCCGGACGCCATCTACGTCTATTCCGGGCTGCGCAATCTGCCTGCCGCGTGGACGCCCGCCGTCGCCGAACTGCGCGCGCTGGCCGAGGCCGCCTGCGCGACGCGCTTCAACAGCGTGCTGCTGAACCGCTACCGGTCGGGCGCGGACGGCATGGGCTGGCACAGCGACAACGAGCCGGAGCTCGGCGCGGCGCCGGTGATCGCGTCGGTCAGCCTGGGCGTGGCGCGCGTGTTCGATCTGCGGCACCGCGAAACCGGCGTGGTGCGGGCCTATCGCCTTGCGCACGGCAGCCTGCTCGTGATGCGCGGTGCGACCCAGCGCGACTGGATCCACCGGCTCGCGAAGGCGCCGGCCGTGCAGGGCGAGCGCATCAATCTGACCTTCCGCTTCGTGACGCCGCGCCGCGAGCGTTGAGCGCCGCCGCGATGCCGTCGCGTTTCTGACAAACGGCTGACTGACGAATGCGCCATTTTCGCGTCAGCAAGATGTCCGGCGCGGGCCGCTATCGTGCCGGATTTCGCGGCGGCCGCGCGCACGATTGCGCCGAACGCGCGAGAATGCCTGTCCCGCGTGCGTTGCGACCCTGCCGCCGCCGCGCGGTTTTTCCCGTAACACGACCGAGGATTTCATGAAGACACGGATCAGCATCGCCCTGGCCGCCCTGGCCCTGACGATCGGACTGACGAGCCGCGCGGCCGAGCCGGAAGCGCCCGCGCCCACCCTGAGCGCCGCGCAGATCGCGCGCGTGCAGGCCGCCCCCGCGATCGTCGAAGGCGCGAGCGGCGCGCAGGTGAAATCGACCGTCTACGTGTTCATGGATCCGAACTGCATCTACTGCCACCTGATGTGGCGCGCGCTGCGCCCGTACGAGGCGCAGGGCCTGCAGGTTCACTGGATTCCGCTCGCCTTCCTGAAGCCCGATTCCACCGGCAAGGCCGCCGCGCTGCTGCAGGCCAAGGATGGCGCCGCGCTGCTGAACACGCTCGAGACGCGCTATTCGGAGAAGGACGAATCGGGCGGCATCGCGCCGCTGCCGGTGGTGCCGGCCGATCTGAAGGCCAAGCTCGACGCCAACGGCAAGATGTTCGGCGACCTCGGCTTCAACGGCACGCCGACGACGATCTATCGCGACAAGACGGGCAAGTGGATGGGCCTGAACGGGCTGCCGCACCTCGGCGCGCTGCCGGCGATGCTGAATCTGCCGGAGCAGCCGATCACGGATCCGGAGCTGCAGAAATATCGTTGATGTCGGCTGCGTGCCGCGTGCCCGATGTGGGATGCGCGGCGCGTGAAAGACGCTACGCCGTCGATGTGCCTTCGGGCCTCGGCGGCGTTTTTTTGCTTTGGCGTTCCGTCATCCCGAGTAATCGGGGGCGCTCAATGCACCGCCGTGACCGGCAGGCTTGTCAGGCGCATCAGGCGGTCGTGCAGGCCGAACCCCAGCAGGCGCGCGAGCCGATGCAGCGGATCGCGGCGCGGCGCCGTCAGCACGATCTCGTCGCAATGATGCTCGAGCGCGCTGCGCGCGATCGCATCGGCCGTCGTGCCGAAACACATCGTCACCACGTGCTGCACGCCGGCGTCGCGGAGGATCTCGATGGCTGCGGCGAGATCGTGGCGGGCGGCCGCGCGGACGATCTGGTCGAGCTCGCGATGGGTGTGGAACGCGTCGCCACGCGAGCCGCCGAGCGGCGGCTGGACGTTGAGGAGCACGACTTCGGACGCGCAGCGCTCGCGATAGAGAAAGGCTGCGTGGCGCACGGCTTGCAGGGCGCGCGGGGAGTGGCCGACGGGGACGAGGAGTTTCAGCATGGCATGGGCGATGAGGGCAGAGGCAATGCCATGCAGCGTAGCGAAGTGGGGATGTCGATGTCGTCAAATTGGCGGCTTGGCGCGTAAATATCGCATCAAGACGTGCAGTGCAGTTTGGTGAAATTCGTGCGGGCATTGCGGGCGGGTAGCCGGAAATCGCACAAAGATGAAGCGGGTTTTCTTGCCGAAGATCGATATTGGGCCGCTACGTATATCAAGGACTGCGATAAATGAATGAGAAGACAATGGGCGCGATCGCTGCCGCGATCGGGGTTTTTATGCTTTCGATTTCAAGCGATGCGTTTGCCGTCGATTGCGACAACCCGCCCAGTGGGCTCGATCCGGCAAGCGCCGAAATCAATTATCGATGCTCGGAAAATGACCGGCACGCCGCCGATGCCAAGCTCAATCGGGTCTACAAGAAATTGCAATCGGATATCAGGCGGAAACAGAATGCGGAATCGGACATCAACGACGATCTGGTTGCCGCGCAAAAATCCTGGATTGCCTTTCGCGATGCCGAGTGCGATTTGAGAACCCGGATTGGCGGCGGCGCGCAGCAATGGTCAATCGTTAACCATTCCGAATGTCTGACGGATCTGACGGATGAGAGAACGAAGGTGCTTCAGGATTACGACAAGACCATCGCTGAACACTGACCGTCGTCGAACGAGGGCGGTCGGCTACCGTGCTCTGGGCTGCATAAAAAATATAAGAATTTTAAGTTTATGCGCATAAATGACGGATCCGTGACGGACGTCGCGACCCGCGCCGGAGTTTGTCGTTACTTCAAGGTGATCGATGCGGCCTTACGCACCGCGCCGCTGCTTCCGCGCGAGCCCCCGCGCATCGACATCCGCCGCCCTCAACCGATGCACGACTTCGCCATCCCGAACCCCAACCCGCTGCCACCCGCAGTGCGCGAGAAAGCGCAGCGCCTTCGGGTTGTCGGCCGGCGTATGCAGCAGGATCTCGTCCTTGAGGCTGAACAGCCAGGTCAGCGTGGGCCCGAGCAACAGGCCCCAACGTCCATGGTGCGACGGCAGCACCGCGATGTGCGCCGATTCGCCGTCGAAGATCACGCCGCCGATCGGCCGCCCCGCGTCCTCGAAGCCGACCGACGGGCAATCGGCGTAGAACGCGGCGAACACCTCGCGCGTCACCACGCCGAGCATCTCGGCCGAGGCGCTGCCGCGTTCGGCCTCGTAATAGACGTCGAGGTCGACGCGATCGGTCAGCCGGAGGCTCACGAGGCGCGCGGCAGCAGGCCGGCCGGCTCCGGCGCTTCCAGCAGATGGCCCATGCTGCGCCGAATGTTGTCGTCCGGCGCATGCTCCTTCAGGTGCTCGGCCATCCCTTTCCACTGCGGATCCTGAAGAAAGAACAGGCAGAGAACGCGCAGGTCCGGCCGGAAATTCTCGTCGAATTCGTTCAGCAGGTGCAGCGCGTTCAAGGCCCAGCCGCGCTGGATCGCGATCAGCACCCGGAACACGACCACATCCTCCTGCTCCATCGAGACGCGATTTTCCTGCGCGAACGTTTCCAGGCAATGCTGTGCCTTGTCCAGCTCGTCGTCGCCGAGCGCGTGCAGCAGGCCCAGCGTCAGCGAGATCCGCCGCTCGCGGGCCTCGTCGATGACTTCGCTCATGGTGATTCCCCTTCGGTGTCAGCGTCGTCGTGCCGATTCGCGACGCATCGAGCCGGCCGGCCCGGCGCGGCTCGATGCATGGCGGCGCGGCGCGATGCGGTATCAGGCCTCGGCCGCGCCTTGCGCCATCAGCCCCTTGCCGCCGGCGAGCGCCAGCCGCCCGGCATCGACGCCCATTTCGGCCTCGCCCACGCCCGGCACGGCCAGCGTCGCGACCTGGGCGACGCCGCCGGCGCCCTTCGCGATCTCGCCGAGGTTGCCGTGCGCGATGCCGTCGCCGATCTGCTGGACGCCGTCGATGCCGCCGTTCACGATGCCGGCGGCGCCGCTGAACATGCCGTCGACGAACTTCTGGGCCGACGGGCCGGCAATCGACGACAGCGCCGCGCCCATCGGCGACGCGTTCATCGCGGCATCGACCGTGCCGGCCGCGGTTTCCGCCACGCCGTTGACGGATTGCTTCAGGCCCGATTCGAAGTCGCTGGCGCCCGATTTCATCAGCGACGGATTGGCCGTCAGCGCACCGCCGACCACCTTGAAGGCGCCGCCGATATCCTTGCCGACGCCCTCGACGGCGTCCTTGATCCCCTCTCCGATTTTGTCGAAGGCGTTTTTGATTCCGCTCATGATGATTCCCTCCGTCGTGTGAAAAGCGTGGCTGACGCACAATGCTTTGCTTTGCCTATCGACGACTGGGGGAAATGCGAAGCGTGCGTCGTCCACGCGAAGCGAGGCGCGACAGAAAACGTGCCTGCCGATCGGCGGCACGATTCGATGTCGGGGTGATGTTCCGCGGCCTCGGCGCGGCAGCCGCGGCACGCCACGCAAATTCATTGCGATCACCACTGGATTCTGCGAAAAACATCGAGAATGTTCGTCGAAATCGCTCAATTTCGAGAAAACAGCGTCCTTATAATTGTCGGCATTCGTCGCTGCACTCACTTGGCGCAAGGGCTGGCACCGGGCCGCCTTCCGCCTGTTTCAGGAGATCCGCATGACTCGCTCGGCTTCCCCCGCATCCGCCGCTTCCCTCGCATCCCCCGCCGTTCCCCTCGATCCGATCGTCGCCATGCCCGCGCATGCGCTGTCCGACGCGATCCGCACCCAACAGCTCTCGTGCGTCGAAACGATGCGCGCCTACCTCGACCACATCGAGCGCGTGAACGGCCGCGTCAACGCGATCGTCGCGCTGCGCGAGCGCGGCGTGCTGCTGGCCGAAGCCGCCGAGAAGGACGCGGCGCTCGCGCGCGGCGAGTGGCAGGGCTGGATGCACGGCATGCCGCAGGCGCCGAAGGATCTGGCGCCGACGAAGGGCCTCGTGACCACCATGGGTTCGCCGATCTTCCGCGATTTCGTGCCTGCCGCCGATTCGGTCACCGTTGGCCGCGTGCGTGCGGCCGGCGCGATCTTCATCGGCAAGACCAACACGCCCGAATTCGGGCTCGGTTCGCACACGTTCAACGAAGTCTACGGCGCCACGCGCAACCCGCACGACCTTGCCAGGAGCGCGGGCGGCAGCAGCGGCGGGGCGGCGGCGGCGCTGGCCGCGCGCATGCTGCCGGTGGCCGACGGCAGCGATTTCGGCGGTTCGCTGCGCAATCCGGCCGCGTTCTGCAACGTGCTCGGCTTCCGGCCCTCGGCCGGGCGCGTGCCGCGCTGGCCCGCCGCCGACGTGTTCTATCAGCAGTTCAGCACCGAGGGGCCGATGGCCCGCACCGTCACCGATCTCGCGCACCTGCTCGCGATCCAGGCCGGCCGCGACGCGCGCGACGCGCAATCGCTCGGCGACGATCCGGCGCGCTTCACGCAGCCGCTCGACGCCGATCCGCGCGGCAAGCGGATCGCGTGGGTGGGCGACTGGAACGGCTATCTGGCGATGGAGCCGGGCGTGCTCGCGCTGGCCGGGCAGGCGCTCGACACGCTGCGCACGATCGGCTGCGAGGTCGACGCCGCGCTGCCGGCGTTCGAGCCGGCGCGCATCTGGCAGATCTGGCTCGCGCACCGGCACCTGATGTCGGGCGGCGCGTCGCTCGTGCATTACCGCGATCCGGCGCGGCGCGCGCTGCTCAAGCCCGAGGCCATCTACGAGGTGGAAGGCATGCTGGCGATGACGGCCGAGCAGGTGGTGGAGGCCAGCGCCGCGCGCACCGCGTGGTTCCAGGCGCTGCTCGAGCTGTTCTCGCGCTACGACTTCATCGCCGCGCCCACGGCGCAGGTGTTTCCGTTCGATGTCGAGGCGCGCTGGCCGGCCACGATCGACGGGCGCGCGATGGATAGCTACCACCGCTGGATGGAAACCGTCACGCCGTGGACGCTCGCCGGCTGCCCGGTGGCGAACGTGCCGGCCGGCTTCAACGCGGCGGGCCTGCCGACCGGCATCCAGCTGATCGGCCGGCCGCGCGACGATTTCGGCGTGCTGCAGCTCGCGCACGCGTATCAGCAGGCCGGCGACTGGGTCGCGCGGCGCTTGCCGCCGATGTTCGCGGGCTGAGGTTCAACGGCACGGCCGGGCGGCGCGCCGCCCGGTTTGTTTCGCCGCGGGAAAAAATCGCCCCGATCCGTTCGACGCCTCGAACAACACGTTTCCAGATGTATCGGCGATTGCCCCGGCCTTGCGGCAGCGCGGACAATTTCGTCCATGAAAGCGCTGAAACACGCACACAAGGTTCGGTCGATCGCGAAATCGCATGCGCGCACGGCCTTCATGGCGGCAGCGGGTTTTGCCGCCGGCACGGGCGCGCATGCCCAGCAGATGCACGGCCCCGCTCATGCCGCCGGCGCGGTGCAGTACGCGGCCGTCCAGGATCGCGAGCGCGGCTACGATCCGGCCCCGTCAGCTTCCCCGTCTTCCGCTTCCGCCGACTGGCACGACTACGTCGATGCGAACCGCCGCGTGCTGGCGGGTCAGGCCGATCTGGCCGCGGCGATGGGCCTGACCGGCGCGGCGGGGCAGGATCTGAAGTGCGGCCTGGAGGGAAAGCGTGTTGGGGGCGGTGTAGAGCTCGTGGGTGGG
>NZ_JAAGPF010000218.1 GCF_017104645.1 Burkholderia sp. Ac-20379
CGCCATGCCGCCGCCGTATCCGCCGCGCCCGCCGCCAGCGTGGCCGCCGCGCGCGGGATCCTGCCGTCGTCGGTGCTGGCCGCCCTGCAACGCGCGCACGTGCCGGCCTCGAGCCTCAGCGTGGTGATCGAGAAGATCGGCGCGCGCGAGCCGACCGTCGACTGGAACGGCCAGCGGCCGATGCTGCCGGCCTCCACCATGAAGCTCGTCACGACCTGGTCGGGCCTCGCGATGCTCGGCGCCGATTACCGCTTCCGCACCAGCGCCTACGCGGACGGCACGGTCGACCCGGCCGGCACGCTGCACGGCAACCTGTACATCAAGGGCACCGGCGATCCGAAGCTGGTGCCCGAGGAACTGATCGACCTGGTCGACAAGATCCGCCGCGCCGGCATCGTCAACGTCGACGGCGCGCTGGTGCTCGACAAGACCTTCTTCGCGCCGTCCACGCGCGATCTGCCGTCGTTCGACGACGACGTATCGGCGCCCTACAACGTCGGCCCCGACCCGCTGCTCTACGCGTTCAAGGCGCTGTCGTTCACGGTCACGCCGACCGACAGCGGCAGCGTCGCGATCGACGTGCTGCCGCCGCTCGCGAACCTGACGATCGACAACCAGGTCAACGAGAGCGGCACCTCGTGCGCCACCTCCTACGCCGCCGCGCAGCCGCACATCTCGGCCGGCCCGAACGGCGCGCTCACCGCCGCCTTCATGGGCCGCTTCGCGCAGAACTGCCCGCCGATCACCACCAACGTGGCCGTGCTCGATCATTCGCAGTTCTTCTCGCAGGGCTTCCTCGCGCTGTGGCGATCGACGGGCGGCACGTTCAACGGCCAGATCCTCGAAGGCAAGGTGCCGGCCGCGGCGCGCCCGGTGGCCGTGCATCGCGGGCCGGTGCTGTCGAGCGTGGTGTACGACATCAACAAGAACAGCAACAACACGATGGCGCGCAACCTGTTCCTGGCGATCGGCGCGATCCAGGGCAAGCCGCCGGCCACGCCCGAGCAGTCGTCGAGCGTGATCCACGCGTTCCTGCAACGCAGCGGCATCGCGATGCCGGATCTCGTGCTCGACAACGGCTCGGGCCTGTCGCGCGACGAGCACGTCAGCGCGCGCTCGCTCGCCGCGCTGCTGCAGGCGGCCAACGCCAGCCCGGTCGCGCAGTCGTTCGTCGATTCGCTGCCGGTGGCGGGCGTGGACGGCACGATGGCGCGCCGCCTGACCAACCAGCCGGTGCTCGGCAACGCGCACATCAAGACGGGCACGCTGCGCGACGTGCGCGCGATCGCCGGCTACGTGGCCTCGGCGGACGGCAACAGCTACGTGGTGGTCAGCTTCATCAACGATCCGCGCGCCAGCGCCGCGCGCGCCGCGCACGACGCGCTGCTCGAATGGGTCTACGACGGCCCGCACTGAGCCGCGGCGGCGTTTGAAACGGGCGGCGCGGCGCCGTCGCCCGCCCCGCCTTGCGGGCAAACCCTCCCCCGAACACTCCCTCTACGGAACTTGTCGCGCCGCGCGCGGCGATTGCGTACGCTTTGGCTTCGCATCCCACCCGGCCTGACCAGGACGCCGGGGCGATGGCTGGCCAGATTCGAAAAAAGGGGGAGACGCCCATGCAATTCAACGTCGAATTGCTGTTGCTCGCGCTGGCGCCCGTGTTCCTGCTCTGCATCGGCTGGGAGGCGTGGCACCTCGCCCGCACACGCCCGCAGGACCATCTCTACGATTGGCGCGACACGCTTTGCAACGCCGCGCTCGCGCTGATGCATCAAGGCGCCGACAAGCTCGCGTGGCTCGTGGTGATCCCGCTCTACGCGTATTGCTACGACCACTACCGGCTGTTCAACTGGCCGTCGAGCTGGTTCGCCTTTTTCGTGCTGTTCGTCGCGCAGGATCTGCTCTATTACGGGTTTCATCGCGCGAGCCATCGCGTGCGCTGGCTGTGGGCCGCGCACGTGGTGCATCACTCGTCCGAACGGCTCAATTTCTCGACCGCGTTCCGCCAGAGCCTGATGTATCCGATCGCCGGCATGTGGGCGTTCTGGCTGCCGCTCGCGTTCCTCGGCTTTCCGCCGCAGCAGATCGTCGGCATCGTGCTGATCAACCTGGCGTTCCAGTTCTTCGTGCACACCCAGGCGATTCCGAAGCTCGGCTGGCTCGAGCATGTGCTCAACACGCCGTCGATCCACCGCGCCCATCACGCGCGCAACCCGCGCTACATCGACCGCAACTACGCGGGCGTGCTGGTGATCTGGGATCGGCTGTTCGGCAGCTTCGTCGAGGAGGATCCGCGCGATCCGCCCGTCTACGGCATCGTCGAACCGCTCGGCTCGAACAACCCGCTGATCGCGACCTTTCACGAATGGCGCTCGATGGCCGCCGACGCGTTTCGCGTCGGCGGCGCGCGCAACAAGTGGCGCGCGATTTTCGGGCCGCCCGAGTGGGCGAGCGCTTATCATGCGCACATTGCCGGCACGTTGCGACCCGCAACGGCCGCATCCCGGGGGGAAACCGGCGACCCGCGGCAACCCGCCGCCCTGCCGCCGGACATCGGGCAACACGCGTCGGACGACGCATAAACAATCTGGCCATATCAACGAGGAGATAACTGCATGAAGCCGAACACCACCGCGACGCGCCGCCTGCCCAGCCGTCTGAAGCGCACCGCCCAGCTCGCCATCGCGAGCGCGGCGCTGGCGCTGCTCGCCGCCTGCGGCGGCGGTGACGACAACAGCCCCGCGCCCGCCGCGTCGGCCAGCGTGAAGATGCAGATCGTGTCGTTCGGCGACAGCCTGTCCGACGTCGGCACCTATTCGCCGCAGATCCTGCTCGGCTTCGGCGGCGGCCGCTTCACGACCAACCCGGGCGAAGTGTGGACGCAGAAGGTCGCCGAGTTCTACGGCGATACGCTCAAGCCCGCGTACGAAGGCGGGTTCGGCGTACCGCTGCAGGCCACCGGCGGCCTCGGCTATGCGCAGGGCGGCTCGCGCGTGACGCTGCAGCCGGGCCTCGGCCACGCCGACGCATCGGTCGCCAACGCCGACTACGCGCAGGCCACCACCACGCCGATCGCCACCCAGCTCCAGCAATACCTGCAGGCGCACGGCAGCTTCAATGCGAACCAGATCGTGCTGATCAACGGCGGCGCGAACGACATCCTGTATCAAGCGCAAGTCGCGCAGGCAGCCGGCAACACGCAGGCCGCGCAGCTCGCCGCCGCGCAGGCCGTGGGCCTCGCCGCGCAGCAACTGGGCGCGGTGATCGCGCAGATCCCGGCCAACGGCGCGACCCACGTGTTCGTCTCGAACATGCCCGACATCGGCACCACGCCGCTCGCGCTGGCCGGCGGCGCCGCCACGCAGGCCGCGCTGACGCAGCTCTCCGCGCTGTTCAACCAGACGCTGACGGCCACGCTCACGGCGCTCCAGGTCGACACCACCAAGGTCAAGGTGATGGACGCGTTCACCTGGCAGGACGGCATCGGCGCGAACTTCGCGGCCAGCGGCTTCACGGTCGGCAACACCGGCACGGCCTGCAACCTGACGGCGATGGCCGCGGCGGCCGCCAAGGCCGGCGTCGCCAACCCGAGCGCGTTCGCCTCGTCGCTGTTCTGCTCGCCGCAAACCTACACGGTGGCGAACGCCGACCAGACCTACATGTTCGCGGATACGGTCCACCCGACCACGCGCCTGCACGCGCTGTTCGCGCAGTTCGTCGAATCGCAGATCGCGGCGGCCGGCGTCGGCAAGTAAGCCGGCGCCTCGGGTTCATCCCCGCAACGCGAAAACGCCCGGCATGCCGGGCGTTTTTCATGGTGCGGGCGATTGGGTGCGGCCGATGTCGTTCGGGCCGCCGCGCTCAGTGCGACGCGCCCTGCTCGAACGCCGCCGCGGCCCGGCCGAGCCGGTCGTTGACGGCCACCCAATCCGGCGTATCGGGCAGTTGTTCGACGAGAATGCGTGCCACGTCGGCACGATCGAGCGCGCGCAGCAGGCTGTACAGCTCGCGCGCATAAGCTTGCGGATCTTCGGGCGCGGCCACGAAATGCACGCCGGGCGCGGTCGCCCAGTCGCGTGCGCTGGACGCGCGCGCCACCAGCGCCACCGGCTCGCCGGCTTCGGCCGCCGCATCGAGCAGCAATTCGAGCCGATCGAACGGCAGCAGCGCGAGCGGCGTGCGCGGCGCGTAATGCGCCTTCAGCGTGCCCGAGGCGCGCGGCGCGCTGGCGTCGCTGCCGTCGGGCAGGCGCACCACCGTGCCGAGCACGTCGGCGATCTGCTGCGGCGTGACGTGCCCCGGGCGCAGCAGCGCCGGGAAACCGCGCGACAGGTCGAGAATGGTCGATTCGATGCCGACGTCGGACGCGCCGCCGTCGAGCACGTGCACGCTCGCGCCGAACTCGTCGCGCACGTGCTGCGCGGTGGTCGGGCTGACGTGGCCGAAGCGGTTCGCGGAGGGCCCGGCCACGCCGCCATGCCCGTCGCGCAACGCGCTGAATGCGGCCAGCAGTTGCTGAGCGACCGGATGCGACGGGCAGCGCAGCGCGACCGAATCCTGGCCGCCGCTGACGGCATCGGGAATATGCGCGGCGCGCTTGAGGATCAGCGTGAGCGGGCCCGGCCAGAACGCCTCGATCAGCGTGCGCGCGTCGGTGGGCAGCGACTGCACCCAGTAGCCCGGATCGCCGCCGGGCGGCAGATGGACGATCACCGGATGGTTCGACGGCCGGCCCTTCGCCGCGTAGATCCGCGCCACCGCTTCGGGGCTGGCCGCATCGGCGCCGAGCCCGTAGACGGTTTCGGTCGGAAACGCGACGAGCTCGCCCGCCGCAAGCTTCGCGGCGGCCTCGTCGATCGCCGCCTGCGGCACGGGCGGAACGGGCGACACCGGCGGCAACGCGGAAGTGGAACGGGCGTCGGAACTCATCGTGGCGCGCCCCTTACGCGAGCGGAATGCGCAGCAGGCGCGCGCACGCCTCGGCGGCCTCGACGGCCTCGCCGAGCGTTTCCGCCGTGAAGTTCACGTGGCCCATCTTGCGGCCGACGCGCGCGTCTTCCTTGCCGTACAGATGCAGATGCGCCGACGCCATCGCGGCCACCCGATCCCACGGCGGCGTGACGGCTTCGGCGGCGGGATCGGCGAACCACACGTCGCCGAGCACGTTGACCATGGTGGCCGGCGAATGCTGGCGCGGGTTGCCGAGCGGCAGCCGCGCCATCGCGCGTACCTGCTGCTCGAACTGGCTGGCCGCGCAGGCGTCCACCGTGTAATGGCCGGAATTGTGCGGACGCGGCGCCATTTCGTTGGCGACCAGCGAGCCGTCTTCCAGCACGAAGAATTCGACGCACAGCACGCCGACGTAATCGAGCGAATCGGCGATGCGCACCGCGGCCTGCTGCGCCGTGGCCGCGAGCGCGGCGTCGGCGGCCGGCGCGGGCACCACGGTCAGCGCGAGGATGCCGTCCACGTGGGTGTTCTGCGCGAGCGGGAACACGGCCGATTTGCCATCGGCGCCGCGCGCGATCAGCGCCGACACTTCGTATTTCAGCAGCAGGCGCTTTTCGAGCACGCACGGCACGCCGCGCAGCGCGCCGAACGCGGCGCGCGCCTCGGCGGCGTTCGCGACGCGCACCTGGCCCTTGCCGTCGTAGCCCATGCGGGCCGTCTTGAGGATGCCGGGCAGCACGGCGTCGAGCTCTGCGTTGCCGAGCGCGGCCAGCGCCTCGGCCGATTCGATCACGACATGCGGCGCGACCGGCACGCCCGAGGCGGCGATGAAGCGCTTCTCCGCGATCCGGTCCTGCGCGATCGCCACGCAGCGCCCGGCGGGCGCGACGAAGGTGGTCTGCGCGAGGAAATCGAGGCTCGCGGCCGGCACGTTCTCGAACTCGGTCGATACGGCTTCGCACAGCGCCGCGAGTTCGGCCAGCGCGGCCTCGTCGTCGTAAGCGGCGCGCAGATGGCGATCGGCCACGGCGCCGGCGGGGCTCGCCGCGTCGGGGTCGAGCACCGCGACGCGATAGCCCATCGATTGGGCCGCGAAGCAGAACATGCGGCCGAGCTGGCCGCCGCCGACCATGCCGAGCCAGGCGCCGGGCAGGATCGGTGAAACCGGAGTGGAGTGTGCAGTCATGTCAGTGATCGGTCGCGGCGGGCTTCGTCGGGCGAAGCGCGCGCCGCCAGGGGACGTCGTTGCGGGCCGCTTACAGCGGCGGCAATACCATCGCGTGCGCGGCTTCGTTCTGGCGCACGCGGAATGCGGCGAGCCGGTTCGCGTACTCGGCCGAGGTGCCGGCCAGCAGCGACACGGCGAACAGCGCCGCGTTGGCCGCGCCGGCCTCGCCGATCGCGAACGTCGCGACCGGCACGCCCTTGGGCATCTGCACGATCGAGTGCAGCGAATCGACGCCCTTCAGGTACTTGCTCGCCACCGGCACGCCGAGCACCGGCACGGTGGTCTTGGCGGCCAGCATGCCGGGCAGATGCGCCGCGCCGCCGGCGCCGGCGATGATCGCCCGCAGCCCGCGCTCGCGCGCTTTCTCGGCGTAGTCGAACATCTCGTCGGGCATCCGGTGCGCGGAGACGACCTTGGCCTCGTAAGGCACGTCGAACTCCTGCAGGATCGCGACGGCCTGCTTCATCACGTCCCAATCGGAACTGGAACCCATCAGCACGCCGATCAGCGGCGCGCTGTGCGTGTGGGCGGTCTGGACTTCACTCATCGTGCGACGTTTCCTTCGTTGATCCGCTGCTGGCCCGCCGCTTACGCGAGCGTCTGGCCGGTGATGCGCTCGAGCGCTTCCTGGTACTTGGCGCTGGTGCGGGCGACCACGTCGTCCGGCAGCTTCGGCGCCGGCGCCGTCTTGCCCCAATCCTGGGTTTCGAGCCAGTCGCGCACGAACTGCTTGTCGAACGACGGCGGGTTGGTGCCCACTTCGTACTGATCGGCCGGCCAGAAGCGCGACGAATCGGCCGTCAGCGCCTCGTCCATCAGGAACAGCTTGCCGTGCTGGTCGAGGCCGAATTCGAACTTGGTGTCGGCGATGATGATGCCGCGCGTGGCCGCGTAATCGGCCGCTTCCTTGTACAGGCGGATCGAGATGTCGCGGATCGTCGCGCTCAGCTCGGTGCCGATGCGGCGCTCGCATTCGTCGTACGAGATGTTTTCGTCGTGGTGACCCATTTCGGCCTTGGCGGCCGGCGTGAAGATCGGCTCGGGCAGCTTCTGCGCGTTTTGCAGGCCTTCCGGCAGTTCCACGCCGCACACGGCGCCGGTCGCCTGGTAATCCTTCCAGCCGCTGCCGGCCAGGTAGCCGCGCACCACGGCCTCGATCATGATCGGCTCGAGACGCTTGACCACCACGCCGCGGCCCTCGACCTGCGCGACTTCGTCGGCGGCCACCACGGCTTCCGGGGCGTCGCCCGTCAGGTGGTTCGGGACGATGTGCGAAAGCTTGTCGAACCAGAAGTTGGCCATCTGGTTCAGGACGCGACCCTTGTTCGGAATCGGCTCGCCCATCACCACGTCGAACGCCGAAAGGCGGTCGGTCGTGACGATCAAGAGCTTGTCGGTGCCGACCGCGTAGTTATCGCGGACCTTGCCGCGACCGAGAAGCGGCAGCGAGCGGAGCGTGGATTCGTAAAGGGTAGACATCGTCGTCTTCGCAGAAAATGGGGCCAAACAAAAAGGGAAACGCCGTTCCCCGCGGACAGGCGGGAACGGCGGCTGAATTTCCGGCCGGCGCCGCCCCGAACCGCGGGCGGCAAAACCGATATGTTAGCGCACGAGCTGGGCGAGCTCGCCAGCCTTGTAGCGCTCGGCGATCTTGTCGAGCGACACGGGCTTGATCTTGCCGGCCTGACCTTCGCAGCCAAAAGCGAGATAACGCGCCACACAAACCTTCTTCGCGGCTTCGCGCGCCGGCTTCAGGTAGTCGCGCGGATCGAACTTGCCCGGGTTCTCGACGAAGTAACGGCGGATCGCGCCGGTGATCGCCAGACGCAGGTCGGTATCGATGTTGATCTTGCGCACGCCGTGCTTGATGCCTTCCTGGATTTCCTCGACCGGCACGCCGTAGGTTTCCTTCATGTCGCCGCCGAATTCGCGGATTTCCGCGAGCAGCTCCTGCGGCACCGACGACGAACCGTGCATCACCAGGTGCGTGTTCGGAATGCGTGCGTGGATTTCCTTGATGCGCGAGATCGACAGGATGTCGCCCGTGGGCTTCTTCGAGAACTTGTAGGCGCCGTGCGAGGTGCCGATCGCGATCGCGAGCGCGTCGCACTGGGTTTGCTTGACGAAGTCGGTGGCCTGCTCCGGATCGGTCAGCAGCTGCTCGCGCGTCATCGTGCCGTCGGCGCCGTGGCCGTCTTCCTTGTCGCCCTTCATGGTTTCGAGCGAGCCGAGCACGCCGAGTTCGGCTTCGACCGTCACGCCGATCGAGTGCGCCATTTCCACCACGCGACGCGACACGTCGACGTTGTATTCATACGACGCCACCGTCTTGCCGTCGGCTTCCAGCGAACCGTCCATCATGACGCTGGTGAAACCGCTGCGGATCGCCGCGAGGCAGACCGCCGGCGACTGGCCGTGATCCTGGTGCATCACGACCGGGATGTGCGGATACGATTCGACCGCCGATTCGATCAGATGGCGCAGGAACGCTTCACCCGCGTACTTCCGGGCGCCGGCCGAGGCTTGCATGATCACGGGCGCGCCGACTTCGTCGGCCGCCGCCATGATCGCCTGCACCTGCTCCAGGTTGTTCACGTTGAATGCCGGCAGGCCGTAGCTGTGTTCCGCTGCGTGGTCCAGCAGTTGACGCATTGATACGAGAGGCATTGTGGTACTCCATGGAATGAAAACCGGCGCGCCCTGAGTTGGCGGCGCGCTGCCTGCCCCGGCAACCATCGGGGGGGCGGCGCACGCGGCCGAGCGTTGAATGGGCGACATTTTATCGCGAAGCGCTCCGCGTTTAGTCCCGATTACGGGCGGATTCCGCAATTTGTTACGACTTCCGTTTCGTGTATCACGGAAATCGCGACAGCTTTCGTTCGGTGTACCACGAAAAAAAGCGAAAAAAAGCCGCGCGGGGCGATCCGGCCCCCACGCGGCGTTTTTCCGGCCCGGCGAACCGGGCAGGCTCAGAACGCGTCGCCGACGCGCACGATCTTCAGCGTATTGGTGCCGCCCGCCTGCCCCATCGGCTCGCCGACGGTCAGCACCACCATGTCGCCGCGCACCACATAACCCTGGCGGATCACGATCTCGAGCGCCGCCTGCAGCGCCGAATCGCGGTCGCTGTTGAAGTCGACGTGCAGCGGCACGACGTTGCGGAACAGCGCCATGGCGCGCTCGCTGCCGACCCGCGGCGTCAGCGCGAAGATCGGCACGTGGGTGATGTGACGCGACATCCACAGCGCCGTCGAGCCCGATTCGGTCAGCGCGATGATGGCCTTCGCGCCGAGGTGGTGGGCCGTGAACAGCGCGCCCATCGCGATCGACTGATCGATCCGGGTGAACGTGCGGTCGAGGAAATCCTTGTCGAGCTCGACGCGTTCGGATTTCTCGGCCTCGACGCAGATCGCCGCCATGGTTTCGATCGTGACGACCGGGTACTTGCCGGCGGCCGATTCGGCCGACAGCATCACGGCGTCGGTGCCGTCCAGCACGGCGTTGGCGACGTCCGACACTTCGGCGCGGGTCGGCACCGGGGCGTGGATCATCGATTCCATCATCTGGGTGGCGGTGATGACGAGCTTGTTCGACTCGCGCGCCATGCGGATCATGCGCTTTTGCAGCGCCGGCACGGCCGCGTTGCCCACTTCCACGGCCAGGTCGCCGCGCGCGACCATGATGCCGTCCGAGGCGTCGAGGATGTCCTGCAGCGCCGGAATCGCCTCCGCGCGCTCGATCTTGGCGATCATCTTCGGCTTGATGCCGTACGGCGCGCCCGCGATGTTCGCGAGCTGGCGCGCCATTTCCATGTCGGTGGCGTTCTTCGGGAACGACACCGCCACCATGTCCGCGCCGAGCGACATCGCGGTGCGGATGTCTTCCATGTCCTTGGCCGTCAGCGCCGGCGCGGACAGGCCGCCGCCCTGGCGGTTGATGCCCTTGTTGTTCGACAGTTCGCCGCCCACCTTGACCGTCGTGTGGATCTCCTCGCCGAGCACGCGCTCGACGGTCAGCACGATCAGGCCGTCGTTGAGCAGCAGCAGGTCGCCGGATTTCAGGTCGCGCGGCAGATCCTTGTAGTCGAGGCCGACGCGCTCGTCGTTGCCGAGCTCGCAGCCTGCGTCGAGGATGAACGGCTGGCCCGGCTCGAGCTGGGTCTTGCCGTTCTCGAACTTGCCGACGCGGATCTTCGGACCTTGCAGGTCGGCCATGATCGCGATCTCGCGGCCGACCTTGCGAGCGGCCTCGCGAACCATCTCGGCGCGCTGACGGTGATCGTCGGCCGTGCCGTGCGAAAAATTGAGTCGTACGACGTCGAGCCCCGCCTGAATCATCTGCAGCAGAATCTCGGGCGAGCTGGAGGCAGGGCCGATCGTGGCGACTATCTTGGTGGCGCGAAACATGAAACTCCTCTTGAGGGTCGGGGTGGATGCGCTGGAGAGACTGCTGCGAAAGCCGGATCCCGCCGGCCCAGCGGCCGGTGCTCCGGTGCGCGCGCCGGCATCGTCGGCCGGCGTCGCTTTGTTCTGGCTGTAATCCGTATGCATCGCGGCCGGGCGGCCGGCCTTCCGGCCTCGCCGCCCGCCGGTGCGGGAACCGGGGCGTGCCCGCGCCGCCCCTGCCCGCCTTCCGGCGCGCGCCACGCGCGACCGCGCGTCATCCTCAGGCCGCGCCGCGCGTCTCGAGCACTTCCACGGCCGGCAGCGTCTTGCCTTCCAGGAATTCGAGGAAGGCGCCGCCGCCCGTCGAGATGTAGCTGACCTTGTCGTGGATGCCGTACTTGGCGATGGCCGCGAGCGTGTCGCCGCCGCCGGCGATCGAGAACGCCGGCGAATTGGCGATCGCTTCGGCGAGCGTCCTGGTGCCGTTCTCGAACGGCGCGAACTCGAACACGCCCACCGGGCCGTTCCAGACGATCGTGCCGGCCTTTTCGAGCTGGCCGGCCAGCGCCTTGGCGGTGTCCGGGCCGATGTCGAGGATCAGGTCGTCGTCCATGATGTCGTCGACCTTCTTGACCGTCGCCACGGCCGTGGCCGAAAACTCCTTGGCCACCACCACGTCCGACGGGATCGGCACCGAGGCGCCGCGCTCGCGCGCCGCATCGATGATGGTCTTGGCTTCGGCCACCAGATCCGGCTCGGCCAGCGACTTGCCGATCTTCAGGCCCGCGGCCAGCATGAACGTGTTGGCGATGCCGCCGCCGACGATCAGCTGATCGACCTTCTCGGCCAGCGACTTCAGGATCGTCAGCTTGGTCGACACCTTCGAGCCGGCCACGATCGCCACCAGCGGGCGCTTCGGGTTGCCGAGCGCCTTGCCGAGCGCCTCGAGTTCCGCGGCGAGCAGCGGGCCCGCGCAGGCGACCGGCGCGAACTTGGCGATGCCGTGGGTGGAGGCCTCGGCGCGGTGGGCGGTGCCGAACGCGTCGTTGACGTAGATGTCGCACAGCGCGGCCATCTTCTGCGCCAGCGTGTCGTCGTTCTTCTTCTCGCCCTTGTTGACGCGGCAGTTCTCGAGCAGCACGACGTCGCCCGGCGCGACCTTCACGCCGTTCTCGACCCAGTTCGCGATCAACGGGACATCGCGGCCGAGCAGTTCGGCCAGGCGCGTGGCGACGGGAGCGAGCGAATCCTCGGGCTTGAATTCGCCTTCCGTCGGACGGCCCAGGTGCGAGGTGACCATCACGGCGGCGCCAGCGTCGAGCGCCGCGCGGATCGCCGGAACCGACGCGCGCACGCGGGTGTCTTCGGTGATGTTGCCGTGATCGTCCTGCGGCACGTTCAGATCGGCGCGGATAAAGACGCGTTTGCCGGAGACTTTCCCCTCGGCGATCAGGTCGGTAAGACGCTTAACTTGGCTCATGGGATTGATTGAAGGTTGATGAAGGAAGGCGTTGCGGAAAGATCGCGCGCGGGCTGCCGACAAGGGCGCCGGACGGCCGGGCTGGGCCGTGCGACGCGCGCGAAATTTCGGGAAAAACTCATTCTAGCCGATCGACCCCGCGGCCTGCCCCGCCGCACGGCGAATTCCCCATATTTGACGCGGCGCTTTCGATGCTGCGTCGCAGCATGAAGAACCCGCGCCGCGCGGGGCGGCGGACCGTCATACGACCAGGCGCAGCAGCGTGAAAACGGCCATCCCGATCAGGATCGTGCCGATCATGCTGCGCCGCCACAAAAACCAGGCGAGACCGGCCGCGGCGGCGTAGAAATCGTGATTGGAAAGCGCGAACGAGAGGCCGGCCGGCGTGTCGAGCACGTCGGGCAGCACCACCGCGACGAGCGCGGCGGCCGGCGCGTAGCGCATCGCGCGCTGGGCGCGCTCGGGCAGGATGGTGCGCTCGCCGCCGATCAGGAACAGCGCGCGCGTGATCGCCGTGACCACCGTCATGCCGGCGATCGCCCACCAGGTCATGGCGTAGTCGCTCATCGCGCGCCGCCCTCGCCGTCGCGCGCGGCGTCGGCCGGATCGACCGCGTCGCGCGGCCGGACCTCG
>NZ_JAAGPF010000219.1 GCF_017104645.1 Burkholderia sp. Ac-20379
GCAGCGGCGCTCGAGCGCGGCGTGATCGCGCGCGCCATGCCGCACGGCGACATCCTGGGCTTCGCGCCGCCGCTGGTGATGACGCGCGCCGAGGCCGACGAGATCGTCGCGGCGGTGCGGCAAGCGGCTTCATGGGTGGCCCCGCGCCGGATCGGGCGGGGCTATGAAGCTGGCTGCTGCGGGCCGGTTGCCGCGAGGCAACGACCGAGACAACTACGCCGAAGCCGCGTCGTCCGACGGCTCGGCGTTCTCGACGTCGTCGAATTCGGCGAGCCGGTTGTAGATCGTCTTCAGGCTGATGTCGAGCACTTCGGCCGCGTGGGTCTTGACGCCGCTGCAGCGCGCCAGCGTGCTCAGGATCATGCGCCGGTCGACCTCGGCGAGCGTCGCGCCGAGCTGAACGGTCACGACTTCATCGGCCACGTCGCGATCGCCGAGCACTTCGGTCAGGATCGGTTGCGGCAACTCGGCGATCAGATCGCCGTCGTTGAAGATGCTGGCGCGCTGCACGAAGTTGCGCAATTCGCGCACGTTGCCGGGCCAGGCGAAGTTCGACAGCGCGGCCAGCGCCGCCGGCGCGAACTGCAGGTTGCGGCCGGTGTCCTGGTTCAGGCGTTCCAGCAGCGCGTTGGCCAGCATCTGGATGTCGTCGCCGCGCTCGCGCAGCGGCGGCAGCGCGATCGGGAACACGTTGACCCGATGGTAGAGGTCGGCCCGCAGCTTGCCGCTGGCGATCGCCGCTTCCGGATCGCGGTTGGTGGCCGCCACGATGCGCACGTCCACGTCGATCTCGCGCGCCGAACCGAGGCGCGTCACGCGGCCGGTTTCGAGCACGCGCAGCAGCTTGACCTGCAATTCGAGCGGCATCTCGGTGATTTCGTCGAGGAACAGCGTGCCGCCGTCGGCGCGTTCGAAGTAGCCCTTGTGCTGCCGCTCCGCGCCGGTGAAGCTGCCCTTGTCGTGGCCGAACAGCTCGCTCTCGACCAGATTGGCCGCGATCGCGCCGCAGTTGACCGCCAGAAACGGGCCGCTGCGGCGGCGGCTCAGGCGGTGGACCGTCTCCGCCGCCAGTTCCTTGCCGGTGCCGGATTCGCCCATCAACAGCACCGAGGCGTCGGTGCCGGCCACCCGTGTGAGCGCGGTGTACACGCGCTGCATCGGCGGCGAATTGCCGAGCATCAGGCCGAAGCGGCCGAGGCGCTTCAGCTCGTCGCGCAGCGCGGCGATTTCCTCATGCAGGGCGGTGGCGCGCGGCACGCGCTCGAAGATGCTGTTGAGCCGGTGCATGTTCAGCGGCTTGACCAGATAGTCGGTCGCGCCGCGCCGCATCGCCTCGATGGCGGTGTCGATGCTGGCGTGCCCCGTCATCAGGATCTTTTCGCAGTGGCCGCCCTTCGGCAACTCGTCGAACAGATCGACCCCCCGCCCATCCGGCAACATCAGATCGCTCACGATGAGATCGGGCATGCGCCGGGCGATGAAGGCCCGCGCCTCGGCCAGCGTTCCCGCCGCGTCGCATGTCAATTGCTGGGTGTGGGCAAGCGCGACGAGCATGTCGCGGGAATCGGGATCGTCTTCGACAAAGAGTACGTAGGGCATTGAACGTGTCCGCGGCGAATCGGGCTGCAGTATCGGGCGGGGGCCGACCTGCGGCATTGGCTGATGGCATACCCATTGGTATCTGCCGCCGCGCGGCGGAGATGGCCAGAACCGGATCGAACGACGCCGTGCGGCCGGCCCTGGCACGGGATTCGGCGCTGCGCTGTCGCGATGAGACGGGGGTGAGCCATCTTATCGAAAATCGGCGAAACGTTGGCTGGAGAATGCGGGTGGCGCAGGAGAGCCTGCGTTCGGGACTGGCCGGCGTCGTGCCGCCTGCCGTGCTCGACGAGCTTCACCGGCGCAGGTCGGACGCGCGAGCCCGGCACGGCAAGGCGGGTGTCGATGCGCACTCGCATGCCGGCGCGACGTCGGGTGCGCTCGGGTGCGCGTGGATGAGGGCGTGAACCCTGGCGCCGGCGGCTCCGGTTCCACCCGCCACGGCTTCATGTCCAGGTTGTGCCGGCCACGCCCGGCGCCGGTCGGACGCGCAGGCTGCCGGTTCGATATTCGTGAGCCCAAGCATTAGCGTCGAAGAAAAAGTGCAAAGCACTGTCATTGCGCCGACAGATCGAAACCCCTTGAGCGCGAATAATTGCCTGCAGCCGGCCGAAGCGGCGGCGCGACGGCCCCTCAGCGCGCGGCGTGCTGCGCGTGGAGCAGGTCGGGCAGCGCACCCGATTCGCGGATCATCGCCTCGATCGCCGTCACATCGACGAGCGTGAAGCGGCCATAGCTTGCATGAACCCAATTGCGTTCGACGAACCAGCGCAGCTCCTTGTTGACATGCTGACGCGAAGCCATCAGCAGCGCGGCAAGGTCTTCCTGTGAAAGGCGCATGCGCAGCGTGATGCGATTGCCTTCGGTGTGGCCATATCGGCGGCCGAGCGCCAGCAGATGGCTGGCCAGGCGGGCGCGGAACGACATCAGGCCGACACGGCCCAGGCAGTCGTGCAGGTGACGGGCGCGCTGCGCGAGCAGGCGCAACAGGCTGAGGGTGAGCGAGGGGTTCCGTTCGAGCGCGAGCTCCAGCGCGTGGGCAGGGATATGGAACAGCCGTGTCAGCCCGCGCGCCCGTTGATTGTGAATCGAGCGCTGGTTGGTCATCACCGCGGTGAGATTGGCGAGCTCGCCGGCGGGAATAAAGGTTTCAACGGCACGTAATCCGTCCGTGCTCGGCCATGCCCATTCGAGCATGCCGGAAAGAATGATGTGGATATCGCTGCATGGCGCATTGGCGGAATAAATCAATGTGCCGTCGGGGTAGGTCCGTAATTGGCCCGCTTCCACCAATTCGTCCAGCACCGGTTCCGGCCAGTCGGCCAGCAGTTCGTGATTGCAAAACGCCGCCCAGACGATTTCCCGCTGGCGGCGCGTCAGGTCCCGGCCACTCGACTGCAATGGCATGGATTGCGATGCCTGATCCGAAATGCGGGCGGCCCGCTGAAACGGGGCGAGTTGAGCAGGGCGGGGCGCGAGGGGGCGTGATGACATGGTCGATTGAGAGCCGGTGAAGGTGCCTGGTGTTTCGCATTCGGCCAGTTCGATAACGATAAACGCGTGCTTCAGGCGATGCAGGTTAATTCGATAACGCAATACACGCTGAAACGACGAAACGGCGTATTAAACGGAGGGCGTATCAATGGAAAAATCGAACGCGAGCGCGGCCAGCTACGCTACGTGTTTGTCCGGAGCCGGTATATCCCACGAAGCGGACGTGCTGGTGATCGGCGGCGGCCCGGCGGGAACCTGGGCCGCGATAAGCGCATCCGCGCGGGGGGCCAAAGTCGTGCTGGCCGAGAAGGGATTCTGCGGCACCTCCGGCGCCACGGCGCCGTCCGGAACCGCCATCTGGCATGTGTCGCCCTCCGGCGATGTTCGCGAACGCGCGAAGCAGAGCCGCTACGCCCTCGGCGGGGAGCTTGCCGAGCACCTGTGGATGGATCGCGTGCTCGAGCAGACCTGGACAAATATCGAGCAACTGGCGCAGTGGGGTTACCCGTTCCCGGTTGACGAGCACGGCGCATCGCGTCGGAATTCGCTGCAAGGTCCCGATTACATGCGGCTGATGCGAAAACGCACGAAGCAGGCCGGCACGCTGATCCTCGATCAGAGCCCGGCGCTCGAACTGCTGGTCGACGAAGAGGGCGCCGTGGCCGGTGCGCGCGGCATCCAGCGTCAGGGCGGCGGCGCCTGGGCCGTGCGTGCGCGGGCGGTCGTCATCGCGACCGGCGGGTGTGCATTCCTGAGCAGGGCGCTGGGTTGCAACGTCCTGACCGGCGACGGCCAGTTGATGGCGGCCGAGGCGGGCGCGGCGCTATCCGGGATGGAATTCTCGAATGCCTATGGCCTCGGCCCCGAGTTTGCCTCGGTGACCAAGTCCCTGTTTTATCAATGGGCGCGCTTTTACGACGAGAAGGGCGTCGAGATCGCGGGCGCAGGGTCGGCACGGGGGCGAAGCGTGATCGCCAAGGCGCTGCAGACGCATCGCGTGTTCGCCTGCCTCGACCGGGCCGACGCGAAAGTCCGCGCCTGGATGCGAACCGCGCAGCCGAATTTCTTCCTCCCGTTCGATCGCCTGGGCCTGGATCCGTTCACCCAACACTTTCCGGTCAGCCTGCGGCTCGAGGGCACCGTGCGCGGCACGGGCGGCCTGCATATTGTCGATCGCGATTGCGCGACCACGGTCGAGGGGCTGTATGCGGCGGGCGACGCCGCCACTCGCGAGCTGATTTGCGGCGGCTTCACGGGAGGCGGCAGCCACAACGCCGCGTGGGCGATGTCGTCGGGTTTTTGGGCGGGTGCCGGTGCGGCCGATCACGCGCGGGCGAAGCGTGGCGAGCCGAAGTCAGCCTTGCGCGGAGCGGGTGGGGCCGGGCTGGTCGGGCCGTCCCGAGGCCGGCGCGTGGATAGCCGGGAAGCCGTCGCCGCCGTGCAGGCCGAGGTGCTGCCCTATGAGCGCAACTGGACGCGCAGCGGGGAAGGGCTGGCCGATTCGCTGACGCGGCTGGATGCCCTGTGGTCACGCCTGCAGCGCTGCGCGCCGCCCGGCGAGGCGGAAGAAACGCTGCGCTTGCGACAGGCGGCCGCCATGGTGGCGACGGCACGCTGGATGTATCGCAGCGCGCTGGCGCGGACCGAGACCCGCGGCATGCATCGGCGCCGCGATCACGCGGCGGTGGATACGGGGCAGCGCAATCGCATCGTTTGCGGGGGGCTCGACGACATATGGATGCGCAGGCAACCGGTGGACGACACCCGGCGGCCGGCGGCCGCACCGGGAGCGTTCGCATGATCGAAATCATCAGTGATGCGAACTGTACGGGTTGCGACATCTGCGTGCGCGTCTGTCCCACCAACGTCTTCGACGCCGTGCCCGGTGGCGTGCCGCTGATCGCACGTCAGGCGGATTGTCAGACCTGCTTCATGTGCGAGCTGTATTGCCCGGCGGACGCCCTGTACGTCGCGCCGCAAGCGGACGCCATTGCGCCGGCCGGTGAGGCAGGCGCGGCGGGAGCGTCACATTTCGGCCGCTATCGCGCCGCGCTCGGGTGGGGCCCGGGGCGTCGCTCGACTGCGGACCTCGATGCCAATTTTCAACTCCTCACCCCAATCCATTGACGATGCTCATGAAAGACCGTACGACTCGAATCGAGGCCCGCTCGCGCCGAACCTTCCTTGGACGAACCGTTGCCGCCGGCGGCCTGCTGCTGGGCGGTATCCCGGCGCTTGCCGCCACGCGCGACAGCCAGACCCTGCATCTCGGCGTGATCGGCCCGACGCGCGCCCCGACAGGCCCGTCCGGCTACGCACTGGCGCTCGGATACTTGCAGCGGGAACTGTCTCCGCTCGGGATTCACGACATTTCGGTGCACGTGTTCCGGAACGGCCCCGACCTCAACGAGGCATTGTTTGCCGGTGCGCTGGATATCGGCATTTACGGCGACACGCCGGCGCTGGTGGCGAGGGGGAAGGGCGTCGGCGCGCATCTGATCGGCTTCGAGGAGATTGGCTTGAGCAGCTGGCTGGTGGCGCCGAAAGGCGGCGTGCAGCGTGTTGCCGACCTCGACGGCAAGACCGTCGGCGTCGCGATGGGCTCCTACACGCACCGCTATCTGCTCGGCGTCCTCGGCGCGGCGGGCCTGAGCAACCGGACACGGGTGGTCTATCTGCTCGGCTCCGATGCGGATGCGGCCCTGCACAACGCATCGCTCGACGCCTACGCCGCCGCGTCCGACTTCGGGCCGGTGCTCGCCGAACGGGGCTACCCGGTCATCGATCAGGGCGTGCAGCATCCCGATCTGCTCGGCTCCTATGTGATCGTCGCCTCGGACAAGCTGCTGGCCCGCGTGCCGGGCGTGGCGCAGGCATGGCATCGCGCGCGTCGGGCCGCCCTGTCGAAAATCGGCGCCGATGCGCCGGCGTATTACGCGTTTCACCAGAAGCAGACCGCCTTCACGGCGGACACGATACGACTCGCCCATCCGGTCTCGCATTTCCCGACGGCGGCTTACCCGCCCGAAGGCCTGGCGTTGCTGGACAGCGCCAGGCGCTTCCTGCTGGACCGCCGCCTGATCAGCGACGATTTCACGCTGAAGCAGTGGCAGGCGTGAGATCCGGACGCTGCGGAAGCTGCCGTCGCGACCACGTAGCGCCCGCAAGCGGGCCGCCGGCGATCGGGGCGGCCCGCGACACGGCCCCGGGGTTGGGGCCCGCGCCGTAAAAATTAATAAGCATTCAGGATCTTTTAGCATCGCGCCGCCTATCTTGGCCCCCATCGACATTCAACCGAGGAGGTCAACATGAGCAGGAAACTGGAAGGAAAGATCGCACTGGTCACGGGCGGCACGACGGGCATCGGGCTGGCCGCCGCGAAGGATCTGGCGGAAGCGGGCGCCACGGTGTTCATCACCGGCCGGCGCGAGGCCGAGCTCGAAAAGGCGGTGGCGGAGATCGGCCACGGCGCGCGCGGCGTGCGTGGCGACGTGACGAAGCTGGCCGACCTCGACGCGCTGTTCGCGACGATTCGCGACGCCGCCGGCAAGCTCGACGTGCTGTTCGCGAACGCGGGCGGCGGCACGATGGCGCCGCTCGGCGACATCTCCGAGCAGCATTTCGACGACACGTTCGATCGCAACGTGCGCGCGCTCGTGTTCACGGTGCAGAAGGCGCTGCCGCTGATGGAGAAGGGCGGCTCGATCGTGCTGACCGGCTCCACGGCCGGCTCGAAGGGCACGCCGGCGTTCAGCATCTACAGCGCGTCGAAGGCCGCGGTGCGCGCGCTGGCGCGCAGCTGGGTGCTCGACCTGAAGGAGCGCGGGATTCGCGTGAACGTCGTCGCGCCCGGCCCGATCCGCACGATCGGGCTGGTGGAGCTCGCGGGCGAGAGCAAGGAAGCGCAGGACGGTCTGCTCGCCTACATGGCGTCGCAAGTGCCGCTGGGGCGCGTGGGCGAGGCCTCGGAAGTGGCGAAGGTGGTGACGTTCCTCGCCTCCGACGATTCGAGCTTCGTGAACGGCGCCGAGGTGTTCGCGGACGGCGGCATCGCGCAGGTCTGAGCGCGCGCGCGTTGTGCTGCAGGCGGGCTGCAGGCGGGCGGCCGCGAACCGGCTGGCCGCCCGACCCGGTATCGCACCGCAGGCAGGGCCGGGTTCACGCGCCACCTGAAAAAGGCTGAACGCGCCGCCACGGCCGTCCGGCAGGCCCGGCCGCGCCGGCCGCCTGCGCGCGACGCCCCGCATCGCGCGCCCGGCGCGGCCCCGATAACTCATACCTTTAGATGGTTTCGGACCTTGAACGGCTACAGTACTATACGTCCCGACTTGCCGGCCCGGGGCGTGTGGCGCTCCGTCGTCGTCAATGCGAACAAGGCCAAGGACCTCCCCAGCGTGTGTGCTCATCATGTCGTTTCGATCGTCGAGGACGACGCGTCCGTCCGGGAGGCGACGTGCAGTCTCGTCCGCTCGCTCGGCTGGGAGGTTCGTACCTATGCGTCGGCGGAAGCGTTCCTGCGCGCCGACGCGCT
Source organism: Burkholderia sp. Ac-20379 (assembly GCF_017104645.1). GTDB lineage: Bacteria > Pseudomonadota > Gammaproteobacteria > Burkholderiales > Burkholderiaceae > Burkholderia. The sequence goes on from NZ_JAAGPF010000219.1 coordinate 7,625, forward strand.
CGCGGACGTCGCCTGCATCATTTCGGACGTGCAGATGCCGGGCCTGTCGGGAATCGAGATGTATCGGCGCCTGCTCGACCGTGCCGCGCCGCCGCCGATCATCTTCATCACCGCGTTCGAATCCGATCTGCTGCTGCGGCAGGCCCGCGACGTGGGCGCGCTCTGCGTGTTCAGCAAGCCGGTGGATGCCGCGCAGATCGGCCAGCGCCTCGACGCGATTCGCGCCGCCGGCACCGGCACGCCATGAGCCGATGCGGCGCCGTCTGAGCGTCAGGATTCCGCATCATTCCCCCGTTGATTCGCATGACAGGACCGCTCCGCCCCGACACCGTGCAATGGCCCCGGCTTCGCTGGCTCGAGGCTGAGGCCGGCGGCGGCCTGCCCGCCAATGCCCGCATGGTCTGCCTGCTGGCCGCGGCGGTCGGGCTCGGCGTGTTCCTGGTCGATGCGTTCGCACCGCTGAATATCGCCGTCGCGGTGCTGTACGTGGTGGTGGTGCTGCTGGTGTCGTCGGTCGCGTCGACCAGCGTCACGGTGGCCGTGGCCTGGCTGTGCATCGCCGTCGACGTGCTCGGCTTCCTGATCTCGCCGAACGATCCGGTCGCGCCGAGTTCGATCGCGCGCTGCGGCGTGAGCCTGAGCGCGCTGATCGTGGTGTCGATCCTCGCGGTGCGCAATCAGGGCAGCCATGCGACGTTGCGGCACCAGGTCGATCTGCTGAACCTCACGCACGATGCGGTGGTCGTCTATGGCCTCGACGATCGCATCACGTTCTGGAGCCACGGCGCGGAACGGCTCTACGGCTGGCCCGCCGACGAAGCGGTGGGCCGCACGCTGCAGGCGCTCACGCACACGCGCGGCGCGCTGGCCGATGCGGAGATCCGCCGGCAGGCGATCGAGGCCGGCCATTGGCAGGGCGAGCTCGAACGCGTGCGCAACGACGGCGCCGTGGTGCGGGTGTCCAGCCGCGTGATGCTGTCGCGCGACCGCTGGGGGCGGCCGGTCGGGATTCTGTCGACCGACGACGACGTGACCGAAACGCGCCGCATGGAAGGCGCATTGCGCCGGCAGAAGGAAGAGCTGCTGGCCACGCTCGACGCGATTCCGGCCATGGTGTGGAGCTCGCGCGACGACGGCCGGCCCACCTACGTGAACCGGCGCTGGAGCGAATACGGCATCGATACCGGCCGCGGCCGCAACGGTGACGGCGACGTCTGGCGCGACATCCTGCATCCTGACGACCTCGCCGAGGTGCAGGCCGCGTGGGGCGAGGCGATCGCGCGCGGCGGCTATTTCGAGCGCACCGCGCGGTTCCGGCACGGCGACGGCAGCTACCGCTGGACCGTGATCGCCTCCGCGCCGCTGCGTGGCGCCGACGGGCGGATCCAGGCATGGTACGGCGTCAATACCGATATCGAGGCGTTGCGCCGCGCCGAGCAGGCGCTCGACCGCTCGCGCAGCGAGCTGGCGCACACCACGCGCGTGTCGATGCTCGGCGAACTGGCGGCGTCGATCGCGCACGAGGTGACGCAGCCGCTGGCCGCGATCGTCACCACCGGCGAGGCCGGGCTGCGATGGCTGAACCGCACGCCGCCCGAACTCGCCGAGGTACGCGCGTCGATCGAGCAGAGCACGCGCGACGCGAAGCGCGCGACCGAGGTGATCCGGCGGATCCGCGCGCTGGCCCGCAAACGCGACGCCGATGCGGCGCTTGTGGACGTCAACGCGATCGTCGAGGAATCGGTCGAGCTCGTGCGGCGCGAAATGCGCAGCCAAGGCGTCGAGCTGCAGGTGTCGCTCGCGGCCGCGCCGCTCGTGGTGTTCGGCGATCGCGTGCAGCTTCAGCAGGTCGTGATCAATCTGCTGATGAACGGCATGCAGGCGATGTCGGGCGCGCCCGGCGGCATGCGTCTGAGCGTGGCCGCGGCCCGCGCCGACGGCGCCGCGCGCGTGCGGATCGACGATACCGGCCACGGCGTCAGCGCGGCCAACGCGGCGCTGCTGTTCACGCCGTTCTTCACCACGCGCAAGGACGGCATGGGCATGGGCCTGTCGATCTGCCGCTCGATCGTCGAGGCGCACGGCGGCCATGTCTGGGCCGAACGCGGGGCGGACATCGGCATGCGCATGCAGTTCACGTTGCCGCTCGCGCACGATACGATGCAGGAACGCACCCCCCCTCCGATGTTGGCAGGAACCGAGGAAGCAGATGAACGATGAGAATACCGCCGGGAGCGCGCTTGTCTACGTGGTCGACGATCACGATTCGATGCGCGAGGCGCTGACCACGCTGTTGCGTTCGGTCGATCTGAACGTGCTGGCGTTCGCGTCGGCGCAGGAATTCCTGGCGCTCGACAAGCCCGACGTGCCGAGCTGCCTGATTCTCGACGTGCGGCTCAAGGGCCAGAGCGGGCTGGCGGTCCAGGATCAGATCGTCGCCGGCGCGCTGGGCTTGCCGATCATCTTCATCACGGCGTACGGCGACATCGAGATGTCCGTGAAGGCGATGAAGAACGGCGCGTTCGATTTCCTCGCCAAGCCGTTCCGCGACCAGGACCTGCTCGATGCGGTGGCGAGCGCGCTGCTGCACGACAAGCAGCGCCGCGACACGGGCAGCCAGGTGGCCGAGTTGCGCAACCGGTTCGCGGCGCTGACGCCGCGCGAGCGCGAGGTGATGTCGCTCGTGACGGCGGGCCTGATGAACAAGCAGATCGCCGCGAATCTCGATCTCAGCGAGATCACCGTGAAGATCCATCGCAAGAACGCGATGGTGAAGATGGGCGCGCGCTCGCTGGCCGATCTGGTGCTGAAGGCGCAGGCGCTCGGCATCAACGCCGCGCTGACGCGCTAGGGCACCGCCGCCTCAGCCGTTCGCCTCAGCCGTCCACCAGCCGTTTCGGCAGCAGCAGCGTCAGCACCACGCCGAGCAGCAGGCAGCCGATCATCGTCACGACCGGCGCCAGCAGGCTGCCGGAGCTCTGTTTCAGATGGCCGACCGTGTAGGGGCCGAAAAAGCCGCCGAGATTGCCGATCGCGCTGATCCAGGCGATCCCGTTCGCGGCGGAGGCCGGGCCGAGCACCGTGATCGGCATGCTCCAGAACACCGGCGGCACCGACAGCAGGCACGCGTTCGCAATGCACAGCCCGGCCACGGACAGCCAGAGATGCCGGTGCAGCAGCGCCGCCAGCGCCAGGCCGAGCGCGGCCACGAACAGCAGCGCGGCCACGTGCAGGCGCCGCGAGCGCGTCCTGTCCGCATTGCGGCCCACCGCGATCATCACGGCGATCGCCACCAGGTTCGGCAAGACCGTGATCAGGCTGATCCGCAGGTTGCCGCTGACCCCCAGCGAATGAACGATGGCGGGCGCCCACAGCGTGTAGCCGTAAATCGCGAACACGTCGAAGAAGTAGAGCGCGCCGAACGCCAGGACGAGCGGGCTCGAATAGACCTGGTCGGGATGGATCGACTGGCTCGACGCCCGGTCGCGCTCGAGTGCCCGCACCAGGTGGGCGCGATCCTCGGGCGAATAGCGCGGGCTCGTGGTGACGTCGTCGTCGAGCCGCCACCAGCAGAACAGCGCGGCCACGCACGCCGGCAGCGATTCCACGATCAGCATCCATTTCCAGCCCGCGATCTGCAGCGCGCCGTCGAAGTCCTGCATGATCAGGCCGGCCAGCGGCGCGCCGATCACGCCCGAGAGCGGCAGCGCGGCATAGAACGTCGACAGCATGCGCGCGCGGTAATGGCACGGGAACGAGCGCGACAGGTAGTAGACGATGCCCGGCACCAGCCCCGCCTCGGCGATGCCGAGCAGGTAGCGCATCACGTAGAACTGCTTGGGCGTGGCCACCAGCGCCGTGAACGCGGTCACGGCGCCCCACACGAGGATGATGCGCGTGAGCCAGAGCCGCGCGCCCACCCGCTGCAGGATCATGTTGCTGGGCAGTTCGAACACCACGTAGCCGAGCGAGAACACGCCCGCGCCGAAGCCGAACACGGCATCGGAAAAGCCGAGCTGGCCGTGCAGTTGCAGCGACGCGAAGCTCACGTTGGTCCGGTCGATATAGGCGGCCAGATAGGCCAGCATCATGACCGGCAGCACCTGCCAGGCGAGGCGGCGGCAGATCCGCTGCTCGATGGCGATGTCGGCTGTGCGGGGGCAGGCGCCTGCGGGTTCCCGATTCATTGCCGCGCCGGCCTCACGACGGTTCCCGCCGCGCCCGGCGCTTGCCCTGCGAGACATGGACGCTGCGCGGCAGCGTGCGGCTCGTCGCCGGGTTTTCGCGTGCGTTGTCCATCGATGCCTGGCAGGCGCGGGCCGGCGTGCCGGCCCGCGCACGGCCGCGACGCGGAACCGGTGCGCCGCGCGCGGTGGGCACGGCCAGCACGGGCACCACCGAACGGCTGGTGTCGAGCGGCGACACGGCGTGCCAGAGATAGCCACTCGATGCATTCGCTGGACGAGGCGGGGGCGGGTGCAGCGGCGGCGCGGCCGGCATTGATTCGGCCTCCCGACGAAGCGCGGGCGATGGGGGATGCGATGCCGGCCGCTGCGGCGATGCCGCCGCGCCGCTGTCGGGCACGGGCGGCGCGATCGCGTGCGCGGCATGGTGGCCGGTGTTGTCGGCATCGGCATCGGCATCGGCCGGCTTCGCTGCGGCCACCGGCATCTCGCGCGCGAACGCGCGCAACGTATCCGAGAGCCGATAGCGTCGCACGGGCGCGGGTGGCGTCGCGTCGACCTCGACCAGCGATTTCGCGACGAGCGTGGCCAGCACGTCGAGCATCGCCTCGCCGTCGAGCCCGCATGGCGCGGCGACGGCGCACGCGGCGTCGATCGTGAACGTGTCGGGCAGCGTGGCGAGCCCGGCCAGCACGCGGCGCTCGTGCGGCGCGAGCCGCGCGCAGCTCCAC
>NZ_JAAGPF010000019.1 GCF_017104645.1 Burkholderia sp. Ac-20379
GCGTGGCGGCGGACGACTGCGCCACGTTCGACGGCGCGGCCAGCTTGGCCCCCGAAGCCTGCACCGGCGCCGAAGCGGCAGTCGCGCCCGCATCGGCGGCGGCTGCGCCGCCCCAGCCGATATGGCGCTCCGCATCGCCGAGCCGCAACTGCGTCTGGCCGGTGACCGGCGTGTTCTCGTACGTCCTGGAGAAGCGTTCGACGGCCAGCTCGCCGAGCAGGTTCGAGGTGGTGGTCTGCCAGGCGCCGTTGTGTTGCAGCGCGAGCAGGCCCGATACGATGCGCGGCATCTCGTCCTTCCACGCCGGATTGCCATTGAAGGCGAGCGCGAGCCGCGCGGCATTGCTGTCGTTGCCGGTCATCAGCCACCACAGATCGTCGTCGCGCGCGGTCGAGAACACCAGTTGCGTGCCCTGATACGACAGGCGCGCCCGCAGCAGTTGCTCGACCTGCGCGCGTTTCTCGTCGCGCTGCGGGATGTCCGTCATGCGCGACAGGATCGCGTAGTAGTCGAGCAGCGCCGAGGTCGGCCAGCGTTCCGGCGTGATCGCGATCGAGCCGAGCATGCTGGCGCGCGCGGCGCCGTGGCGCGACAGCGCCTCGAGCGCGGCGAGCTTGCGCAGGTCTCGATCCTCGCGCGGCGCCCAGGTGTCGCGCGTGATGCGGCCGTCCACATAGCTGGCCAGCCCGGCTTCGAGCTGCGTGCGCAGCGCCTCGGGCAGCGCGTAGCGCGGGTCGAGCTTGGCCGCTTCGTCGGTGACGGACAGCAGGTAGGCCGTCAGCGTGGTGCTGCCGTTCTCGCCGCTTTCGGCCGACAGCGGGAAGTAGCCCGCCAGGCCGTCGCGGTCGAGATAGGCGTGCATCTGCGCGATCACGGCCTGCCACATCGCCGGATCGTGCAGGCCGAGCGAGCGCGAGGTCTGCTGTTCGAGGCAGCGGTACGGATACTGCTGGAACCAGCGCGTGACGCCGGGCAGCCCGTCGGCGAGCTTCGATTGCAGCGCCACCGAAATGCCGCCGCGCGGGATGCCGTTGCTGCCGGCGGCCGCGTCGGCCGGGGCCGCGATCGGCACCGAGAAGCTGCCGTCGATCTGCGTCAGCGTGGCTTGCTGCACCGTGACCGGCACGGCGGGCACCACGCGCTGGGTCAGCTTCAGCGCGTCGGCCGCGTGCGCGCCGCCTTGCTCGGCGGCGGCGATCGACCAGGGCAGCGCACCGCCCGCATCGCCCGCGCCCACCGGCACGGCCACCCGCCACGACACCTCGCGCGAGGCGCCGGCGGCCAGCTCCACCGTTTGCGCGGGCAGGTCGAGCCCCGGCGCGTTCGGCGTGACGACCACCTTCATCGCGCGCGACGTGGTGTTGCGCAGCGTGAACGGCGCGACCAGCGCGTCGCCTTCGCGCACCAGCGGCGGCAGGCCCGAGATCAGTTGCAGATCCTGGGTGCTGCGCACGCTCGCGCGGCCGGTGCCGAAGCGGTCGGCGCCGACCGACGCCACGGCGACGATCGTGAAGCGCGTCAGCGCATCGTTGAGCTTGATGTCGAGTCTGGCCTCGCCATTCGCGTCGAGCGTCACGCGCGGGTTCCACAACAGCAGCGTGTCGAACAGTTCGCGGGTGGGCGCGGCGCCGCCCCCGCCGCCGGCCGGCACGGCCTTGCGGCCGAAGTGGCGGCGTCCGACGATCTCCATCTGCGCGGTGGCCGTTTCGACGCCGTAGCCGCGCCGTTGCAGCATCGCGCCGAGCAGATCCCAACTGGTGTTCGGCATCAGTTCGAGCAGCGCGTCGTCGACGGCGGCCACGGTGATCTGCGTGCCGGCCGGCGCGGGCTTGCCGTCGGGCAGCCGCACCGCCACCTTGACGTGTGCGGTGCCGCGCACCGGGTAGCTGGCCGCGTCGGGCGTGACGGTCACGCCGAGCTGATGCGAGGCGGTGCCGACCTTGATCTCGGCCAGCCCGTAGCGGAACGCCGGCTTCGACAGATCGACGAGCGGGGTGGGCGGCACGTAATGGCGGCCCTCGTTCCAGAACGCATGCGCCCAGTCCACCGGCGTCTTCCAGCCCCACGTGAAGAACGAATACCAGGGCACCTCGCGCAGCCGGCCGCGCAGCGCCAGCACCGACACGTAGACGTTCGGCCCCCAGGTCTTGTCGACCTTCAGTTCGACGGTCGGATCGCGGCCGTTCAGTTGCACGACGTGCGTTTCCATCACGCCCGAACGCTCGACGGCGACCAGCGCCGTGGCGAAGCGGAACGGCATGCGCACCTGGAAGCGCGCGGTTTCGCCCGGTTCGTACGACGGTTTTTCGGGGATCAGGTCGATCCGGTCGGTGTTGTTGCCGCCGAACCAGAGTTCGTCCTCGCGCACCACCCACACCGAGGTGCTGCCGGTGGCGGCGCGGTCCGAACCGTCCTTGACCACGGCCACCAGCGACACTTCGCCGGCGTCCTTGAGCTTGGCGTCGCAGGCGAAGCGGCCCTTGTCGTCGGTCTTGCCGCTGCACAGCGCGCCGAGGTCGCGCGTTTCGCTGCGGTTGTCGTAGGAATAGAAGCCGCCGACCATGCGCTTGCGCGACGAGGTCGTGATGCGCGCATAGCCGTGCACTTCCACGGCCGCGCCGGCGTGCGGCTTGCCGTCCAGGTCGACGGCCAGCGCGGTGACGGGCACCGAATCGCCCACGGCCACCCAGTGCCCGGCCTTGATGCCGGCCGCCAGCGCGGCGGGCCACAGCGTGGTGTCGTTGCGGATCGTCTGGATTTCGCCGTTCGGATCGGCGAACGTCGCCTCGAGCGCCAGGCGCTTCGGCGAATCGACCTTCGGCAGCGATTTCAGCGTCAGCGCGCCCGCGCCGTTGCGGTCGAGCGTGACGGGCAGCTTGTCGGCCACCAGCTTCGGCGCGTCGGGATCGGGGCCGCTGCTCGCGGCGCTGCCGTCGTCGTCCTCGTCGCTCGCGCCGGCGTCCGAGCCGGGCTGTTCGGGGCGATACGGGCTGAACGAGAAATCGGGGTAACGGTCGGCGAACGCCGGGGTGGCGGGGCGCACCAGCGCCGACACGCGCACCGGCAGGTTCGAGGCCGGGCCGCCCGATACGTAATCGAGCTGCACCGTCACCGGCGCCTCGCTGGCGCCGACCAACGGGCTGGTGCGGGCGTCGCGCACGGCCACCGTGCCCTTGAACACCGGCAGGCGGAACGCCTCGACGCGGAACGACCCGGCGTCGTAGGCGGTGTGCGCATCGTCCTGGCCGTCGTTGTCGGAAGCCGCCTGGCCGCCCGCATCGGCGCCGCCGTAGTCGAGCGAGACGGTGTATTCGCCGAGCTTGGCGCCGGCCGGCAGCGTGATGCTCGAATCGGCCGTGTGATCGGCGGCCCAGACGAGCGGCTGCTCGTAGGTGTCGCCGCTGCCTTCGTGGCGGATCGTCACGCGGGTCGGGTAGCGCTTCGGGAAGCCGAGCGAATCGAGCGTCTCGGTGCGCAGGTAATGCTTCATCGATACCGTTTCGCCGGCTCGCACCAGCATCCGGTCGAACACGGTGTGCGCGACCACGTTCGGGCGCGCCGAGCGATCGGTCGGCACGTCGAAGCGCCACGATTCGATGCCGCGGTTCCAGTCGTCGGTGACGAACGCCATGTCGGGGCCGGTCACGGGGTCGTTGACGCGCGCCGACACGAACGTGTTGCGGAAGCCGCTTTCGTAGTTGCACTGATGCAGTTCGGACAGCGGGCCGTCGATCTTGAGCAGGCCCTGGCTATCGGTGCGGCCCGAGGCAAGCGCTTCGCCGTTGCAGTCCGACACGCGGATCTCGGCGTTCGGCACCGGCTTGCCCTTGTCGAGCGTGGTGACCCACACGACGCTGTTGTCGCGGCCGCGCTTGAAGTGCACGCCGAGATTGGTGACGAGCACGGTGGTGCGCACGTACATCGCGCCCGGCTTGGCCATCAGCGAGCGGCCGAGCGCCGGCGAGGCCAGTTCGAGCACGTAGAAGCCGGGCTTCGGGATCGGCACGCCGACCACCTCGAACGGGCGCAGCGTGGCCGGATCGGCCTTCGGCAGCGTCAGGCGCTGGAGCTTGGGCTCGCCGGCCAGCAGCGACAGCGAGCGCACGTCGACGATCCGCTGCTTGCCCACCGGCGGCTTCTCGCCTTCGGCCGGCGGGACGAACACCGGGTGCTTGGCATGCTCGAACAGGCCGGGGCGCAGCTTGTCGAGGCTGTCGACCGACATGCCGATCGTATCGAGCTGATCGACGGTGCGCATCCAGTCGCGGATCGCGTTGTCGTCTTCCACGCGGATATTCGCGAACTCGGCCTGGCCGGCGTTGAGGCCGGCGATCTTCAGGTCGGCTTCCACGTTGCGCAGCGTGACGGGCACCAGCGCCGGCGAATCGGGCTCGGCGTAGCGCTCGACGATGCCGAACGTCGACGACGAGAATTTCGCGAGCGGCGGCATGGCCGCGGTGCGCGTCTTGAGCGGGAACAGATCGGCGTTGGCGAGGCGGCGGCCGCTGTCGTCGGTCAGGCCGTCGGGCAGCGTGACCGTGAGGTTCGCGTTGTCGGGCAGCGGCGCGGCGAATTCCACGGCGCGCGTGTCGCCGGCGTTGTCGTCGGCCTTGAAGGTCGGGGCGATCGCGCCGTCGGGGCCTTGCAGGCGCAGCTTCTCGGCGTTGGCGCGCGTGATCGGCGCGTTGAACTCGATGCGCACCGGGCGCAGCGGCGTGCAGGCGGCCTTGGCGTTTTCCCGCTCGCAACTGAAGTTGGCCGCGAACGGCTCGCGCACGCGGAAATCGAAGCGTTTTTCAGCGCCGCCGGCCACGCCGTTCGGGCCTTTCACGCCGGCGCCGAACACCAGTTGCATGGGCTGGCCGGGCGGCAGGGTTTGCGCGCAGCCGAGCGTCAGCACGCGAGCGGCGTCTTTTTTCCAGTGGAAGTGGTCGAGCAGTTGCGCGCGCGTGTCGGCGTCGGTGAACTTGATCGGGATGCGGTTGCCGATGCCGGTGGCTTCGCACCAGACGTTCTCGCGCACGGAGGCGTCGGTCGCCGGGCCGGTCAGCTTCAGCACGAACTGCTGGCCTTCCTCGATCTCGGTGCGGCTCGGGCGGATCTCGGCCGGATACGGGCCGCTGGTCTGGAACGCGAAGCGGCGCGGGCCGGTCACGTCATGGCCGGCCACCGAGCGCAGCTTGTCGTCGAGCGTCACGGTGCAGCGCACCGAGGCGGGCAGGTTCTGCTGGAACATCGCGACCCACGTGCGCTCGTTGCTCCACACCGCGTCGTATTTGGCGCTGGCCGGATCGTCGCAGACGATCGTCGCCGGCGCCGTCCGGGACGGCGAACCGAGCGGCACCATCGGCTCGTCGAACTTGATCACGACCTGGCTGACGTCAGGCGTCGAGCCTTGCGGCGAAACGCTGACGATCTTCGCCGCGTCGGCCGGCCAGCCGAAACCGGCTCCGAGCCCCGCTGCGAGCGCCACGGCGGCGCTCCAATACACGATTTTTTTGGATGTGTTCTGCTTCATCGCTGACCCGCCCTCGGGAGGCATTTTTTTCGGAATGCCTGCGATTCTAACCGAGCCCTTTCAGGTGTCAGGCTACAAATTTCGTCGCGTTAGCACGATTGCGTCGCACTCGAAAGACGCTGTGGCGCGGTGCCGACAAACCGGCCGGCGGGACGGTTTATCCAGTAGAGCGTAACAATCCTTCGTCTATAAAGAGATTGTCCTGCCCGGTCCAAACGCGTACATTTCCGGTCCGCGCGGTCCGGCGGGGGCTGAAAACCGGCCAGCCGGCGCGTGGATGCGGAACCGGCGGCCGCCGGTTCGCTCGTGGGCGACGCCTCGCGGCAGCGCGATGCTGGGATCGAACCGGTCGTCGACAACAACAAGACCGCACTTGCCCGACCGAACCGCGGCGGGCAAGGTGCGCCCGGGACACGTTCCGGCGGGCCGTGCCTGGCGTCGCAAGCGTCACCAGCGCCGCACGGGCCGCCGGACGTGCCAATCAATCTGAGAGACAAACAGGCTGGGGATATGACACTTCGAAAGACCTCCATCGCGGCGCTGGTCGTCGCCATGCCGGCTGCCGCGTTCGCGCAGTCGAGCGTCACGCTCTACGGCCGCATCGACGGCGGCGTGGAGTATCTGAATCACATCGCGAACCCGTCGGGCACGGGCAGCAGCACGCGCTGGAGCGCCGAGGGCGGCGACTGGGGCACCAGCATGTTCGGCCTGAAGGGCACGGAAGATCTGGGCGGCGGCACCGCGGCGATCTTCAACCTCGAAACGGCGTTCCAGGTGATGAACGGCACCACGGGCGGCGGGCGGATGTTCTCGCGGCGCGCCTACGTCGGCCTGAAGAACAATGAGTGGGGCACGCTGCAGGCCGGTCGCAACCTGTTCATCGACAGCGACGGCGTGTGGGAATTCGACCCGTTCGTGCAGCAGGCGTTTTCGTCGGCATCGCTGGTGCGCGGCCGCAACTGGCAGCAGACCAGCAACAACATCGAGTATCACAGCCCGGTGTGGAACGGCTTCGACGTGCAGGGGCAATACGCGTTCGGCAACCAGACGAAGTTCAACACCGGCCCGACCGGCGATTTCGGCCGCTCGGACGGCATCATGCTGTCGTATCACTCGCCGCTGTTCGACGTGCGCGGCATCTACGACGAATTGCGCAACAACAACGGCAAGATGGACAACATCTTCACGGCGTCGCGCGAGTATTTCGTCGGGACGAATGTGTACGTGCAGAAGTTCAAGATCCAGGCCGCCTACACGCATTACTCGGCGCCGGACACGCCGCAGGGCCTGGCCGACCGCGCCGATCACATCTGGCTCGGCGCGACCTATTCGGCCACGCCGGCCTGGGCGGTGACGGGCGGCGGCTATTACGTGCGCGTGGGCAGCGGCAACGGCGACGCGACGCACGATCCGTCGGGCCACGCGATCATGTACGTGCTCGGCACCACCTACAACCTGTCGAAGCGCACGTTCCTGTACGGGACGGTGGCCTACATGCGCAACAGCGGGAATTCGAACTTCGGCCTGATCGCCTCGACGCGCGATTCCACCTCGACCAACCCGCTGACGGGCGAATCGCAGACGGGCGCCTACGTCGGGATCATGCACAACTTCTGATGGAACACGGCGGCCGGGCCTGGCCGGCCGTTCGCTCGGGAAGACATGCAAACGGGCCGCGTCGATCGCGGCCCGTTTGCCTATTGCGGCATGAAAGACAGATCGCCCGGCGGGGCGGCGAGGCCGTGCGCCGGGCGATCCGAGGGGGCTTGGGACGCCTGCGGCGGCGTCAGTCGCCGGCGGTCCACTCCACATTCGCGCCGACCGAACGCAGGTTCTCGACGAAGTGCGGATGCGCGCGGCGGATCGGCTGCGCGTTGAGGATCTCCGAGCGGCCCTCGATGCTCGCGGCCACCATCAGCAGCGCGATCGCGACGCGGATGATGTACGGGCTTTCGACGCGCGCCGGCGTCAGCGGCAGGCCGCCGAACGTGATCAGGCGGTGCGGATCCGACTGGAACACGTGCGCGCCGAACTTCGACAGCTCGCCCGTCCAGCCCATCGCGCCGTCGTACACCTTGTTCCAGAACATCACGCTGCCTTCGGCCTTCACGCCGAGCGCGATGAAGATCGGCAGCAGATCGACCGGCAGATACGGCCACGGCGCGGCTTCGATCTTGGTCAGGATGTTCTGCGTGAACGGCTTCTTGACGCGCATCACGCCGTCGCGCGTGGCGCGCGACCAGCCGTTCTCGTGCGTGACCTGCACGCCGAGCTTGGCGAACGTGCGGTCGATCAGCGGGAACATCTCGGGGCCGCTGTTGCGCACCGCGATGTCGCCGCCCGTGATCGCGCCGAGCGCGAGGAACGTGGCGATTTCGTGGAAATCCTCGGCGAAGCGGTGTTCGCCGCCGCCGAGCCTGCGGCCGCCCTGCACGCGCACGTGCGAGGTGCCGATGCCTTCGATCGGCACGCCGAGCAATTCGAGGAAGTGGCAGAACTCCTGGACGTGCGGTTCCGAGGCGGCGTTGACGAGCGTCGAGACGCCGGCCGCGGCCGTGGCGCACAGCACGAAGTTCTCGGTGGTGGTGACCGACGCGTAGTCGAGCCAGTGATCGTTGGCGATCAGCGGGCCGGACGCGCGCACGATCAGCGAATCGGCGGTGCGTTCGATGGTGGCGCCAAAGCGCTCGAACACCTCGACGTGCGGATCGATCTCGCGCACGCCGAGCGTGCAGCCCTTCACGTCGCTCTCGAGCCGCGCCACGCCGAAGCGCGCGAGCAGCGGCGGCACCAGCATGATCGACGAACGCATTTCCTCGGGCAGGCGGTGCACGGCCGGGTCGAACTTGGTGTCGCGGTGGTGCAGGTCGAGCACGCCGGTCGCGAAATCCATCGATACGCTGCTGCCGAGCGCGCGGAAGATGTCGAGGATCTTGCGCACGTCGGTGATGTCGGGCACGCCGACGAGACGCAGCGGCTGATCGGTCAGCAGGGTCGAGCAGAGAATCGGGAGAACGGCGTTTTTATTGGCGGACGGCGTGATTTCCCCGCGTAGCGGAGTGCCGCCGTGAACGATCAGATTCGACATATTTCGGCGCGATTGGAATGAAAGATGGCGCAAGGCTCGTATCATGCCACCGTTTCGTCATGCGGCGCGAGCAACCGGGCGGTCTGGAGGGAATGTGGGACGAAACGGGGTGATTTCGTCGACGTTATTGGCGATTCGCACCCCAAAAAGACAACAACCTCGCCGAAGCGAGGTTGGTGCGAGGTTCGGCGCCGATCGGGCTTTGCGTGGAGCGAACGATGCGGCGCCTGGCTCGGAACGCCGGCTTACAGGCAGGCGTTCAGGTCGGCAGCGGCCGGGCTGGCGGCGTCGCCCACCGAGCGGAAGCCCACCCAGGTTGCGGCGCCGGCCGAGCGGGCCGGGCGGACCATTGCCGCAGCGCCGTTCGGCGGCTGCTGGCCCGGCACGTAGACATCCATGGCCTGGCCATTCGCGAGCACGTTCTGCGAGACCACGGTTTGCTGGGACTTGTCGGCCCAGGCCTTCGCGATACAGGCGGAAACCTGCTGGGCGGGTTTCTGGCTTTGACCGACGTTCTGGATCGTCCACTGGGGTTGCGTTTGCGCGAAAGCGGAAGCGGCGACGGTCAGTGCGATAAGCGGCAGCAGTTTCTTCACGTTATCTCCTTGTTCGGTCGTTGAGACAAACCGGGCGCTTCTAGATGGCAGCGCGCCGGTGGTGACTACGAAAGTGTCAGATCACATGTTCGCCGATCCGTTCCGGGAAGTGCGCAACAGTTTGTTAAGTTGCCTGCCGAAACGTGACGAGACGTATCCAAGTGTTTCGAGGGGGAGGTGGCCCCGTGATCGCTGGTCTTGCGATGAGGGCTTCGATGGCGCCGTGCCGAGGATGAGCCGGCGCGGACGATCTGGGACAAGCGGGAAAGACGCGGTAAAGACGCGATGAAGGGAAACGATGCGAAATCCGCCGTCAGCCTACGCCCCGGTTCTTCGACCGATGGCGTAGTGTGTTTGCTGAGCGGTGGCCCCGTCGCATTTGCAAGCATGATCGCAAAAAATGCCGTCCACGACTGTTAAGCACTTATAAATACATCGCGGCAATCGTGACATCGTCATACGGGGCCGGGCACCTATTTTCTCGGCGCGTTCAGGCGCCGAAAACCGGAGTTCAGCGCGCGCGGATCATCCTGCGCGCCGGGCGGCTTGGCCGCATCGCGTGGAAGCGCTCGCGCTTGTGTTCCTCGTCGAAATGGCGAAGCGCCGGCTTGACCAGATCGCTGCGCGACACGATGCCGGCGAGTTGCCGTGTGTGCGGATCGGTCAGCACCGGCAGCCGTTCCAACTCGTGCACGGCCAGCCGGGTGGCGACCAGCCGGCAGGTTTCGTCGGCCAGCGCGTAGGCGCCGCGCGACTGGCCGTGCAGCGCGTCGCCGAGCGTCGCGTCGGGGCCGAAAGCGGTGTGGATCCGCTCCAGCGTCGCGCGGTCGAGCATCGTCACGAACGCGCCGTCGCGCAGCACCGGGTAGGCGCGATGGCGCTGGTCGGCGGCGAAGCCGGTTTGGCGCGCGGCGGCGATCGTCATGGCCGCGTCGAGCGCGATCGCCTCGCGCGTCATGACGTCCGCGACGTGGTGGCGTTCGAGCGGATCGACGCCGTATTCGCGGTAGATGTGATACCCGCGCCGCGCGATTTTCTCGGTCATGATCGAGCGGCGCATCACCACCGCCGAGAAACCGTGCGCCACCAGCGTGGCGGCCAGCAGCGGCAGCAGCGCGTTGGCGTCGTGCGTGAGCCCGAACGCGAACACCACGGCCGTGAGCGGCGCACCGAGCGTCGCGCCGAGCGTGGCGGCCATGCACACCAGCGGCCACAGCGCGGGATCGTTGCCGGGCAGCACCGCGCCGATCACGGTGCCGAGGCCCGCGCCGAGCATCAGCAGCGGTGCGAGCACGCCGCCCGAGGTGCCGGAGCCGAGCGCGATCACCCAGATCAGCGCCTTCACGGCCAGGATCGCCAGCACCACCTGCAAGGCCAGATGGCCGTGCAGCAGATCGCCGATCACGTCGTAGCCCACGCCGAACGCGCGCGGTTCGAGCCAGCCGCCGATGCCCACCGCGACGCCGCCGAGCGCGGGCCACCACATCCAGTGCAGCGGCAGCTTGCCGAACGCATCCTCGGTGCGATAGAGCGCGGCCGACAGCCCGCTGGCCAGCGCGCCCGACAGCAGCCCGGCGATCAGGCAGATGCCGAGCGCCGAGGTGGACGGCGCCGCCGTGGTCAACGGAAACAGCGGCTCGGCGCCGAAGCACAGCGCCCGCGCGAAACCGGCCACCGCGCAGGCCAGCGCGACCGGCAGGAAACTGCGCGGCCGCCATTCGAACAGCAGCAATTCCACGGCGAGCAGCACGGCGGCCACCGGCGTGCCGAACACGGCCGTCATGCCGGCCGCGGCGCCAGCCACCAGCAGCGTCTTGCGCTCGGCCGCCGTCACCTTGAAGCACTGCGCGATCAGCGAGCCCAGCGCGCCACCGGTCATGATGATCGGGCCTTCCGCGCCGAACGGGCCGCCGCTGCCGATCACGATGCCCGACGACAGCGGCTTGAGCACCGCCACCTTCGGCGACATCCGGCTCTTGCCGAACAGGATCGCCTCGATCGCCTCCGGAATGCCGTGGCCGCGAATCTTCTCCGAGCCGTAGCGCGCGATCAGGCCCACGATCAGCCCGCCGATCACCGGCACCCCGATCACCCACGCGCCGAGCGCATGGCCGGCCGGCGAGCGGTCGGCGAACGACCAGTGGCCGAAGAAGAACAGGTTCGTGAACAGGTGGATCAGGTTCAGCAGCACGACCGCGGCGAGCGTGCTGGTCACGCCGATCACGGCGGCGAGCACGGCGATACGGGGCAGGCGGACATTGGGCGCGAAATCGCGCTGGTGTGGAGCGGCGTGCATGGCGGGCGACGGAACAGTAAGGAAATCAGTAGTCGATCTGCGGCACCTGGAAGGCGCCGCGCAGGGATTTGAGTTCGGCGCGATGCAGCGCGGCGAGCCGCGTCAGCACGGTTTCGCCGGCTTCGAGCAGATGCACTTCCACCTGCCGCCGGTCGCTTTCGCTGGTGCGGCGCTGCACGAGGCCGAGCGCCTCGCAGCGCGTCACCAGCGCGACCACGCCGTGATGCTGGGCTTGCAGCCGCTCGGCCAGCTCCCCGATCGTGGCCCATTCGCGGGCCGGGAAGCCCTTGATATGCAGCAACAGCAGGTACTGGAGCGGCGTCACGCCTTCGGTCTGGGCGGCGCGCTCCGAGAAGCGCTCGAAGCGCCGCATGTGATAACGGAAGTCGGAAAGCTGCTCGAAATCGCGTTTCTGCAGCAAGGGGGGCGTGTCGCTCATCGTGATTCCTGGAAGCCGGGTTCGTGCGGAATCGATGAATATATCACGACATGATATAAATGGCCGAAGTTTGGCGACCAGGGGCAGGGATCGACGCATGCGGTTCTCGGTCTTGTCGGTCAGGCGGCCTTCAATACCTGCGTGCGCCGGTACAGTCCGGCAATCAGGTCGGCCTGAGTGACCAGCCCGACCGGCCGTGCGGCCGCGTCGACCACGACGATCACCGGTTCGCCCGCTTCGGCGAACCGCGGTACGAGATCCGTGATCGGCTCGGTCGACAGGATGGTCGGGACGTCGGCAATCACCAGGCTGGCGATTGCCGGGTCGCGTTTCGCGTCGATCACGGCAGGATGGGCCGAAGCCGCCGAGGCCGCCGAAGCGAGCGGCGCGAGCGCGTCGCGCGTGACGATGCCGAGCAGGCGTTGCGTGGCGTCGACCACCGGCAGCGCGCTCGCGCCGAGGCGATCCAGCATGGCCAGCGCAGCGGCGACGCGCGTGTCGGCGTTCAGGCGGGCCTCGGGGTGCGCGGCGATGTCCGCGCAGCTCAGTGCGCCGAAGGTGCGCGCGTAGGCGTGCAGCTCGGTTTCGCGCAGCAGGGCGTCGAGATCGTCGGTCGACACGTCGAGCCATTCGGTGCGGCGCTTCAGCACCGCTTCGAGATCCTCGCGCGAAAAGCCGCCCGCCGGCCGTTGTTGCGCCTCGCGCGGCGCGGCGGCGCGGTGCGGGTAGCGGTGGCCGGTCAGCGCGTGATAGATGAGCGCGGCCACCAGCAGCGCGGCCGATTGCAGGGCGATGGGCTCCAGCACGAAACCGAAGCCGAGCGCATGCACGGCCGGCCCGCCGACCACGGCCGTCAGCGCCACCGCGCCCGACGGCGGATGCACGCAGCGCAACGCCAGCATCGCGCCGATGGCCAGCGCGATCGCCAACGCGGCCGCGCCCACCGGATCGGCGATCCAGCGTGCGCAGGCCACGCCGACGGTGGCCGCCACCAGGTTGCCGCCCAGCAGCGACCAAGGCTGTGCGAGCGGGCTGGCGGGCACCGCGAACAGCAGCACCGCCGACGCGCCCATCGGCGCCACCAGCAGCGGCATCGCCTCGGGAATGCCCGGCAGCATGCGCATCGTGAGCCCCACGCAGGCGATCCCGACCAGTGCGCCGACGCACGAGCGCAGCCGCTCGCGGGCGCTCAGCGTCACGGGCGCCGGAGCGAAACCGAGCAGCCAGGCGCGCAGGCGCGAGGCGGTCGAGGCGGGGGAATGCGGGGTGACGGATGGCATGGCGAAAGCGGTTGGCGGCAGTCGGACGAGCGCGAATTATATCTCAACATGATATTTATCATGGTGCATCGGTGCCGACATGGTGCGTTTTTGCTCCGTTTCGAAACGAAAATGTTCAATAACTGTGCGAGTGGAGCAAGGTTTCGCGATGGATGCCGAGGTGCGCAGCTAGACGAGCCACGTGAATTCGTGATGAATCGGGTGCGCGATGTGCGGCGAGCAGGCGTACAATTCGCGCCAATCCGCTTGTTTCACATTCCATTCCATAACATGCCGCTCGCGATACCGTCCTCCTGCCCGCTGCCAAGGCCGAGGTCGGGCTGCCTTCGCCGAGCGGGCCGCGCGGCCTGCGCCGTCGCGGTCTTGCGCCACCCACCGTCTCCCTGAATCCCCATGGACATGCTCGAAAACATGCGGCTGTTCGTGCGCGTCGTCGAGGCCGGCAGCTTCACCGCCGTTGCCAAGGAAATCGCCGCCACGACAGCGCAGGTATCACGCGCCGTCTCGAATCTCGAGGCTCACGTTCAGACGCGCCTGCTGCATCGCACGACGCGCCATCTCGGCATGACCGAGAGCGGCCAGCGCTACTTCGAACGCGCGAAATCGATCCTCGCCGAAATCGATCATGCGAACGCCGAGGCGCGCAACGCACTGCTCAAACCGAGCGGGCGGATGCGCATCCATGCCATGACGGGGCTGGGGCAGAGCCATGTGGTGCCGGCCGTGGTGCGCTATCAGGAAGACAACCCCGAGGTGTCGGTCGACCTGACGCTCGCGCAGCGCATGCCGAACCTCGTCGAGGAAGGCTATGACGTCTCGATCGTGACGGCGGCGCAGTTGCCCGATTCGGGCTATGTCGCGCAGACCTGCGGCGAAAGCTGCAGCGTGCTGGTGGCGTCGCGCGACTATCTGGCGAGCCACGGCACGCCGAAGACGCCCGAGGATCTTCGCAAGCATGTCTGCCTGCGGCTCGACACGCCGTCGGCGCCGGGCGGCGAGTGGCGCCTCGAAGGCAGCGACGGCGAGGAATTGCGCTACGAATTGCCGGCTTCGCCGTTTCAGGTGAACGTGCCCGACGCGCTGGCCGTGGCGCTGCGCTCGGGGCGCGGCATCGGCTCGATCGCGCTCTACACGGCGATCGACGACCTGCGCTCCGGGCGGCTCGTGCGTGTGCTGCCGAACTACCGGCTGCACACGATCCATGTGTTTGCCGTGTATGCGTCGCGCCGCTATCTCGACGCGAAGACGCGCACGTTTCTCGATCACCTGCGGACGACGCTCACGCCGGCGCTGGCCAACGATCTTGTCGAGCTGGAGCGGCTCGCCAGCCCGGTGGCGGCTGGCGCTTGAGCGCCGGGTGCCGGCCGGGCGCGCGTCGCCGCCCGGCCAGGCGCGCGTTCAGTGCGTGATCGATAGGAACAGGTAGGCGGCGAACAGCGACAAGTGCACCACGCCCTGCAGCACTGTGGTGCGCCCCGTGCTGAGCGTCAGCGTGCTGACCAGCAGCGTCAGCGACAGCAGCGCGGTTTCCATCGAGCCCACGCCGAGCGTGAGCGGCTGGCCGGTCCAGACGAACACGGCCGCCACCGTCGGAATGGTCAGCCCGATGCTGGCCAGCGCCGAGCCGAGCGCGAGATTGAGGCTGGTCTGCAGGCGGTTGGCGCGCGCCGCGCCCACCGCGGCCAGGCCTTCGGGCAGCAGCACCAGCGCGGCGATCACGATCCCCACTGCGGCTTCCGGCGCGCCCAGTTGCGCCACGCCGCGCTCGACGGCCGGCGACAGCAGCTTCGCCAGCAGCACCACCGCCACCAGCGCGACGAACAGAAAGATCATGCTGACCAGCGCCACCTTGCCGCTCGGCGGCACCGCGTGGACGGATTCGTCGGCGCTGTCGGGCACCAGGAAGTAATCGCGGTGGCGCACCGTCTGCACGAACACGAACACGCCGTACAGCACCAGCGACGACACGCCCGCGAACGCCAGTTGCGAGGTGGAGAATTGCGGGCCGGGCGCGGCGCTCAGGTAGTTCGGCATGACCAGCGACAGCACTGCCAGCGAGGCCAGCACGGCCAGCGCCTTGTTCGCGCCGCGCCCCTGGAAATCCTGCTCGCCGTGTTTCCAGCCGCCCACCAGCAGGCACAGCCCGACGATCCCGTTGCAGACGATCATCACCGCCGCGAACACCGTGTCGCGCGCGAGCCCGGCCTTCTCCGGGCCGGACGACAGCATCACCGAGACGATCAGCGCCACTTCAATGACCGTGACGGCGATCGCGAGCACCAGCGTGCCGAACGGCTCGCCGACGCGATGCGCGATCACTTCGGCGTGGTGAACGGCCGCGAACACGGCGCCGGCCAGCGCCGCCGCAACGAAGACGAGCGCGAATCCGCTGTCGGCCGCGATCACGCGCGACAGACCCAGGACGACCCAGGCGGCGAGCGGCGCCCAGAGGGTCCAGCGAGGCAAGGCATTCGAGGAGTGCGGCATCGGGAATCCTGTGGTCCGGGTGAGGGCGACGACGATTCTAGCAGGCGGGCCGCCATGGTCAGGCCCTGCGATCGGCATAGGCCGAACGGCCGCCTTGACCGCGTTCCGACGCGATGGCGAAATGTTTCGTCCGGTTTCGTTCAACCGGGCGATTCAGGCGCGAAGCGCTGCACTACAATGGCGCCGGCCCCGATTTCGAACCCCGCTCCGCCTTCTTTCCGCGATGATCATCGACCGTCTGATTTCTGAAATCCTGTTCGGCTTCACCGGCCTGATGGGCATCATCAATCCCTTCGGTATCGCCTTCCTGTTTCTCGAGCGCACCGATTCGCTGAACGAGCGTCAACGGGCCGTGCTGGCGCGCAAGGTCGCGATCAACGCGTTCATCGTGCTGCTGGTGGCGTTTTTCCTCGGCACGCCGGTGCTGCATTTCTTCGGGATTTCGATGGAAGCGCTGCGGATCGGCGGCGGCTTCGCGGTGGCCGTGTCGGGCTGGCAGATGCTGAACGCGCCCGACGTGCCGAGCAGCGACGCCGTCAAGCCGATCGATCCGCGCAACGTGATGGCGCGCGCCTTCTTTCCGCTGACGATCCCGTTGACGGTCGGCCCCGGTTCGATCGCCACGGCCATTGCGCTGAATGCGAACCGCACCCACAAGCTGTCGGAGTTCCTGCTGTCGAGCATCGTGTCGGTGGCGGTTTCGGCGCTGGTTGCGCTCGTGATCTGGCAAACCTACAGCCGCGCCGAAGTGCTGGCCCGTTACCTCGGCGTCGAAGGCACCAAGGTCGCGCAGCGCGTGTCGGCGTTCCTGCTGCTGTGCGTGGGCGTGCAGATCATGCTGACCGGCTTCTCGGCGTTCCTGCAGCCGCTGGCCGATCAGATCAAGTAATCATCCGCCGTGCATCGCGCGCAGCGGATAGGTGAACAACGCAAAATGGATCACGTCGAAGCTGGCGTGCGCGAGCCAGGCCGCACGCAGGCCGCCGAACCGGTAGGCGAGGCCGTAGCCGATCCCGGCCAGCGTCGCCAGGGCAACCAGCACGACGCCGCCCGCGGCGTGAGCGGCGCCGAACAACAACGCCGCGATCGCCACCGCGATCCATTGGCCGCCGCCCACCCGGGCCAGGCCGATCCCGAGCCCGCGCTGGATCCAGCCCCGGAAGAAGGCCTCTTCGGCCAGCGTCACGATCAGCAGGTTGTTCAGTAGCCACAGCCAGCCGAACGCGGGCCATTTCGGCGCGAAGCCCACGGCGCCGGCGGCGAAGGCGATCGGCAGGCTGATCAGCAACACGCAGGCGGCGGCCGCGACGCCAATCGGCGCGGCCTTGGCCCAGCGTGCCGGCCGCACGGCCGACGGCAGCACCCACAGCAGCCACAGGCCGATCAGCGCCTTGTCGGCATTCAAATACATCGTGAACGGCACGGCGTCGGGCGTGATCCGCACGCCGTGCAGTACGCGCAGGTTGTGGAAGCCCGGCGCCAGATGCAGCAGCAGCGCGCCTCCCAGCACGGTAAACAGAACGCCGGCCGCGATTCGCAGCGGCCATGCGCGTCCCGCTGCGATGGCGTAGGCGGCGATGCCGAGCCCAGCCAGCGACGCGAACGCTAGCGGCGCGAGCAGGCCGAGCGCGAACGCCGAGCCGTAACCGAGCAAACCGAGAATCAGGCTCGCGGACCTGAGCCGGGGGCACCACGCCAGCAGCGCGGCGGCGAAGATTGCCGCCCAGGGCAGCAGTATCGTCGTCGGGAAATCGGACATTTCTGAAGGGAGAAGTCGCGCGGGCTCACATCATAGTGCGTGAGCGGCGTTTCCTGCCGCGAACCGGGCGCTCGGCCCGGTAAGGGCCGTCCCGGCTGCGGAGCCGGGACGGCCATCCTGGTCAGGCTGCGGCCTGGGGTTTCGCGCCGATCGTGAATTCGAACGTGGCCACGCCATCGACGCCGCCCGTCACGCGGTCGCCCGGCTGCAGCGCGCTCACCCCGGCCGGCGTGCCGGTGAAGATCAAGTCGCCCGGCTGCAGTTCGATCGCCCGCGACACATAGGCAATGATGTCGGCGATCGGCCAGATCAGGTCGGCGAGATCGCCCTGCTGGCGCGTTTCACCGTTCACGGCCAGCCAGATGCGGCCGGTTTGCGGGTGACCGATGTCGGCGGCGGCGTACAGCGGCGAGACCGGCCCGGACGCGTCGAAGCCCTTTGCCCAATCCCACGGCCGGCCGAGCTTCTTGGCTTCGGCTTGCAGGTCGCGGCGCGTCAGATCGACGCCGACGCCATAACCCCAGATATGGCCGAGCGCATCGGCCGCGGCGATATTGCTGCCGCCCTTGCCGACCGCGATGACGAGTTCGATTTCGTGGTGCAGGTCCGAAGTCAGCGTCGGATACGGCACCGTGCCTTCGGCCGGGATCACGGCGTCGGCGGGCTTGGCGAAGAAGAACGGCGGCTCGCGGGTCGGGTCGGCGCCCATCTCGCGGGCGTGCTCGGCGTAGTTGCGGCCGACGCAGAACACGCGGCGCAGCGGGAAGCGGGCGGTGGAACCGGCGACGGCGACGCTGGCGGGCGCCGGAAGCGGAACGACGAAATCTGCGGAGCGATCGGTCATGGCGAAACTCGTTGGCGTGAAGGGTCAAGGGGCGCCGCGTGACAGCGGCATGGGTCAACGATAGCAAGCGTGCCCGCGCCGCAATGCGACGTAGTTGTCGACATTCTGGACAAAATTACGCTGGCCCGCCTCTCCCTTGCCAATTGGCCGTCCGGCCGATGTCGCTCAGTCGGGCTTCGGCGTGTCGCCGGTTTCGGGCAAGACGGCGGCGGCGGGGAGCGGTGTGCCCTTGTCGCCATTGGCTTCCCGGTATTCCTTCGGGGACACGCCCACGCAAGCCCGGAACCGCCGCGAAAAGTAGCCTTCGTCGCGGAATCCGACCTCGTGCGCGATATCGGCGATGCGCCGGGTGGTGTGGGCGAGCAGCGACTGCGCCAAGGCGATTCGGCGCTCCGTCACGAGTTCGGTGAACGTATTGCCGGTTTCCTTGCGCAACAGATGCGCGAGATAGTTCGGCGACAGGAACGCCGCCTCGGCCGTGCTGGTCAGCGTCAGCTCGCCGCTCGTCAGGTTGGTGCGAATGTGGCGCATGACGCGGGCAAGCGCGTCGCGGCGGCCGGCCTTTTGTGCGCCGTGGCTGTGCGCGAGCCGGTCTAGCGCGCCCGCGTACTGGGTGCTGACCAGGCCGATCAACTGCAGCAAATGGCCGCGCAGCAACGTGACCGAGCCGAACGTGCGCTCGCGATTGGCGTCGAGCATGCGCTGGGCGATGCGCCGCGCATCGTCGTACGCGTCGCCGGTCAGGATGTAGTCGAGCCGCTCCTGGAAACGGAACGGCGCGAGCTCGGGCACGCGCTGCACCGGCACGTCGTCGAGATCGAGCGGATCGACGTCGAGATCGGTGCGCAGGAACTGCTGCGAGAAGTTGATGACGATGAAATGCGCGCCAGGCGGATGTGGGATCAGATGCTCGCGAAACGGCAGGATGAACGCGAGCGCGCCGCGCGGGAACGGCCGCGTGACGCCGCCGATGCGTTGCTCGGTATCGCCGCCCAGGTTGAACTGGATCTGGAAATACGCATGCCGGTGCGGCTCGGTAATCGCCTGTCGCGTGGTCTGATCCCGGATATAGAAATCGAGGCGGTCGCTGCGCTCGGGCATGGCGTAGGTGCGCGGCTGCGGAGTGGCTGGCATGGCGGATGAAGCGTGGTCGTGCGGATCGAGCCCGGATGGTACAGCGGATGCGGGCTTTTGACCGAAATCATCGAGATTTCGCCCGGTTGCCGGCCTGGAAAGGAGATCGGCCGGCGCGATTCGCCCCTGCGGCCGATGGTTGCCGAGGCCCGTGCCGCGTCGATTTGCATCGATGTCGCCCCATTTTATATGCCGGCTCGGCGCAACCGTTCCAACCGCCGGCGTTCGTCCAACGAAGAGATTGATTTTTATCTGATTTGGTTGTCAAAAACGTTATTTGTGTTGGCTTGAATCAATTCAATCTCTAAAAATTAAGCCTTGTCTTATAGGCAGCATGTTTGCGGATCCCTATACTCTGATTCGATATGTTTCAAACTGCATGCGATTCAATGCATCGTTGTGCGGTGCTGTGAAGTAAGTTTGTTTGTATTGGGAATAATCTTAAATATCGTGTTTTGAGATTTTTCCGATTGAGTGGCAATTCATGCCGCAACATATCTTTGGGGTGTTGCGGCATCGGCATGCTGCTGCCTGTCCACAGGCGCCTTATGTATCGAGTTCGCTCGCGGTTCAGTGCCGGCGGCCGATACGCAAGGCGCCAGTCGTTATCGTCGTGGAGCCGTGGTGGCGGTTTCCTGGCTTTCCGGTTGCGCATGCAATATAAGCATTGCCGCGTCGCTTCTTTGATTCAGTCGGTATTTTTTCAATATATCGAGTGTGTCATGTCAGGTAATCAACTATTTGACGGTCGGGTCGCTCTCATCCTCTCGGGCGCATGTGATGCAGTTTGGCATGCGTCGTCGCGTCGTCAATCCCATTGCATTTCCATTTGTCCGTTGCCGGATCTGCCGTCCGGCGACGTGGCGGACCAGATTCACCAGAAGGAAGTTTCAGCATGAACAAGACGTATCGAGTTGTATGGAACGCATCTACCGGCGCCTGGTGCGCGGTTTCCGAGACGGCGCGCACGCGCGGAAAGTCCACCTCGGTCAAGAAGCGGGTGGCGGTCGCCGCGGCGCTCGTCGCAGCGTCGATGGGTTCTGCCTTTGCCGTGCCGAACGATACGGTCGACGGTCCATTGCCGGAAACGGAAAGTGCGCGCGATGCCAGGGAAACTGCGCGCGATGCAGGGGAAACCGCGCGTGACGCCGAAGCAGACGACACGGCTGTCGATCCGCGCGGCTTGCCGTCCACGCGCACGGTGGCGACCGACAACAGCAAGTACGTGAAAATCGATGTGGATCCGAGCGGCAACGACGTTGCTTCGGCATCCGGATCGAAGTCGATCGCCATGGGCAGCAGGGCATTGGCACAGGGCGAACAGTCGGTCGCGATCGGCAGCGATGCGCGCACGAGTTCGGCAGGGAGCGGTCTCGGCGGTGCATTGGCGATCGGCAGCGGCACCCGGGCGGCGGGCAATGGCGTTGCACTGGGCTCGGCGGCGAATGCCCAGGGTGACATCGGCGCGGTCGCGGTGGGCGCCAGTGCCACGGCGGGAGGCAAATCCGCGCTCGCGATCGGCAATGGGGCGAAGGCAAGCGGCATTCGGTCCTACGCACTCGGCAGCGCGGCCATCGCCAGCAAAAACGGCGCGCTTGCGATCGGTTCGACATCGCGGGCCGATGGCATCAACGCAACCGCGATCGGCAATATGTCCGTGGCTTCGGGCGAGGATTCCATGGCGTTCGGTTCCGAAGCCTCGGCAACGGAAGATTTCAGCATCGCGATCGGCTCCCTGTCGGTTGCGGATCGCGAGATGTCGGTATCGGTTGGCGCGGAAGGTGTGGAGCGCCAGATCATCAACGTTGCGCGCGGCACCCATGCTACCGATGTGGTGAACGTCGAGCAGTTGCAGGATGCCGTGCAGGTCTTCGGCGGTGGCGCGGATGTCGATGCGGACGGCAACATCACTTCGCCCACCTACACGATCGGTGGCAAGAAGTATTCGAACGTTGGCGATGCACTGGTCGCGGCCGCAGAAAGCGGTGGCGGCGGGGACGGCGTTCAGTACGACTCCGCGTCGAAAGACACGGTCACGCTCGGCGGCACGGGGGCACAACCGGTTGCGCTGAAAAATGTGAAAGCCGGTGCGCTGACGGCGAAAAGCACCGACGCGGTCAATGGTTCGCAGCTGTTCGCGACTAACAAGAACATCGACGACCTGAAGGATTCGCTGGAAGACGGTGGCCTGATCGATCCGACGACGGGCGAATCGATGGCGGTCACGTATGACGATGTGAAGAAGGGCAAGGTCACGCTGAAAGGCGGCAAGACGGGCACGACGTTGAGCAACGTGAAGGCCGGTGTGGCCGACATGGATGCGGTGAACGTGTCACAACTGAAGTCGTCGGGCTTGATCGACGACGACGGCACGGCGCTGTCGGCGGTGACGTACGACGATGAGGAAAAGGGCAAGGTCACGCTGGGCGGCGGCGCGGCGGGCACGACGCTGACCAACGTCAAGGCGGGTGCGCTGACGGCGAAAAGCACCGACGCGGTCAATGGTTCGCAGTTGTTCGCGACGAACAAGAACATCGGCGACCTGAAGGATTCGCTGGAAGACGGGGGGCTGATCGATCCGACGACGGGCGAATCGATGGCGGTCACGTATGACGACGTGAAGAAGGGCAAGGTCACGCTGAAAGGCGGCAAGACGGGCACGACGTTGGGCAACGTGAAGGCCGGCACCGCGGACATGGATGCAGTGAACGTGTCGCAGTTGAAGTCGTCGGGTCTGATCGGCGACGACGGCACGGCGCGGTCGGCGGTGACGTACGACGATGCCGGCAAGGGCAAGGTCACGCTGGGCGGTGGCGCGGCGGGTACGACGCTGACGAATGTGAAGGCCGGTGCACTGACGGACAAGAGCACCGATGCCGTCAATGGTTCGCAGTTGTTCGCGACGAACAAGAACGTCGGCGACCTGAAGGATTCGCTGGAAGACGGTGGCGTGATCGATCCGACGACAGGCGAATCGCTGGCGGTCACCTACAACGACACGAAGAAAGACAAGGTCACGCTGAAAGGTGGCGCGACCGGTACGACGTTGAGCAACGTGAAGGCCGGCACGGCCGACATGGACGCGGTGAACGTATTGCAGTTGAAATCGTCGGGGCTGATCGGCGACGACGGCACGGCGCGGTCGGCGGTGACATACGACGATGACGAAAAGGGCAAGGTCACGCTGGGCGGTGGTGCGGCGGGTACGACGCTGACCAATGTGAAGACCGGCGCGCTGACGGCGAAAAGCACCGATGCGGTCAATGGTTCGCAGTTGTTCGCGACGAACAAGAACATCGGCGATCTGAAGGATTCACTGGAAGACGGTGGTGTGATCGATCCGACGACCGGCGAATCGCTGGCCGTCACGTATGACGAGGTGAACAAAGGCAAGGTCACGCTGAAAGGCGGCAAGACGGGCACGACGTTGGGCAACGTGAAGGCCGGTACGGCCGACATGGACGCGGTGAACGTGTCGCAGTTGAAGTCGTCGGGGCTGATCGGCGATGACGGCACGGCGCGGGCCGCGGTGACGTACGACGACGCCGGCAAGGGCAAGGTCACGCTGGGCGGCGCGGCGGGTACGACGCTGACCAATGTGAAGGCCGGTGCGCTGACGGACAAGAGCACCGATGCGGTCAATGGCTCGCAGTTGTTCGCGACGAACAAGAACGTTGGCGACCTGAAGGATTCACTGGAAGACGGTGGTGTGATCGACCCGACGACCGGCGAATCGCTGGCGGTCACCTACAACGACACGAAGAAGGACACGGTCACGCTGAAGGGGGGCGCGGCGGGTACGACGTTGAGCAACGTGAAGGCCGGTACGGCCGACATGGACGCGGTGAACGTGTCGCAATTGAAGTCGTCGGGGCTGATCGGCGACGACGGCGCGGCGCGGGCCGCTGTGACGTACGACGATGACGGCAAGGGCAAAGTCACGCTGGGTGGTGGTGCAGCGGGTACGACGCTGACCAATGTGAAGGCTGGTGCATTGACGGCAAAAAGCACCGATGCAGTGAATGGTTCGCAGTTGTTCGCGACGAACAAGAATGTCGGCGACCTGAAGGACTCGCTGGAAGACAGTGGCTTGATCGACCCGACGACGGGCGAATCGCTGGCCGTCACCTACAACGACACGAAGAAGGACACGGTCACGCTGAAGGGGGGCGCGGCGGGTACGACGTTGGGCAACGTGAAGGCCGGCACGGCGGACATGGATGCGGTGAACGTATCGCAGCTGAAATCGTCGGGGCTGATCGGCGACGATGGCAAGGCAATGTCGGCGGTGACGTACGACGATGCCGGCAAGGGCAAGGTCACGCTGGGCGGCGCGGCGGGTACGACGCTGACGAATGTGAAGGCCGGTGCGCTGACGGACAAGAGCACCGACGCGGTCAATGGTTCGCAGTTGTTCGCGACGAACAAGAACGTCGGTGACCTGAAGGATTCGCTGGAAGACGGTGGTGTGATAGACCCGACGACGGGCGAATCGCTGGCGGTCACCTACAACGATACGAAGAAGGACACGGTCACGCTGAAAGGCAGCGCAACAGGCACGACGTTGAAAAACGTGAAAGCCGGCATTGAAGACAAGGATGCGGTAAACGTTGCGCAACTGAAGGATTCGGGACTGATCGGCGACGACGGCAAGTCGCATGCGGCGGTGCTGTATGACCAGGACAAGAGCGGCAATGCGAACTATGCGTCGGTGACGCTGGGTAAAGCAGCCGTTCCGGTGGGGCTGCACAACGTGGCGGCGGGTATCGCGCAAACCGATGCGGTGAACGTATCGCAACTGACTGGCGTGACGGATGCGCTGGGCGGTGAAGCCGCGGTCGGCTCGGATGGCAAGATCAAGGCGCCAGCGTACAAGGTTCACGGCAAGACCTACGACAACGTGGGCGACGCATTGAAGGCCGCCGCTGAATCGGGCAACGGCGCGGATGAAGACGCGGTGCACTACGACGCGGGCTCGGGCGATGGCACGGTGACGCTGAGTGGCAAGGGTGGCACGACGCTGAAGAACGTGAAGGCCGGCACGGCCGACATGGACGCGGTGAACGTGTCGCAATTGAAGTCGTCGGGGCTGATCGGCGATGACGGTACGGCAATGTCGGCGGTGACGTACGACGATGCCGGAAAGGGCAAGGTCACGCTGGGCGGTGGCGCGGCAGGTACGACGCTGACCAATGTCAAGGCGGGTGCGTTGACGGCAAAAAGCACCGATGCAGTCAATGGTTCGCAGTTGTTCGCGACGAACAAGAACATCGGCGACCTGAAGGATTCGCTGGAAGACGGTGGTGTGATCGATCCGACGACGGGCAAATCGATGGCCGTCACGTATGACGATGTGAACAAAGGCAAGGTCACGCTGAAGGGCGGCAAGACCGGCACGACGTTGGGCAATGTGAAGGCCGGTACGGCCGACATGGATGCGGTGAACGTGTCGCAACTGAAGTCGTCGGGTCTGATCGGCGACGACGGCAAGGCAATGTCGGCGGTGACGTATGACGATGCCGGCAAGGGCAAGGTCACGCTGGGCGGCGGCGCGGCGGGTACGACGCTGACGAACGTGAAGGCGGGTGCGTTGACGGCAAAAAGCACCGACGCAGTGATTGGCTCGCAGTTGTTCGCGACGAACAAGGACATCGGCGATCTGAAGGATTCGCTCGAGGACGGTGGCGTGATCGATCCGACGACGGGCGAATCGCTGGCCGTCACCTACAACGACGTGACGAAGGATACGGTCACGCTGAAAGGTGGCGCGGCGGGAACGACGTTGAGCAATGTGAAGGCCGGCACGGCCGACATGGACGCGGTGAACGTGTCGCAGCTCAAGGATTCGGGTCTGATCGATGGTGACGGCACGGCACGATCGGCTTTGACGTATGACGACGAATCAAAGAATAAAGTCACGTTGGGTGGCGGTGCGGCAGGTACGACGCTGACGAACGTGAAGGCAGGCGCGCTGACGGAAAAGAGCACGGATGCGGTCAACGGCGGTCAGTTGTTCCAGACGAACAAGAGCATCGGCGATCTGAAGGATTCGCTGGAAGACGGGGGCGTGATCGATCCGACGACGGGTGGATCGCTGGCTGTCACCTACAACGATACGAAGAAAGACAAGGTTTCGCTGCAAGGCAAGGCCGGTACGTTGCTGACGAACCTCAAAGCGGGCGCGATCAACGCATCGAGCACCGATGCCGTGAATGGCTCGCAACTGTTCGATCTGGCGTCCAGTGTCGCAGATTCGCTGGGTGGAAATGCAGAGGTTGACGCAGACGGCATGGTCACGGCGCCGACGTATGTAGTCGACGGCAAGACCTACCACAACGTGGGCGATGCGATCGCAGCGGCTGCGGATACTGGTGGTGGAGGCGGTGGCGAAAATGCCGTTCAGTATGACGATGAGAGCAAGTCGGCTGTCACGTTGGGGACTAAACAAGCTGGCAAACCGGTTTCACTGAAAAATGTGGCGGCCGGTGTAGCCGATACCGATGCAGTCAATGTCAAGCAGCTGACCGATGCCACGGGCGAGATCAAGGATGGCCTGGCCGACGGTACGCTCGAAATGAAGTATATCAAGGTCAAAGCGGACGGCGCTAAGGCCGTTGTTACCGGTGAAGACTCTGTTGCGATTGGCAGCCTGGCCAACGCGCTTGCCGACAACAGCGTTTCGATCGGAAGCGGTTCGCGTGTGGGACCGGATGCGACGAACTCGGTCGCGATCGGATATGGGTCAGTGGCGACGAAAGCGAACACGTTTGCAGTCGGCAGTACAGGGAACGAGCGTCGCATCGTAAATGTCGCGGCAGGTAAGGACGATACCGATGCCGTCAATATGAAGCAGCTTCACGATGTGCTGGCGAAGGTGGATGGGCTGTCGACGGTGGATCGGAAATCACGAAGCCTGCCTCCGAAATTGCGCGACGTCGAATCGCCCCCGGACGTTATCTTCGCGTTTGAAGGTAAAACCAGCGACATGCCAAACCTCGCAAGCGTCAAGAAGGGCTCGAAATCTGCTGCAATCGCCGTCGGTTTCGCGAACGTTGCCGCTGGCGAAGGCGCTGTGTCGTTTGGTTACAAGAGCGCGGCTTATGGCGACGTTTCGGTCGCACTCGGTACCGGTGCGTCGACGCTGGCCAAGAAGCGAGCCGCCGTTGCAATTGGCTACGAGGTTTTTACCGGTGCCAACTACGCCGTCGCGATCGGTTCGTACGACGTGATCGCCAACGGCGATTACTCCACGGCATTGGGTTCGGATGACGTTCACGCAGTCGGCGATGGATCAGTCGCGATCGGTCGCCAAGCACAGGCGCGTTCGAAAGCCGTGAACTCCATCGCCATCGGTACAAGATCGGCAGTGGAAGTCGATGTTGTCGGGGGCATGGCGCTGGGCGCAAATTCGATTGTGAAAGAGGGTAATTACGACGGTATTGCACTCGGTACCGGCTCGGTCGCGAACCGTGGCAACGCGCTGTCTATCGGCTCGAGCACGTCGCAACGTCAGATCGTCAATGTGGCTGCCGGTACCGCAGAAACCGACGCGGTGAACGTGTCGCAGATGAAGGATTCAGGCCTGATCGACGACGGCGGGAAGGCGCGCGTAGCCGTGACGTACGACGGTCCGGACAAGGATCAGGTGACGTTTGCCGGTGCCGATGGCACGACGCTGAAGAACGTCAACGCGGGTGTCGACGACAAGGACGCGGTGAACGTGTCGCAGATGAAGGATGCCGGCCTGATCGGCGGCGACGGGAAGTCGCTTGCAGCGGTGACGTATGACGGTTCGAACAAGGATCGGGTAACGTTTGCCGGTATCGATGGCACGACGCTGAAGAACGTGAACGCGGGCGTTGATGACAAGGATGCAGTGAACGTGTCGCAACTGAAGTCGTCCGGCTTGATCGGCGATGACGGGAAGTCGCGCGCAGCGGTGCTGTACGACCAGGACAAGAACGGCAAGCCGAACTATGCGTCGGTGACGCTGGGCAACGCGGGCACGCCGGTGGGGTTGCACAACGTGGCAGCGGGTTCGACAGACACCGATGCGGTGAACGTGAAGCAACTGAAGGATTCGGGCTTGATCGACGACGATGGTGCGGCGCGGTCGGCCGTGACGTATGACGACGAGTCGAAGAATAAAGTCACGTTGGCCGGTGGCGCAGGCGGTACGACGCTGACGAACGTGAAGGCGGGCGCGCTGACGGAGAAAAGCACGGATGCGGTCAACGGCGGTCAGTTGTTCCAAACGAACAAGAGCATTGGCGACCTGAAGGATTCGTTGGAAGACGATGGCGTGATCGATCCGACGACGGGTGAATCTCTCGCCGTCACCTACGACGACACGAAGAAAGACAAGGTCACGCTGAAGGCCGGCAAGACGGGCACGACGCTGAGCAACGTGAAGGCCGGCACGGCGGATATGGATGCCGTGAACGTGTCGCAGCTGAAGGACTCGGGCCTGATCGATGAAGACGGCTCGGCGCGGTCGGCCGTGACGTATGACGATGAGTCGAAGAACAAGGTCACGCTGGGTGGTGGTGCGGCAGGTACGACGCTGACGAACGTGAAAGCGGGTGCACTGACGGAAAAGAGCACGGATGCGGTCAACGGCGGCCAATTGTTCCAGACGAACAAGAGCATTGGCGATCTGAAGGATTCGTTGGAAGACGGTGGCTTGATCGATCCGACGACAGGCGAATCGCTGGCCGTCACGTATAACGACGCGAAGAAAGACAAGGTCGCGCTGAAGGGCGGCAAGACCGGCACGACGCTGAGCAACGTGAAGGCCGGCACGGCGGATATGGATGCCGTGAACGTGTCGCAGCTGAAGGACTCGGGCCTGATCGATGACGATGGCTCGGCGCGGTCGGCCGTGACCTATGACGACGAGTCGAAGAGCAAGGTCACGCTGGATGGCAGCGCAGGCGGTACCACGCTGACGAACGTGAAGGCCGGTGCGCTGACGGAAAAGAGTACGGATGCGGTCAACGGCGGCCAATTGTTCCAGACGAACAAGAGCATTGGCGACCTGAAGGATTCGCTGGAGGACGGTGGCTTGATCGACCCGACCACGGGCGAATCGATGGCCGTCACGTACGACGACACGAAGAAAGGCAAGGTCACGCTGAAGGGCGGCAAGACGGGTACGACGCTGGGCAATGTGAAGGCCGGCACGGCGGACATGGATGCGGTGAACGTGTCGCAGTTGAAGGACTCGGGCCTGATCGATGACGATGGCTCGGCGCGGTCGGCCGTGACGTATGACGACGAGTCGAAGAACAAGGTCACGCTGGGCGGTGGCGCAGGTACGACGCTGACGAACGTGAAGGCGGGTGCGCTGACGGAAAAGAGCACGGATGCGGTCAACGGTGGTCAGTTGTTCGCGACGAACAAGAGCATTGGCGACCTGAAGGATTCGCTGGAAGACGGCGGCTTGATCGACCCGACGACGGGCGAATCGATGGCCGTCACGTATGACGACGTGAAGAAAGGCAAAGTCACGCTGAAGGGCAAGATTGGCACGACGCTGAGCAATGTGAGGGCCGGCACGGCGGATATGGATGCGGTGAACGTGTCGCAGTTGAAGGACTCGGGCCTGATCGATGACGATGGCACGGCACGGTCGGCCGTGACGTATGACGACGAATCGAAGAGCAAGGTCACGCTGGACGGTGGTGTGGCCGGGACGACGCTGACAAACGTGAAGGCGGGCGCGCTGACGGAGAAAAGCACGGATGCGGTCAACGGCGGCCAGTTGTTCGCGACGAACAAGAGCATTGGCGACCTGAAGGATTCGTTGGAAGACGGTGGCTTGATCGATCCGACGACCGGCGAATCTTTGGCCGTCACGTATAACGACGCGAAGAAAGACAAGGTCACGCTGAAGGGCGGCAAAACCGGCACGACGCTGGGCAACGTGAAGGCCGGCACGGCGGACATGGACGCCGTGAACGTGTCGCAGCTGAAGGACTCGGGCCTGATCGATGACGATGGCACGGCGCGGTCGGCCGTGACGTATGACGACGAGTCGAAGAACAAGGTCACGCTGGACGGTGGCGCAGGCGGGACGACGCTGACGAACGTGAAGGCAGGCGCGCTGACGGAAAAGAGCACGGATGCGGTCAACGGCGGTCAGTTGTTCGCGACGAACAAGAACATTGGCGACCTGAAGGATTCGCTGGAAGACGGCGGCTTGATCGATCCGACGACAGGTGAATCGATGGCCGTCACGTATGACGACACGAAGAAAGGCAAGGTCACGCTGAAGGGCGGCAAGACCGGCACGACGCTGAGCAACGTGAAGGCCGGCACGGCGGACATGGACGCGGTGAACGTGAAGCAGTTGAAGGATTCGGGCCTGATCGATGGCGGCGGCACGGCGCGATCGGCCGTGACCTATGACGACAAGTCAAAGAATAAAGTCACGCTGGACGGTGGCGCAGGCGGAACGACGCTGACAAACGTGAAGGCAGGCGCGCTGACGGAAAAGAGCACGGATGCGGTCAACGGCGGCCAGTTGTTCCAGACGAACAAGAACATTGGCGACCTGAAGGATTCGCTGGAAGACGGTGGCGTGATCGATCCGACGACGGGCGAATCTCTTGCCGTCACGTATAACGACACGAAGAAGGACAAGGTCACGCTGAAGGGCGGCAAGACCGGCACGACGCTGAGCAACGTGAAGGCCGGCACCGCGAACATGGACGCGGTGAACGTGAAGCAGCTGAAAGACTCGGGTTTGATCGGCGACGACGGGAATTCGCGCGCAGCGGTGCTGTACGACCAGGATCAGGGTGGCATGACGAACTATGCATCGGTGACGCTGGGCAACGCAGGCGTTCCGGTCGGGTTGCACAATATCGCGGCGGGTTCGACAGATACCGATGCCGTGAACGTGTCACAGCTGAAAGGGGTAACGGATGCATTGGGCGGCGATGCCGGGGTTGGTGCAGACGGCAAGATCAAGGCGCCGTCTTACGAGATTGGCGACCAGACCTACAACAACGTGGGCGATGCGCTGAAGGCGGCCGCCGAAACGGGCAATGGCAAGGATGAAGGCGCGGTGCACTACGACGCCGGCTCGAACAACGGCACGGTGACGCTTGCCGGCAAGGACGGCACGACGTTGAAGAACGTGAATGCCGGCGTTGACGACAAGGATGCAGTGAACGTAACGCAGTTGAAGAATGCCGGCCTGATCGGCGACGACGGGAAGTCGCGCGCGGCGGTGCTGTACGACCAGGGTAGGGATGGCAAGCCGAACTATGCGTCGGTGACGCTGGGCAACGCAGGCGCTCCGGTTGGGTTGCACAATATTGCAGCGGGTAGGACGGACACCGATGCAGTGAACGTATCGCAGCTCACGGGTGTGACGGATGCACTGGGCGGCGATGCGGGGGTTGGTGCAGACGGCAAGATCAAGGCGCCGTCCTACAAGATCGGAGACGACACCTATGACAATGTCGGCGACGCTCTGGCCGCAACGGCAAAACTGGCAAGTGGCACGGATCCGAACGGTGTGATTTATGACAGCAGCAAGCAAGACACGGTTACGTTGACGGGTAAAGACGGCACGACGCTGAAGAACGTGAATGCAGGTGTCGACGACAAGGATGCAGTGAACGTGTCGCAGCTGAAGGATGCCGGCCTGATCGGCGGCGACGGGAAGTCGCGTGCGGCGGTGACGTACGACGGTCCGAACCAGGATCGGGTGACGCTTGCCGGCAAGGATGGCACGAAGCTGAGCAACGTAAAGGCCGGCACCGCAGACATGGACGCGGTGAACGTGTCGCAACTGAAGGATTCGGGCCTGATCGACGATAAAGGCTCGGCGCGATCGGCTGTGACGTATGACGATGAGTCAAAGAATAAAGTCACGCTGGGTGGTGGTGCGACAGGTACGACGCTGACGAACGTGAAGGCAGGCGCGCTGACGGAGAAAAGCACGGATGCGGTCAACGGCGGCCAGTTGTTCCAGACGAACAAGAGCATTGGCGATCTGAAGGATTCGCTGGAAGACGGTGGCTTGATCGATCCGACGACGGGTGAATCTCTCGCTGTCACCTACGACGGCACGAAGAAAGACAAGGTCACGCTGAAGGGCGGCAAGACGGGCACGACGCTGAGCAACGTGAAGGCGGGCACGGCGGACATGGACGCGGTGAACGTGAAGCAGTTGAAGGATTCGGGCCTGATCGACGACAAAGGCTCGGCGCGATCGGCTGTGACGTATGACGATGAGTCAAAGAATAAAGTCACGCTGGGCGGTGGTGCGGCAGGTACGACGCTGACGAACGTGAAGGCAGGCGCGCTGACGGAAAAGAGCACGGATGCGGTCAACGGCGGTCAGTTGTTCCAGACGAACAAGAGCATTGGCGACCTGAAGGATTCGCTGGAAGACGGTGGCGTGATCGATCCGACGACGGGTGAATCTCTCGCCGTCACGTACGACGGCACGAAGAAAGACAAGGTCACGCTGAAGGGCGGCAAGACCGGCACGACGTTGAGCAACGTGAAGGCCGGCACGGCGGACATGGACGCAGTGAACGTATCGCAGTTGAAGGATACGGGCCTGATCGGCGACGACGGGAAGTCGCGTGCCGCGGTGCTGTACGACCAGGGTAGGGATGGCAAGCCGAACTACGCGTCGGTGACGCTGGGCAACGCAGGTGCTCCGGTCGGGTTGCACAATATTGCAGCGGGTTCGACAGACACCGATGCAGTGAACGTGTCGCAGCTGAAGGGTGTGACGGATGCACTGGGTGGCGATGCCGGGGTTGGTGCAGACGGCAAGATCAAGGCGCCGTCGTACGAGATTGGCGACAAGACCTACGATAACGTGGGCGATGCGCTGAAGGCCGCCGCCGAAACGGGCAATGGCCCGGATGAAGGCGCGGTCCACTACGACGTCGGCTCAAACAACGGCACGGTGACGCTTGCCGGCAAGAACGGCACGACGCTGAAGAACGTGAACGCGGGGGTTGACGACAAGGATGCAGTGAACGTGTCGCAGTTGAAGGATGCCGGCCTGATCGGCGACGACGGAAAGTCGCGTGCGGCTGTGACGTACGACGGTCCGAGCCAGGATCAGGTGACACTTGCCGGTACGGGTGGCACGAAGCTGAGCAACGTGAAGGCCGGCACGGCGGATATGGACGCGGTGAACGTATCGCAGTTGAAGGATACGGGCCTGATTGGCGATGGCGGGAAGTCGCGTGCAGCGGTGCTGTACGACCAGGATCAGGGCGGCAAGCCGAACTATGCGTCGGTGACGCTGGGCAACGCAGGCGCTCCGGTTGGGTTGCACAATATTGCAGCGGGTAGGACGGACACCGATGCAGTGAACGTATCGCAGCTCACGGGTGTGACGGATGCACTGGGTGGCGATGCCGGGGTCGGTGCAGACGGCAAGATCAAGGCGCCGTCTTACGAGATTGGCGACAAGACCTACGATAACGTGGGCGATGCGCTGAAGGCCGCCGCCGAAACGGGCAATGGCCCGGATGAAAACGCGGTGCACTACGACACCGGCTCGAACAACGGCACGGTGACGCTTGCCGGCAAGAACGGCACGACGTTGAAGAACGTGAATGCGGGGGTTGACGACAAGGATGCAGTGAACGTGTCGCAGCTGAAGGATGCTGGCCTGATCGGCGACGACGGAAAGTCGCGTGCGGCGGTGACGTACGACGGTCCGAACCAGGATCAGGTGACACTTGCCGGCAAGGATGGTACGAAGCTGAGCAAGGTAAAGGCCGGCACCGCAGACATGGACGCAGTGAACGTAGCGCAGTTGAAGGATACGGGCCTGATCGGCGACGACGGGAAGTCGCGCGCAGCGGTGACGTACGACGGTCCGAGCCAGGATCAGGTGACGCTTGCCGGTACGGGCGGCACGAAGCTGAGCAACGTAAAGGCCGGCACGGCGGACATGGATGCAGTGAACGTAGCGCAGTTGAAGGATACGGGCCTGATTGGCGACGACGGAAAGTCGCTTGCCGCAGTGACGTACGACGGTCCGAATCAGGATCAAGTGACGCTTGCCGGTACGGGTGGCACGAAGCTGAGCAACGTGAAGGCCGGCACGGCGGACATGGACGCAGTGAACGTAGCGCAGTTGAAGGATACGGGCCTGATCGGCGACGACGGAAAGTCGCGTGCCGCGGTGCTGTACGACCAGGGGCAGGATGGCAAGACGAACTATGCGTCGGTGACGCTGGGCAATGCGGGCGCTCCGGTGGGGCTGCACAACGTAGCGGCGGGTAGGACGGACACCGATGCAGTGAACGTATCGCAGCTCACGGGTGTGACGGATGCACTGGGTGGCGATGCCGGGGTCGGTGCAGACGGCAAGATCAAGGCGCCGTCTTACGAGATTGGCGACAAGACCTACGATAACGTGGGCGATGCGCTGAAGGCCGCCGCCGAAACGGGCAATGGCCCGGATGAAGGCGCGGTGCACTACGACGTTGGCTCGAACAACGGCACGGTGACGCTTGCCGGCAAGGACGGCACGACGCTGAAGAACGTGAACGCGGGGGTTGACGACAAGGACGCGGTCAACGTAGCGCAGTTGAAGGATGCCGGCTTGATCGGCGACGACGGAAAGTCGCGTGCGGCGGTGACGTACGACGGTCCGAACCAGGATCAGGTGACGCTTGCCGGCAAGGATGGCACGACGCTGAAGAACGTGAACGCGGGTGTCGA
Organism: Burkholderia sp. Ac-20379; assembly: GCF_017104645.1. Classification (GTDB taxonomy): domain Bacteria; phylum Pseudomonadota; class Gammaproteobacteria; order Burkholderiales; family Burkholderiaceae; genus Burkholderia. Next base: position 34,157 of record NZ_JAAGPF010000019.1, read on the forward strand.
CGACAAGGATGCAGTGAACGTGTCGCAACTGAAGTCGTCTGGCTTGATCGGCGATGACGGAAAGCCGCTGGCTGCGGTGACGTACGATGCCGATTCGAACAAGTCGAAGGTGACGTTGGCTGGCGCCAATGGCACGACGCTGTCGAACGTCGCGGATGGCGTGGCCGACAAGGACGCGGTGAACGTGTCGCAGATGAAGTCCGCAGGTCTGATCGGCGACGGTGGCAAGACGCTCGCTGCCGTGACCTACGACCAGGGCGCGGACGGCAATCCTGACTACAGCTCGGTGACGTTGGGCAAGGCCGATACGGCCGTGGGCCTGCACAACGTTGCTGCCGGTACGGCTGCAACCGATGCCGTCAACGTCAGTCAATTGACCGGTGTCACCGATGCGCTCGGCGGCGGTACAACGATCGATCCGACCACCGGGGCGATCGTGGCGCCGACCTACGATATCGGCGGCAACACGTATCACAACGTCGGCGATGCGTTGACGGATATCGACGGCCGTGTCAAGGACATCCAGAGCAACATCGGCGACGCGACGGATCTGGCGGGTGCGGTTGCCTACGATCGAAACGCGGACAAATCCGTGAATTTCGATTCGGTAACGTTGGGCAATGGTCGTTCGACGGGGCCGGTGCATTTGACCAATGTTGCCGACGGCACCAGCACGTACGATGCGGTCAACTACGGCCAGTTGTCGGCACTGTCGGAACGTGTCGACGATCTCGACGATCGACTGGGCGCAGTGACGATCCCTGGCGATCCGGGCAACCCGGGCGGCGGTGCAGGCAACGACCTGATCAGCGGCACCGGTGGTCATGCCGCAGAGGAGGGCGAGGTGGTTGCCGCAAACTCGGGCAATGGCAACGGCAACACTGCCGCGGGCTCGAGCTCGCGCGTGTCGGATGGCGTCAACGACGGCACGGCCATCGGCACCGAGGCGCAAGTCAAGGCGAACGGCGGTACGGCGATCGGCGAAGGCGCCAAGGTGGGCAGCAGTGCCGAAAACTCGGTTGCGCTGGGTAACGGCTCGGTTGCGAGCGAGGCCAATACCGTGTCGGTCGGTGCGGCCGACTCGGAGCGCAGGATCGTCCACGTTGCGGACGGTGTGAATTCGACGGACGCGGTCAACAAGGGGCAACTGGATCGTGCGATCGGCGGTGTGCGCGGCCAGATCAACGATCTGTCGAAGAATGCCTATTCGGGTATCGCGGCGGCAACGGCGCTGACGATGATTCCAGGTGTCGATCCAGGCAAGAACCTGTCGTTCGGCGTTGCCGGCGCATCGTACAAGGGGTATCAGGCCGTGGCGCTGGGCGGTGAAGCTCGCATCACGGAGAACCTGAAGATTCGAGCGGGTGTTGGCCTGGCAAGCGGCGGCAACACGTTCGGCGTGGGCGCATCGTATCAGTGGTAATCACACGAGCGTGACGGCAAGGCGCGTTGCTTGCGCCTTGCCGCGCGCCGCTCGATGAGCGGCGCAGGCGGTGCGCGTTCCCGGCACGGCGCCTCCTCACTCATTCCGCTTTTACTCCATTCGCTAATTTTCCTTACCCGCTCTGGCGGGTCATTCAAGTCATGAAAATTTCCACTTTTCTCTGTGGTGGCGTCATTGCGGCCACAAGCATCTTGTTTGGTGCCTGCACAACGCAATCCGGGCCGACTTACAGCATTCGCGCAGTCAATCTGCCAAATAAACCAGGCGCGGCATTTCGTGTGACGTGTGAAGGGTTGCTGTCCAGTACCCGGCAATGCGAATCGGCCGCGCAGGATTTCTGCGCCAACCAGGGCATCACGGTATTGCAAGCAATCGACCGCGTCGCAGACAACGAACCCAAACTGGATCCTCGCGCGCTGACCTTTATCTGCGGCGTACCGAAGCCCGCTCCGGTTTCTCGCCAGGTACCGCAACCTCAACCGCAGCTCCGGCCTCAACCGCAGCCGCAGCCGCAGCCGCAGCCCCCTAAGCCGGTCGTGAAGCGCCAGGTGCTGCTGCAGGGCGGTGCAAACTTTGCGTTCGACAGCGCCATGCTGCTGCCGGACGCGCGTGCGCGGCTCAGTCGCTTTGTCGAGATCAATCGTGGAAACGCGTTCAATCGCGTGACCGTGGTGGGTCACACCGATTCGACTGGCATGCCGGCCCACAACCTCAAGTTGTCCGTGGCTCGGGCGCAATCGGTTGTGAGCTATTTGCAAGACGCGGGATTGAATGCGCAATCGTTCTCCGCTCAAGGCGCCGGCTCGGCCGAGCCGGTCGCATCTAACAAGACAGAAGAAGGGCGTGCGCTGAACCGCCGAGTCGAAATCCATATCGAACAATAGTCGCAATCGGACGATTGCCATCCTTGATGAGCCGTCGGGCGTTTCGAGCGTGACGGCTCAATCCTGCGCATCGCAAGGCGGGCCGCCAGCCTCGCGATGTGCTTCTACTGTCCAACACGCTGAATGTCGATCGCTCACGTCGTGAGCGAAGACAGGCTGTTCGGCACGAATCGAAATTGGATTCATCAACAAATCGATTCGTTATCCATACGAATTGGATCTTGCTTTCCGGTTCGCCAACAAGTATTCAATCATGCAGGCAGAAACGACACCCGATTCGACGACATCGGAATCCGCCGAAGCCATCCCGGCTCCGACCACGATCACGAGCGATAGTTTGCTCGACGCACTCGCGTGGATGTGTGCGCATCATCGAATGTCCCTTAGCCACAGCGTGCTCACGCAAGGGCTGGCGATGCAAGAGCGCCTCCTGCCGTCGCACGCGGTCGAAGCGCTGACGAGCGCCGGATTTTCGGCGCGCTTGTTGACGCGAAAACTGTCGCAGTTACCCGATGCATTGATGCCGGCGCTGCTGTTCCTGCGCGATGGCCGAGCCGCCGTGCTGCTGGGGCGCTGCGATGGCGCGCAACGCGATGACGACGTGCTTCGTTACCGGATTGTGATTCCTGAAGTGGGGGTGACGCCGGTCGAATACGACGCGTCGGAGATCGAGAAAACCTATTCCGGTTACGTCGTATTCGTGAAGCCGGCTGCGCGCGCCGACAATCGCGCCGGCGAGCCGGCGCCCGAGCCGGCCGGCCATTGGCTGCTGCGTACGCTTTGGTCGTACCGTCGTTATTACTCGAGTGCGGCGCTTGGCGCCCTGCTGATCAATGTGCTTGGGCTCGCGAGCGTGTTTTTCACGATGAACGTGTACGACCGCGTGGTGCCGACGCAAGCCTATGTGACGCTGTGGTCGCTTGCGATCGGCGTGATGATCGCGATGACGATGGAAGGCGTGTCTCGCCACGTTCGTGCGCATGTGCTCGACATGGCGGGCAAGAAAGCGGATCTCGTGCTCGGCAGCCTGCTGTTCAGGCAAACCATGTCGATCCGGATGGAGCAGCGGCCCGCATCGGCAGGATCGTTTGCCAATCGTCTGCGCGAATTCGAATCGTTGCGCGATTTCGCGACCTCGGCCACCTTGTCCGCACTATCGGATCTGCCGTTCGTGCTGCTGTTCGTCGCGGTTATCTTCTCGGTGGGCGGGCCGCTCGGCTGGGTTCCATTGCTGATGATTCCGCTGATCGTCGGCATCGGTGCGATCGTGCAGTGGCCGCTCGCGCGCGTGATGCGCGAGAACCTGCGCGAAGGGTCGCTCAAACAAGGCGTGCTGATCGAATCGATCGAGGGGCTGGAGACGCTGAAGGCGGTAGGCGGCGAAGGCACGATGCGCCATCGCTGGGATCATTGCAGTGCAAAAACGGCCGAGACGGCGATGCGGTCGCGCCAGTTGTCCAGCACCGCGACCTGCGTCGTCACGTTCCTGCAGCAGATCCAGACAGTCGTGCTGGTCGTTTGCGGCGTCTATCTGATCGGAGAAGGCCAGTTGACGCAGGGGGCGCTGATCGGCTCGGTGATGCTCGCCGGGCGCATTACCGCGCCGCTCAGCCAGGTGATGGGCCTTGCGCTGCGCTTTCAACAGGCGCGTGCGGCGCTGCGCTCGCTGAACGAACTGATGGCGATGCCGGTGGATCACGACACGAATCAGGCGTATCTCGGCAGCCCATCGTTGAGTGGACAGGTGAAGCTCGACAAGGTGGCGTTCGCGTATCCCGCGCAGCTCGAGCAGTCGAATCCTGCCGTGTTGCATGACGTGTCGATCGACATCAAGGCCGGTGAGCGCGTGGCGATACTCGGGCGCGTCGGCAGCGGCAAATCCACGTTGCTGCGGATGATCGCGCGCCTGTACCAGCCGACCTCGGGCAAGCTGTTTGCCGACGGCCTCGATGCGGGCCAGATCTCGCCTGCCGACTGGCGCGCGACGTTCGGCTATGTCGGGCAGGACAGCCGGCTCTTCTACGGCTCGCTGCGCGAGAACCTGACGATCGGCCGCCCAGGCGCCACCCCCGAGGAGCTGTTGTACGTATTGCGCGTGACCGGGCTGGATGCACTGGTGGCCACGCATCCGCTCGGCATCAATCTGCAGGTCGGCGAGCACGGTGGCGCGTTGTCGGGTGGCCAGCGGCAGCTCGTGGCCCTCGCGCGCAGTCTCGTCAACCGTCCGCGAACGTTGCTGCTCGATGAGCCAACCAGCGCGATGGATACACAAACCGAGCAGCAATTCATTGGACATCTGCGGACGGCGTCCGCAGGTCAGACGCTGGTCGTCGTGACGCACCGCATGTCGCTATTGCCGTTGGTCGATCGGCTCGTGATCGTCGACCAGGGCCGGATCGTCGCCGATGGCCCGAAGGAGCGCGTCCTGGCCGCCCTGTCGGGCAACCCGGTTTCCAGGCACACCGGCGAGCCCGCCGCACCCGTGCGGCCGGTACCGTCGCGCGGGCACGCGTCCCAAGCGGAAGCCGCGACGCACAAGGAGGCGTGATCATGCGAAATCCATTCTTCCGTTCGCGCCGAAGCGCAACCGAACCCCGCCTCGCCGCGGCCGATTCAGTATTCATGAGCGATCTGCGCGAGGCCATGCTGGTTCGCTCGTCGGCCGGCGCGCAGGCCGTGCTGTATCTGATCGCCGCGGTGCTGATGCTCGGCCTGGTCTGGGCCCATTTCGCGCGCGTCGAAGAAGTCACGCGTGGCGAAGCCACCATCGTGTCGCCGAGTCGGGAGCAGGTCATTCAAGTGCTGGAGAGCGGCATCGTTCGCGATGTGCTGGTGCACGAAGGGCAGGAGGTCGAAAAGGGGCAACCGCTTGCGAAGATCGATCCGACATCGGCCGAATCGAGCTATCGGGAATTGCGCGCCAAGGCGGTCGACCTGAAGGCTGGCATCGCCCGTCTCAAGGCGGAAGTATCCGGCCGGCCGCTCGTGTTTCCCGAGGAGGTCATGCGCGAGCCGCAGGTCGTCGCTCAGGAGCGGGACGCCTATCGCACACAACGGCAGGCGGTCGATCAACGCGTTGCCGCGCTGAAGAAGAGCCAGGCGCTGGTGCGCCGCGAGATCGCGATGTCGGAGCCGCTGTCGGCCAAGGGGTTGATCTCCGAAGTCGAGATTCTGCGGATGCGGCGCCAGGAAACCGACATCGATTCGCAGATCGCCGATGTGGAGAACCGCTTCCGTTCCGATGCGAACGACGAGTTGCTGCGACGCGAATCCGAACTGGCGCAGACCATCGAGGTGCTGGCCGGGCGCGCCGGCGTGCTCGCGCGTACCGAAGTCGTGGCGCCGATGAACGGCATCGTGAAGAACATCCGGATGCATACGGCCGGTGGCGTCGTGCAATCCGGCGAACACATCATGGAGATCGCGCCGCTCGATGGCCGGCTGCTGGTCGAGGCGCGGATCAAGCCATCGGACGTGGCGTTCCTGCGGGTTGGCCTGCCGGCGCTCGTGAAGCTGTCGGCCTACGACTTCGGCATCTATGGCGGGATCGACGGGCACGTTGTCAGTATCGGCCCGGACACCCTGCGCGACGAGCAGAAGGCCGCCACCGGGCGTCCCGATGCGAACTACTACCGGTTGATGATCGAGACGGACGCAACGACGCTCGATGCCGGCGGCAAGGCTCTGCCGATTTTGCCCGGGATGCAGGCGACGGTCGATATTCGGACCGGCGAGAAATCCATTCTCGATTACTTGCTGAAACCCATTTTCAAGGCCCGCGAGGCTTTCCGGGAGCGCTGAAATGAACCTGCATGATTGCCCGCGCATCGTTCGCCGGCACGGCTTCGCGATGATGGCGGCCGTGTTGCTCGCACTGCCGGCCCGGCATGGCGAAGCCTCGATCTGTCATGAGGCAGCGACGCCGGCGTCGGGTATCGCCGGCGATGCGATACGGCGCTGCCCGCCCTCAACTGCGCTGCCGCAACCCGGCGATCCGGCGGATGCCGCGCTCGATGTCGATATCGATATCGACGTCGACCCCGTCACCGAAGCCGAGCTGCGCAGTGCGCTTTACGCGGCCACCGAAGCCGCCGTCGACGTGAACCCGACCGTGCAGCGAATGTATGCCGAATATCAGGCCGCGCAGTCCGATGTCGATCAGGTAAAGGGCTCGCGCTGGCCGCAATTGCAATTGACAGGGCAGACGCGCACCGCGCAGTTCGGCGCGAATGCGGGCAGTGCGTACGATGCCGGCAATTCCGTCGGCGTGAACCTCCGTACCATGCTGTTCGACTGGGGACGCACCAACAAGCTGATTGGCAGCCGCCGCGAGTCGGCGGTGGCGACGCAGGAACACTATGTCGCACAGATCGAGAATTCGGCATACCAGGTGGCGAGCACGCTCGTCGAGCTCGGCAAGCAGCGCAACATGACCGTGCTGAGTCAACGGTTCGTCGACCGCATGTCGCGTCTCGTCGCCATGCTCGAATCGATCGTTGCCGTGGATCGCGGGCGCGGCAGCGAGTTGACGCAGGCCAAGGCACGGCTGCTGCAAGCGATGGCGAGCCGCGATTCGGCACAGTCCAAGTTCCGCGACGCCGAATTGAATTTGCGCAAATTGGTTGGCGAGCGGCCGGTGCCGGTTCCGGTCGCTGCCGCTTGGCCGTTGCGTCCGCAGCCGCTCGCCGCGCTGATGTCGTCGCTGGACGAGAATCCGATATTGCTTCAGGCGCGCGCCGAGGCGAACGCCGCCGATCTGAACCGCGACGCCGTCAAGGCTTCCACCAAACCGCAGCTCGATTGGGTGGTCAGCGCCAATACCGGGCGCGACGCATTGGGCCGGCGCATGCCTTGGCAGACGATGTTGACGCTGACCTGGAGCGCCTTCAACGGCGGGGCCTCCACCGCCATGAGAGAAGCCGCGTCGTATCGCGCCATCGCAAGCCATCGTCAAGTCGACCAGACGCGCCTCGATCTCGAATATCAACTGCGTGCGGCAGATCAAAATGCGCGCACCTATGCCGCACAGGCGGAGCAGTATCGCGCGCTATCGTTGGAGTCGGATCGGGTGCGCCAGGCGTTCTACGATCAGTGGTACCACCTTGGCAAGCGTTCGCTGCTCGATGTGCTGATCGCGGAGAACGACTACTACAACAACCGCGTCAACGAAATCGCTTACCGGTTCGAAGGGTATGCCGCGACGTTGCAGGGCTACGCATCGGCCGGCGTGCTGATGCGCTGGTTGCGCGATGGTGTGGTGGCCTGATGCGAATCGCCGCCGCTTGGCGATGGGGCCGGTATTGCCGCTTGAGATAAGGAGGAGCAAATCATGTCGTCGGCTGTGCTCGTATCGCTGTCCCGCTTTGTCGTGTCGCCGCCTGTCGCCGGCTATCTGCCGCCTCCCTACGGCACGTTCCGGGGCAAGCTGCTCGGCAATTTCAGATCGAGCGGCCGACGGCCGGTAGGCCCTCGGAGCGCGTACATGTCGGAACGGTGGCGCAAGTTCGACGGAGCGGTGGGGCGGACGATCGCCGCGTCGGCGTTCGGAACCGACAACAATGCCTGGATGGTGATCGTGTCGCAACCTGTTCGCCGGCCATTGCGGGCGGTCGCGCTGGCGTGCTGCGCGATCCTGATCGGCGCGTTCGCCCTGGTTTCGGTATTGCGCTTCATGCGCGTCGATAGCGCGGTGAAACATCCGATGCCATGGTTCGATGGGCGAATCGGCGCTCAATCCGGACCGGCATTCCTGGCGGACATACGTCGCGCGCCGAAACAGGCGGCGCCGCGGCTCGCCGTCGCTGCCTCTGCGCGGCCGATGGTTCGCGCGGCATCGGTTCGGCACATCATGCGCGCCGCAACGGTCGTGCCGGCAAAGCATGTCGGGGAGGCCGTGGCGAGGTCGGTCAAGCGCAGTGTTCATCGCCCGCATCCCGTGCGCACGGCGCATCAAACGCTGGCGCCGAAGAAGCAGACACCGGCACGCGTGCGCGTCGTTGCGCATCGCCAACCGTCTCCGGCTCCGCGCGTGTTCGTGAGCGACGATTGGCGGAATGACGATACCCTGCGTGCCATTCGCAACGAACTGGCACGACAGGACGCAGCGGCTCGTGCTCACGCTCCCGTGTCACGAGACATGCCTGCCAACGCCGTGTCTCTGTTGAACTATCAGGTTCGACTGACAGCGCGCTGACTTCCTTCCAGTTCGCGAAGCACAATCCATGACTTACGACAGCGATGCCCTCACCGATGCCGAAGCGTGCGATGGATCGATTCGTGTAGTGGCTGCCGATGCGCATCCGATCACGCTGATCGGCATCAGGTCATTGCTCGACCAGGCTGGCAGTATCGAGACGATCGCGTGCGTGAGTTCGGTGGCGCAACTCTTCGCCGCGCTCGATGAAATCGCATGCGACGTCCTGATCTTCGATTACCAGTTGGGCGAAGCGGTGGGTGCCGACGGTTTGGCCCTGATCGAACATCTCCGTGCCGTGCACCCGCGTCTGAAGTTACTGGTCACGTCGGCATACGAGCAATTTGAAATCGTCGCGCGGGCGGTGGACCACGGTGGCATCGCCGGGTTTCTGTACAAGGGTGACGAGGCGTTCATCGAGCTGGCCGACGTCGTGCGCAAGCTGGGCGATGGCGATACGCACTTCGACATCGCGATGCAGCGCTATTTGCGGGAGCGCCATGAAGCGATGCTCGACAGCCGGCCGCGCGCCTCGGTGCAAACGCTCAGCACGCGCGAGTTGGAGGTGGTGCGCATGTGGTCCGAAGGCTTGACGATCAAGCAGATCTCTCACGCCACGCATCGAAGCCACAAAACCATCAGTGCGCAGAAGCGCAATGCAATGCGCAAGCTCGGCGTGAGCAATGAAATCGAATTGTCGCGGCGTATCGAGAAGCTGCTGTAGAACATCCAATCGGGCGCGCCGTCAGGCATGGCGCGCCCGTCTCGCTTCATTGCCTGGCTGACGCGGCAGGCGCGGCGGTGCCGCTTGCCGGCGCCGGCGGCGTTCCGGGCTGATTCGCCGCGTCGTTTTCCCATCCTCCGCCGAGCGCCAGGAACAGTCTCACCTGATCGGCCGCCACCACACCTTCCGCGGCGGCAACCTGCGCGCGCACGCTGGTCAGCGTGCGTGTCGCATCGAGATCGGACAGGAACGACTCGCGCCCCACGGCATACAGCCGGTGCGTTTCGTCGGCCGAATCGCGCGCCGATTGATACGCGGTGCGCAGTGCATCGGCGCGCTGCGTGTCGGCGGCGTAGGTGGCGAGGCTCGATTGCGTTTCGCGCAATGCGTTCAGCACGACGCCATCGAATTGCGCGAGCGCACCGCCGGTTGCCGCTTCGGCTTCCTGCACGCGGGCGCGTTGCCCGTTGGCCGGGAACGTCCAGTTGATCAGCGGGCCGAACGACCAGCGGTTCGTGGTCGGGCCGAGCAGATCCCCGAAAATCCCCGTCGTGCCGACCGACGCGCCGAGGCTGATCGTCGGATACATCGCGCCGATCGCCACGCCGATGCGTGCCGTGGCGCCGGCCAGCTTGCGTTCCGCCTCGCGTACGTCGGGACGGCGGCGCAGCAGGGCTGCGCCGTTGCCGACCGGGATCGGCTGTTTCAGTTGCGGCAGCGTCTTGCAGGTCAATGCGGCGGCCGGCAGGCTGTCCGGCGAGCGGGCCAGCAGCGCCGCCAACTGATATTGCGCGACCTTGCGGCGGCCTTCGAAGCGCGGAATGTCGGCGGCCAGCGTGCGCACCTGGGTGGTGCCTTGCGTCACGGCCGTCTGGCTGCCGCGTCCGGCGTCGCGCAGCCGCTTCGACAGCGTTACGCGCTGCTGCTGCAGATCGAGCGAGCGCCGGGCGATGTCGAGCTCCTCGCCGGCCGAACACGATTCGACGTAGGCGCGCACGACGTCGGCCACCACGGTGATGCGGGCGAGATCGCCCGCTGCCTTGACGGCGTCCGTGTCGGCGCGCGCGGCCTCGACGCCGCGGCGCAGCTTGCCGAACAGGTCGAACTCGTACGAGACGTTGATGTTGAACGCGCCTTCGTTGACCACCGGCAGCTTTTCGGTCAGCAGATATTGCTCGGCCGATTCCTGAGCGCGCTGGGCGGCGCCTTCGAAGCCGCCAGAAAAGCCGCCTTGCGCGTTCGCCTCGGCCTGCGTGGCGCGCGCCCGGGCGAGGTTCGCCGCGGCGACGCGCAGGTTCGTGTTCGATTGCAGCGCCTGCTCGACGAGGCCGTCCAGCACCCGGTCGTCGTAGAGCCGCCACCATTTCACGGGCACGTCGCCGTGCGAGACGAGCGAACTGCCGTCGCCTGCGCCATCGAGCGGGGCATCGGCCAGCGGCGCGTTGACGAGCGCCTGTTTGGGCACCCGATAGTTCGGACCGACGGTCGTGCAGGCGGCCAGCGCCAACGCGGCCACCGCGAGCGGCGTGAGCGCGACCGCGCGGCGATAGGCTCGCGTGCTCATCGGGAGGCTCCGTTGGCGGCGGATGCCGCACCCGAGGCCGGTACGATGCCTGCCGAAGCACCCGAAGCACCCGAAGCACCCGAAGCACCCGAAGCACCCGAAGCACCCGAAGCACCCGAAGCACCCGAAGCACCCGAAGCACCCGAAGCACCCGAAGCACCCGAAGCACCCGAAGCCGCCCCCGCCGAAGCCGCATTCCGATCCCGCTTCGCATCCGGCGACACCATCGCCACCGTGGCCGTGCGCCCCGCGATCATGCGGAAATCGTCCGGCACCTCGTCGAGCGAGACGCGCACCGGAATCCGCTGCGCCAGCCGCACCCAACTGAACGCCGGATTGACGTTCGGCAGCAGGTTCGCGCTCTGCGAGCGGTCGCGATCCTCGATGGCGGCGACGATGCTCTGCACGTGCCCGCGCAGCGGCCGCGGCTCGCCCATCACGCGGATATCGACCGGCTGGCCGATATGAATGCCGCTCAGCTTGGTTTCCTCGAAGTAGCCATCCACCCGGAACGAGTGCTGATCGACCACCGACAACACCGCGCGCCCGGCCGGCACGTATTCGCCGACACGCGGCGCACGGTCGTTCAGATAACCGTCGACGGGGCTGACGATGGTGGTGCGATGCAGGTTCAGCCGCGCGGTATCGACGTTGACCTGCGCATCGGCCACGGCCGCGTCGCCCTGATCGACGCGCGTGCGGCTCTCTTCCAGTTGCTCGCTCGCCACCAGGTTGCCGAGCTTCAGGTTGCGCGCGTATTCGCGCCGGGCCTGGGCCAGCGTGGCGCGCCGCTGTTCGAGGGTCGCCTCGGCGAGCCGCACCGCCAGTTCGTAGCGGGCGCGGTCGATCACGAACAGCACCTGCCCCTGCTTGACGGCCTGGTTGTCGGCCACGCGCACGTCGGTGATCAGGCCCGAGACGTCCGGCGCGACCTGGATCACGTCGGCGCGCACGTGCCCGTCGCGCGTCCACGGCGAAAACATGTAGTAGTCGACGATGCGCCAGAGCACGACGACCGCGATCACGACGACGATCAGCGTCAGCAGGATCTGCCCCGCGGAAAACCAGGTTCTTTTCACGTTCACGTTAGGTAGCCACGAAATGGTGGGAGGCGATCACGACGCCGGCCAGGATGAAGACATAAATGCCGAGATCGAAGATCGACCGGTGCCAGACGAAGCGGTAGATGCCGGTGCGCGTGAGCAGCGCGCGCACGGCGATGTTGATGAGATAGGCGATCAGCATCAGCACCAGCGGTGCCGGGACGAACACGCCGAAGATGTCGATTTCGCCGATCATGATTGCGTTCTGGTGTTCTGCATGGTGTCGGTCAGGAGCGGGGCGGCGGTGGCGGCAGCGGCTGCATCAACGCCGGGTTCAGCGACAGCCGGATACCGACCAGCGCGTGCAGCGCGTCGCGCAGGCCGCGTTGCAGCGCGGCGGCCGGCCGGTCCGCGCGCGGCACGGCG
>NZ_JAAGPF010000220.1 GCF_017104645.1 Burkholderia sp. Ac-20379
TAGGGCCGGCACGCTGCGGACTCCTTCGAAAGCGGGGGGAGCAAGGGGCGCGCCGGCGGGCGAAGCGGTGGACGGCACGCCGGGCGTCGTGTGCGCAACGATTCTACGGTGGCGCTTTCGATGCGGCAACCGGCTTGCGCGGGCGAGGGTGGGGGCGGCCGGGCGGGCTTCGACCGCTGCCCGGGCGCGAAGCGCCCGCGTCATCGAGCCGGTGTACCATCGAGCGGCTCGCAACGGCCGCCGAGCCGCCGAGTCGCCGCCATGCGGCATGGCGCCGGAAGCCGCCGCACCCGGCAGCCCGCTCAACTTTCTCCATCCCGCGCCCCGCCGCGGGCGCACCCGACCCGACGAGGCACACCGCAACGATGCGCGACAAGGCAGCCGAACTGAGAGCCAGCAAGCGGCGCGCGCTGGCGCTGCTGATCGGCGTGACGACCGTGTTCGTCGTCACGCTGTTCTTTCCGGGCGGCATCTGGGTGGACGGCGTGAAGGCCGTGGCCGAGGCCGCGATGGTCGGCGCGCTGGCCGACTGGTTCGCGGTGGCCGCGCTGTTCCGGCGCGTGCCGATCCCGATCGTCTCGCGCCATACCGAGATCGTGCCGCGCAACCAGGCGCGCATCGCCGACAATCTCGCGCTGTTCGTGCACGAGCGCTTTCTCGATCCGGCTTCGATCGTCGCGCTGATCCGGCGTCACGATCCGGCCGCGCGGCTTGCGCAGTGGCTGGCGGCGCCGGCCAACACCGCCGTGCTGGGCGGCTACGCGGTCAAGCTGATCGGCTTCGCGCTCGACATGACCGACGACGCGCGCATCCAGCGCTTCATCAAGGACGCGCTGCGCGCCGTGTTCGACAAGATCGACCTGTCGCGCGCGACGGGGGCGATCCTCGACACGCTCACGCGCGACGGCCGCCATCAGCAACTGCTCGACGACGGCATCGCGCAGTTCGTCGCGCTGCTGCACGAGCCCGATCACCGCGCCGCGATCGCTTCCTACATCGTCGATTGGCTCAAGGGCGAATATCCGAAGATGGAGCGCGTGATGCCCACCGCCTGGATCGGCGAGCACGGCGCGGAGCTGATCGCCAACGCGGTCACGCGGCTGCTCGTGCAGATCGGCGAGGATCCCGACCACCGGCTGCGCCGCGGCTTCGACGCGGCCGCCGAGCGGCTGGTGGAGCGCCTCAAGCACGATCCCGTCTTTGTCGAGAAGGGCGACGAGCTGAAGCGCTACCTGCGCGACGGCGAGGCGTTCAACGGCTACGTGGCCGACCTCTGGACGCAACTGCGCGGCTGGCTCAAGGCCGATCTCGCACGCGAGGATTCGCTGCTGCACCGCCAGGCGGCCGCGCTCGGCGGCTGGCTCGGCGCGCGGCTGGCCGAAAGCCCGGCGCTGCGCGAATCGATGAACGAGCACGTCGAGAAGGCCGCCGCCGAGATGGCGCCCGAGTTCGCCGCGTTCCTGACGCGCCATATCAGCGATACGGTCAAGAATTGGGATAGCGGGGAGATGTCGCGTCAGGTCGAGCTGAACATCGGCAAGGATCTGCAGAGCATCCGCATCAACGGCACCGTGGTGGGCGGCATGATCGGGCTGGCGCTCTATCTCGTGACCTGTTTCGCGCACTGGGCGGGGGCGTGGACGCCGCCGCACTGAGCGGGCGCATCGGGCGGAGACATCGCGCGGCGGTCGGGCCGATCCGGCGGGCCGCCGCGCTGAACGGCGCCGCCGGGCGGTTTCGCCGGGCCGGTTCCGCCGCCCGCTCCCCGCTAAGCGCATCGATTCCCGCACTCGCCTATCCTTGGCACTGCGCAGCAATATCGGCGCGGCGGGGCCGCAGGCTCGACGCCGAGTAAAAGCGCGTGGTCTAATCGCGCGACCGTTCGAACCCGGTGCGCGCACCTGTTCATCATCCGTATTTCCTCCAACGAGAAGGCGATTTCATGTCTCCCGTAGCGGTTTTCAAGCTGATCCTGCTGTCCTTCGCCGCGATCGTCGTGCTGGAGCTCGCCGCGAAGCGGTTGAAGCTGCCGCCGGCCGCCGCGCTGCTGGTGGGCGGCGCAGGCATCGCGTTCGTGCCGGGCCTGCCGCCGATCAACCTCGATCCCGATCTGGTGCTGATCGTGTTCCTGCCGCCGCTGCTGGTGGACGGCGCCTACTTCTCGGTGTGGGAGGAGTTCAAGCGCAACCTCGGCGGGATCATGATGCTGGCGATCGGCGCGGTGGTGTTCACCACGCTGGCGGTGGGGCTGGCGGTGCACTGGGCGGTGCCGTCGCTGCCGTGGGCCGCCTGTTTCGCGCTCGGCGCGATCGTCTCGCCGCCCGACGCGGTGGCGGCCAAGGCGGTGCTCGAACGCGTGGCGCTGCCGCGCCGGCTGATGGTGCTGCTCGAAGGCGAGAGCCTGCTCAACGACGCCGCCGGCCTCGTGCTGTTCCGCTTCGCGGTGGCCGCCGCGCTGACCGGCGCGTTCAGCTTCGAGCACGCCGTGGTGAGCTTCGCCGAACTGGGCGTGGGCGGCGTGGCGGTGGGCTTCATCATCGGCTGGGCGCTGACGCGCTTCATCAAGCTGTTGTCCGACGATTACCTGATCGTGACCTCGGTGGTGCTCGGCGGCTGGGTCAGCTACATCGCCGGCGAAACGCTGGAAGTGTCGGGCGTGATCGCCACCGTCACGATGGGCATGATGCTCGGCTGGCATCAGCACGAGGTGTTCACCGCCACCGTGCGGGTGCGCGCCACCGCGTTCTGGCAGGTGATGGTGTTCCTGCTCGAGGCGCTCGTGTTCGTGCTGATCGGCCTGTCGCTGCGCGGCGTGATGGTGCGCCTCGGCGGCTTCGAGCAGGTGTTCTCGACCATGATGCCGATGATGGTGGCCGTGCTGGCCGCCGTGATCGGCTCGCGCTTCATCTGGATCTTCGCGGTGGAATTCCTCAAGCTGCCGCGCCGCTGGCTCGGCCGCGGCAGCCTGCGCGCCGATTGGCGCGCGGCCGCCGTGATGAGCTGGGCCGGCATGCGCGGCGTGGTCACGCTGGCGATCGCCTTGTCGCTGCCGGAGGCGATGCCGGGCCGCGACATGATCCTGGTCGCGGCATTTGCGGTGATCCTCGTGACGGTGCTGCTGCAGGGCACCACGATCGGCCCGCTGATCCGGCTCGTCGCGCCGCGCGACGGCCACGCGCCGAACGCGCACCATCTGACCGAGCCGCAGGCCTGGGCGCGCGTGAGCCGCGCGCAGTTGAAGGCGGTCGAGCCGCTCGCGCACGACGCCGACGGCCAGGTGATCCACCCGCGCCTGCTCGAACAATATGCGTACCGCGTGTCGATGGCCGAGCGTTTCGAGCACGAGCCGGCGTTCCCGGTGAACGACATCCACGCGCACTACGACGTGGTGCTGGCGGCCGTGTCGGCCGGCCGCGCCGAAATGTTGCGCATGCATCGAGCCGGCGAGATTCACGACGAGCTGCTGCACCTGCTCGAACGCGAACTCGACCAGCAGGAAGTGGCGGCGCGCTACGCGCTCGAATGAATCGGGCGAAGGCTGGATGCGGCGCCGGCGGGTATGCGGCGTGCTCGCGCCGGCCGCCTTCAGGCATTCACGGATCCACGAACCACGACAACCATGAAACGAACCGCCCTCGTCGCCGGCCTGCTGGCCGCCTTCTGTACCGGCGCCGCGCACGCCAAGGTCGAGCAGGATCTGCGCTGTTTCAAGAGCGGCGACGGCGCTTCGCCGATCCGCTTCGAATTCCGCATGTTCTCCGATTCGGACTCGAACTGGTCCGGCGGCTACGTGCGCTACAAGGGCGCGAAACAGGTGATCCCGATCGTGCTGAAATCGGAGCAGGCCACCGAAATGGCGCCGGACAGGCCGTATGAAGTCGTCAGCACCTGGGTCGAGATCGTCGGCGGCAAGGTAACGGGCGAGTACGTGATGGACAGCCAGGGCGCGATCGTCAGTTCGATGACCTACACGAAATTCTCGCCGCGCCGCACGTTTGCGTTCGTCGACGATCTGGCTGCGTTTCCGGACGGCGGCGGCCCCTGCAAGTGGTGAGGCTGGGCCGCTCGCTCGCCACCGTCCGCCACCGCCCGCCACCATTTTTCCCTCCGTCATCCTGACGAAATCCTTTCTTTGACGCCCGCCGCGTTCACTGCAGCGGCGCGTCCGATCTCCTACAATCGTTTTCGTCGCTCGCCGCCGCGCGTGCCTTCACGGGCCCCGGCGGCATGCTTTTGCATTTGGTCGTCCGAAGGGTTTGAGCCGTCCGCGCCGTAGGCCGTCGCGGGCGTTTGCCACGCCGCGCGCCGGAAACCGGCCGCGCGGCATCCACCGAGAGTCCCCATGAAAGCATCCGATCTGTTCGTCAAGTCGCTGGAAGCGGAAGGCGTCGAATACGTGTTCGGCATTCCCGGCGAGGAAAACCTCGATCTGCTCGAATCGATCCGCCATTCGCGGATCAAGCTGGTGCTCACGCGCCACGAGCAGGCCGCCGGGTTCATGGCCGCCACCTACGGCCGGCTGACCGGCAAGGCCGGCGTGTGCCTGTCCACGCTCGGCCCCGGCGCGACCAACCTCGTGACCGCCGCCGCCTACGCGCAGCTCGGCGGCATGCCGATGCTGATGATCACCGGCCAGAAGCCGATCAAGAGCAGCAAGCAGGGCCATTTCCAGATCGTCGACGTGGTCGACATGATGCAGCCGCTGACCAAGCTGACGCGCCAGATCGTCTCGATCGGCCATATCCCGTCGGCGGTGCGCGAGGCGTTCCGGCGCGCCGAGGACGAGCGCCCCGGCGCCACCCACCTCGAGCTGCCCGAGGACATCGCGCACGAGGAAGGCGACGGCAAGCCGATTCCGGCCAGCTACAGCCGCCGCCCGGTGGCCGAGGAGAAGGCCGTGGCGCGCGCCGTGCAGGCGATCCACCAGGCGCGCCATCCGCTGCTGATGATCGGCGCGGGCGGCAACCGCAAGACCAGCGCGCGGATGCTGCGCGAATTCGTGGACGCCACCGGCATTCCGTTCTTCACCACTCAGATGGGCAAGGGCGTGATCGACGAGACGCACCCGCTCTGGCTCGGCAACGCCACGCTGTCCGACGGCGATTTCGTGCACCGCGCGATCGATCATGCCGACTGCATCATCAACGTCGGCCACGACGTGATCGAGAAGCCGCCGTTCTTCATGCGCAGCGGCGATAAAACCGTGATCCATGTGAACTTCCTCGGCGCGCAGGTCGATCCCGTCTATTTCCCGCAGATCGAGGTGGTGGGCGACATCGCCAACGCCGTGTGGCAGATGAAGGAAGCGCTGTCGCAGAAGGAACACTGGGATTTCTCGCGCTTCATGCTGATCAAGGAACGCTTCGACGCGCACCTGAAGAAGGGCGAGGACGATCCGCGCTTCCCGCTGCACCCGGTGCGCGTGGTCAACGATCTGTACCGCGCGCTGCCCGACGACGGCATCGCCTGCCTCGACAACGGCATGTACAAGATCTGGTTCGCGCGCTACTGGCGCGCCCACGAGCCGAACTCGCTGCTGCTCGACAACGCGCTGGCCTCGATGGGCGCGGGCCTTCCTTCGGCGATCGCCACCAAGATCGTGCACCCCGAGCGCAAGGTGGTGGCGATCTGCGGCGACGGCGGCTTCATGATGAATTCGCAGGAGCTGGAAACGGCCGTGCGCATGAAGCTCGACCTGGTGGTGCTGGTGCTGCGCGACGATGCGTTCGGCATGATCCGCTGGAAGCAGGAGAACATGAACTTCCCCGATTACGCGATGACGCTCGACAACCCCGATTTCGTCGCCTACGCGAAAAGCTACGGCGCGCAGGGCCATCGCGCGGAATCCGCCGAAGCGCTCGGGCCGCTGCTCGAGCAGTGCTTCGCCACGCCGGGCGTGCATCTGGTCGACGTGCCGATCGACTATTCGGACAACGAACGCATCCTGAATCGCGAGATTCCGCGCCTGTCCGCGCAGCTGTGAACTCGCGGCGCGCTGCGGCGCGCCGTATCGATCCCGAACCCTGCTCGAACGAACCCGCCGGAGGCGTCGCCATGCTGAAGGAATCCTATCCGTATTACCTCGCGAACGAGGCCGTGCATGCCAACACGGATCTCGAAGTCACCGACAAATACAGCGGCAAGGTCGCCACGCGCGTGGCGCTGGCCGACGCGAAGGCGATCGACGCGGCCATCGCGGCCGCCGTCGAGGCGCACAAGCCGCTCGCGGCGTGGCCGGCGTTTCGCCGCCAGGCCGTGCTCGATCACTGCGTCGCGCGCTTTCGCGAGCGCTTCGACGAGCTGGCCGATGCGCTCTGCATCGAGGCCGGCAAGCCGATCAACGATTCGAAGGGCGAGGTCACGCGCCTGATCGACACGTTCCGCGTGGCGGCCGAGGAATCGGTGCGGATCGGCGGCGAGATCGTCGAGCTCGAAATCTCGAAGCGCGCGCAAGGCTATTCGGGCTACACGAAGCGCGTGCCGATCGGGCCGTGCTCGTTCATCTCGCCGTTCAACTTCCCGCTCAACCTGGCCGCGCACAAGGTCGCGCCGGCCATCGCGGCCGGCTGCCCGTTCGTGCTGAAGCCGGCGAGCCGCACGCCGATCGGCGCGCTGATCATCGGCGAGGTGCTGGCCGAAACCGATCTGCCGAAGGGCGCGTTCTCGATCCTGCCCGCGCACCGCGACGGCGCGGATCTGTTCACCACCGACGAGCGCTTCAAGCTGCTGTCGTTCACCGGCTCGCCGGCGGTGGGCTGGGATCTGAAAAAGAAGGCCGGCAAGAAGAAGGTGGTGCTGGAGCTGGGCGGCAACGCGGCGGCGATCGTCGACGCCGACCAGGGCGAGCGGCTCGACTACGTGGTGGACCGGCTGATCTTCGGCGCGTTCTACCAATCGGGGCAGAGCTGCATCGGCGTGCAGCGCATTCTCGTGCACGCGAGCCTGTACGACGCGCTGCGCGAGAAGCTCGTGGCAAAGACGCGGGCGCTGAAGATGGGCGACCCGAAGCAGCCGGATACGTTTGTCGGCCCGATGATCTCCGAATCGGAAGCGCGCCGGCTGGCCGGCTGGATGGACGCGGCGGTCAAGGCCGGCGCGAAGATCGTCGCGGGCGGCAAGGTGGACGGCGCGATGTTCGAGGCGACGCTGCTCGAACAGGTGGGCCGCGATCAGGATCTGTACCGCAAGGAGGCGTTCGGGCCGGTGGCGCTGCTCGAGCCGTTCGAGCGGTTCGACGAGGCGCTCGAACGCGTCAACGACAGCGATTTCGGCCTGCAGGCCGGCGTGTTCACCGATTCGCTGTCGCACGCGCATCGCGCCTGGGACGAGCTGGACGTGGGCGGCGTGGTGATCAACGACATCCCGTCGTTCCGCGTCGACAACATGCCGTACGGCGGCGTCAAGGATTCGGGCCTGGGCCGCGAGGGCGTGCGCTACGCGATCGAGGACATGACCGAACTGCGTCTGATGGTGATCCGCAAGCCGTCCTGATTCCCCGCCGCGCCCGCGGGCGCGCACCCGCAGCCGCGCCGTGGCGAATGCCCGGCGCGGCTGTTTTTCGTCGGTGCCGGCCGCCCGGCGGGAGCCGCACGTTGCATATCGCATGCCGGGATCCTCGCCCAAACAAGCTAAAGTCATAAAAATCATTTAAAATCATTAGCTTATATTTCCCAATAAGAAACAATGCCGTTTAATTCCCATGATTCACTCCCAGGAGTGGGCCAGGGAAGAGAGGACGGCCGCCCGGCGTCGCGCCGAGAGGGTGTCTCCGGGCGAGATGGGAATGCACACGGGATGCAATGAACGGAACTACAGATACGGACCACGACGATTCGCAGGAGTCGGGTATTGCGGTGCTGCTCGTCGACGATCAGGCGTTCGTCGGCGAGGTGATGCGCCGCCTGCTGGCTGCCGAGACGGACATCGCGCTGCATGTCTGCGTCGATGCGCACGCGGCGCTCGAGATGGCCCGGGCGGTGCGGCCGACCGTGATCCTGCAGGATCTGGTGATGCCCGATATCGACGGGCTGGACCTGGTGCGGACCTGGCGCTCCGATACGTCCACGGCGCAGGTGCCGATCATCGTGCTGTCGATCAACGACGATCCGGTGGCCAAGCGCGAATCGTTCCTCGCCGGCGCAAACGATTACCTCGTCAAGCTGCCCGATCCGATCGAACTGATCGCGCGGATCCGCTACCACTCGAACTCGTATCGCATGCTGCGCCAGCGCGACGAGGTGCTCGATTTCCTGTCGCACGACATGCGCGCGCCGCAAAGCTCGATCCTCTCGCTGCTCGACACCTACCGCGCCACGCACGGCGAGGTGCCGCTGCTGTTCGAGCGCATCGAGATGCATGCGCGCCGCGCGCTGGCGTTGGCCGACGGCTTCATCCAGCTCACGCGCGCGCAGTCGGGCAAGCTGCTGACCGAGATCGTCAGCCTCAACGAGGTGCTGCTCGACGCGGCCGATCAGCTCTGGGAAAAGGCCGGCAACACCGGCAGCCGGATCAGCGCCTGCGTGCCCGAGATCGAATGCCTGTGCATCGGCGACCGCATGATGCTCACGCGCGCCGTCGCCAACCTGATCGACAACGCGCTCAAATACGGCCCGCCCGGCGGCGAGGTGCGCTGCCTGATCGCCGACGACGGCGACGCCTGGCTGGTGGGCGTGGAGGACGAGGGCGAAGGCATCGCGCCCGAACTGCGCGCGAGCGCGACCGAATCGTTCGTGCGGCTCACGCACGGGCCGGGCACCCAGCGCGGCGGTTTCGGGCTCGGCCTGGCGTTCGTGCGCGCCACCGCCACCAAGCATCGCGGCGAGATCCTGATGCGCTACACGCCGCGCGGTTTCATGACCGGGCTGGCGCTGCCGAAGGTGCGCACGGCATCCTGACGCGCCTGCCGGGCCGGGTCCCGCGCCGGCCCGGCGCGTCCCCCTCGAACGTATCCGTCCCCCTCTCCGAACGGCCGCCCCGCCGGGCGCTGCGCCGCCGCCACGCGGGCCGGCCCGGGCTGTTTCGCGGGCGATAAAGAAAGTACACTCGTGCTGGCTCGCGCCGTCCCGGCGCGGCGGCCGCAGCCGGGCCGCCCGGGCCGCGCCGTCTCCTGAACGTATCTGCTGACAACCCACATCGAAAACATGGCCAACGTGTCGCCTAGCGCAAGCACCGAGACTCACTCCCCGTCCGCCGGCACGCGCATCACGCTCGGCAACCGGATCCTGCTCAGCTTCGGCGTGCTGTTCGTGCTGATGCTGGTGATGGCCGGCTTCTCCTACACGAAGCTGCGCCTGATCGACGAAGAGACAGTCAACATCGAGCGCGATTCGCTGCCGGGCGTGTACCTGGCCACCTCGCTGCGCGCCGCCGCGAACGAGTCGTACACGGCGATGCAGCGCGCGATCTTCGTCGATCCGGACGTGGCCACCGCGCACCGCGATCTCGACCGCATCCCGGACATGCTCGACGCGTTCGAGAAACTGTCGCTGTCGTACCAGAAATCGACGTTCCGCGAAGACGACCGCGCCCGCTTCGCGTCGTTCCGCGCCGTGTACGAGCGCTACCTGCCGCTGCTGGCCGACGCCGTGCAGAAGGCGCGCGGCGGCACGCACGCCGACGCGGTGGCCGCCTACGGGCGCGTCACGCCGGTGTGGGAGGACGTGATCCGCAGCGCCAACGTGCTGGTGACCGAGAACCGCACGTTCGCCGACCGCTCGGCGCAACTGATCCGCGAATCGGTGGCGAGCACGCAGATCACGCTGGCGACGGTGGTGACGATCGTGCTGCTCACGTCGCTGGTGCTCGGCTGGCTGCTGTACCGCGCGGTGATGCGCCCGATGTTCGAGCTGGTGGGCGTGCACGACGTGATGCGCACGGGCGACCTGACGCAGCGGCTGAACCTGCGCCGCCGCGACGAGTTCGGCATGATCGAGACGGGCTTCAACCGGATGGCCGACGAGCTGACCGGGCTGGTGGCGCAGGCGCAGAAATCGTCGCTGCAGGTCACCACCTCGGTGGCCGAGATCGCCGCCACCTCGCGCGAGCAGCAGGCCACCGCCAACGAAACGGCCGCCACCACCACCGAGATCGGCGCGACCTCGCGCGAGATCTTCGCCACCTCGCGCGATCTGCTGCACACCATGAACGAAGTGTCGTCGGTGGCCGAGCAGTCGGCCTCGCTGGCCGGCATGAGCCAGGCCGGCCTCACGCAGATGGGCGAAACCATGCGCAGCGTGATGGACGCGGCCGGCTCGGTCAACGCCAAGCTCGCGATCCTCAACGAGAAGGCGCTCAACATCAACCAGGTGGTGGCCACCATCACCAAGGTCGCCGACCAGACCAACCTGCTGTCGCTGAACGCGGCGATCGAGGCCGAGAAGGCCGGCGAATACGGCCGCGGCTTCGCGGTGGTCGCCACCGAAATCCGCCGCCTCGCCGACCAGACGGCCGTGGCCACCTACGACATCGAGCAGACGGTCAAGGAAATCCAGTCGGCGGTGTCGGCCGGCGTGATGGGCATGGACAAGTTCTCCGAGGAAGTGCGGCGCGGCATGCTCGACGTGCAGCAGGTCGGCTCGCAGCTCTCGCAGATCATCAACGAGGTGCAGACGCTCGCGCCGCGCTTCGTGCTCGTCAACGAGGGCATGCAGACCCAGGCGAGCGGGGCCGAGCAGATCACGCAGGCGCTGTCGCAACTGTCCGAGGCGGCGCAGCAGACGGCCGAGTCGCTGCGCCAGTCGTCGCAGGCGATCGACGACCTGACGCTCGTGGCCAACGGCCTGCGCACCAGCGTGTCGCGCTTCAAGGTCGAGGCGTGAGCGCCGAGGCCCGCCACGCGATGCTGTTCCTGCTGTTCGAACTCGATGGCGCACGCTATGCGCTCGACGTCAACGACGTCGCCGAAGTGCTGCCGCTCGCCGACACCAAGGCGATTCCCGGCGCGCCGGCCTGGGTGGCCGGGGTGCTGATCCATCGCGGCGAGCCGCTGCCGGTGATCGACGTGTCGCAGCTCGCGCTCGGCCGCCCGTCGGCGCAACTGCGCTCGACGCGGCTGGTGGTGGTGCGCGTGCGCATGCCGCTCGACGGCGACGCCGAGCCGGCCGCCGCCGGCGGCGAGCGTCTGCTCGGGCTGATCGTCGAGCACGCCACGCAAACCCTGCGCTTCGAGCGCGCGGCGTTCCGCGACGGCGGCATCGACACGCCGCATGCGCGCTGGCTCGGCCCGGTGATCGATCATGCCGACGGCGTGGTGCAGTGGGTCTCGGTGCGGCACCTGCTCGGCGCCGAGGCGCGCGCGCTGCTGTTCGCGGCCGCCGCCGAGGCCGATGCGCCGTGGCACGGCGCGCCTGGAGAACGCGGATGATCAACCCCCTCGAGTTGCGCTTCCACGCCTGGCTGCTGCGCGAGACGGGCATCGATCCCGATTCGCTCGGCGCCGATTTCGTGGCGCGCGCGCTGGCCGAACGGATCGGCGCGATGCTCGGCGGCGCGGAAACCGATGCGCTGCTGGTCGCGCAGCGCGCGCGCAACCTGTCGGACGCCGATCTCGACGCGTACTGGAACCTGCTGCTCGGCTCGGCCGACGAACAGCGCGCGCTGATCGAGCAGTGCGTGGTGCCCGAAACCTGGTTCTTCCGCGAGCGCGAGGCGTTCGTCGCGCTGGCGGCGCAGGCGCTCGAACGGCAGCGCGCCGAGCCGTTGCAGCCGGTGCGCGTGCTGAGCGCGCCGTGTTCGACCGGCGAGGAGCCGTATTCGGCGGCGATGGCGCTGGTCGATGCCGGCATCGATCCGGCCCGGCTGCGGATCGACGCGCTCGACATCAGCGCCCGCGCGATCGCCCATGCGCAGCGCGGCGAATACGGCCGCAATTCGTTTCGCGGCCATGCGCTCGATTTCCGCGCGCGCCATTTCGAGCCGATCGCCGACGGCTGGCGGCTCGACGAGCGGATTCGCGCCTGCGTGCAGTTCCGCCGCGCCAACCTGCTCGAACCGGGCAGCCTCGGCGACGAGCGCTACGACTTCATTTTTTGCCGCAACGTGCTGATCTATTTCGACCGCAGTTCGCAGGAGCGCGCGATGCGTGCGCTCGACGCGCGCCTGGCCGACGACGGCCTGCTGTTCGTCGGCCCCGCCGAAACCGGCGTGGTGATGCGTCAGGCCATGAGCTCGGCCCGGATTCCGCTGGCGTTCGCGTTCCGGCGCGCGCGCGAGAGCGACGGGCTGTCGTTGCCGCCCGGCGGTTCGGTCGACCGGCCGCCGCCGTCCGCGCCGGTTGCGCCGATCGCGGGTGCCACCGGGAGCGGGAGG
>NZ_JAAGPF010000221.1 GCF_017104645.1 Burkholderia sp. Ac-20379
GCACATACGCATTTCTCTATGGTGTGTGGATTTCACGCTTGTGCTCCCCCGCTCCGCGCCTCGGCGGCGCCAGCGCTGATCGAGCGCGATGCGATACCAGGCGCGCGCGGCGACGAAGCGCTGCTGTTGCGCGTCGATGTCGCCGCGATGCACGAAGGCCATCGCGATGCGCGCCACGCCGGTGTCGCGGCGCGCGGGCGTGTCGGCCATCATGAAATCGGCCACGGCCAGCATCAGTTCGGTATCGGCGAGCTTGTCCGCTTCGGCGAAGCGGCCCTTCGAGAGCGCCACCACGCCGGCCGCCGCGCATGCCGCGTTCGAGCGGCAGGGGGCGTCCTTGGCGTTGGCGATCCGATCGTGCCAGTGGCGCGCGGGCGCGGTGTCGTCATCGTCGGCCCGCGCGGCGGCGGGCAGGAACAGCGAGAGGCTGGCCGCGAGCAGCGCGGCGGCAGCGGCGGCGGAACGTATCGGAAGTCGCATGAACGGGAGGCGGAAAGAACGGCGGCGCGGCGATCCGGCCCGCGCGCGCCGGGTTGCGATTCAGACGGGCGATTCAGCCCAGCGGCGCATCGAGCTTGCGGCCGAAGCGGTCGAAGCGGGGCAGATAGTCGCGCGAAGGATCGAGCGAGAACGCCACGCGGCGCGCGCGGCCCATGATCTCGTCGCGCGGGAAGAAGCCGAAGTAGCGCGAATCGGCGCTGTTGTCGCGATTGTCGCCGAGCATCAGGTATTCGCCGGGCGGCACGACGATCGGCGCGAACGAATCGCGCGGGCTCGGCGCGTCGGGCGAGAGCCGCACCGTGTGCGCGGGGCCGCCGATCTGCTCGGCCAGATATTCGCCGGGCGAACTGGCGTCGCTGCGCAGCAGGTTCGCGCCCACCGGACGGTAGCTGGCGGGCTTGCCGTTGACGATCAGCACGTTGTCGCGCATCGCGATGGTGTCGCCGGGCAGGCCGATCAGGCGCTTGACGAGCAGCTCGTGCGCGGCCGCCGAATCGATCGTGACGATGTCGCCGCGCTGCGGATCGTGCAGATGCGCGAGGCGGATATGCGTGAACGGCACGCGCACGTCGTAGGCCAGCTTGTCGACCAGGATGCGATCGCCGATCCGGATGGTCGGCAGCATCGAGCCGCTCGGCACCACGTTCCAGTCGGCCACCGCGCTGCGGAAAACCACCATCAACAGCAGAAAGGCGATGAATCCCTTGTTGGCTTTCCAAAGCCTGACAATCGTGCGCATGGTCGTGTGAGCCGCCGGTGCGGCGCGGGTTTGATGTAGCCGGACTATACCCGAAGCGGGCTGGCGGGCGCGCTGCCGCGGCCGTCGCCGCCAGGCCATCGGTAGTCCCCCGGATATGACGCTGGCTCATAGCCGCCGATCAGGAAACATCGCTTCATGCGCGGCGAGGGCGCTGCCGATAATCGCCGCACCCAATCCTGACCGACGAGACACCGCAATGACCGCACCCTCCCGCAAATCGCTCTATATCGGCGAAGGCTTCGAAGGCCCCGGCGTGAACCTGGCGCACATCAACGTGCTGATCGGCCCGCGCGAAGGCCCGGCCGGCCAGGCGTTCTCGACCGCGCTGGCCACGCCGTCGGCCGGCCACGCGCCGTTCGTCGTGATCGCGCAGCCGGGCGTGCCGACCAAGCCGCTCACGCTCTATGTGAACAAGGCGCAGATCGCCGGCGATTTCCACGGCAACGCCACCTGGGGCGCGTCGCAGGCCGGCATCGCCAAGGCCGTGGCCGAGGCGCTGGAGCAGGGCACGCTGCCGCCCGAAGCCGAAAACGACTGGGTGGTGGTGACGGCGAACTGGGTGAACCCGCAAACCGACGATCTCGACGCCGTGTTCGAGAACAACTACCGCGCGTGCCGCAACGCGATCGTCGCGGCGATGGAGGGCCTGCCGAACCGCGACACGGTGTTCGCCGCCGCGCGCGCCGTGTCGAACCCGTTCTATACGCCGAAGCAGGGCTGAGCGCCTGCCGGTTCGTACGCACCCCGTATCAAGATCAAGACAAACAGACAGCACGCGGCCGTACCGGGCCGCCCCTGGAGGAAACATGGAATACGTCCGCCTCGGCCAGTCCGGCCTGAAGGTCTCCCGCCTGTGCCTCGGCACGATGAACATGGGCACGCCGCAATGGAAGCCGTGGATTTTCGATGAGGCGCAGAGCGAGCCGATCGTGCGCCGCGCGCTCGACGCCGGCGTGAACTTCATCGATCTGGCCGATTTCTACTCGACCGGCGTGGGCGAGGAAGTGGTGGGCCGGATCCTGAAGCGCACGGCGCGCCGCGAGGAAATCGTCGTGACCACCAAGGTGGGCTACGACATGGGCGCCTACCCGAACGCGGGCGGCCATTCGCGCAAGCACATCTTCGACGGCATCGACGGCTCGCTGAAGCGCCTCGACATGGATTACGTCGACATCTACATGCTGCATTTCTTCGACGTGAACACGCCCGTCGAGGAAACCATGAGTGCGATGCACGACATCGTGCGCGCGGGCAAGGCGCGCTATATCGGCGTGTCGACCATGTATACGTGGCAGTTCGCGAAGATCATGCAGGCCTGCGAGCGCAACGGCTGGAACAAGCCGATCAACATGCAGCTGCAACTGAACCTCGCCTACCGCGAGGAAGAGCGCGAGATGGTGCCGTATTGCCAGGATCAGGGCGTGGGCGTGTCGGTGTTCAGCCCGCTCGCGCGCGGCCTGCTGACCTGCGACGCGCAATCCACGCGCAACCAGACCGATTTCTTCACGGCGCAGATGTACGGCGATCCGGCCTCGCTGGCCGTGGCGCAATCGGTGGCCGCGGTGGCGCGCCGCCGCGGCGTGGCGCCGGCGCAGATCGCGCAGGCCTGGGTGCTGAGCCGCCCCGGCGTGTCGAGCATGCTGGTGGGCGCCGATTCGGTGGCGCAGTTCGACAGCGCGCTGGCCGCGCTCGACACCAGGCTCGACGCCGACGAGCTGTTCGAGCTCGAACGCAACTACACGCCGTGCGATCTGATCAACGATTACACGGCGGGCCGCCGCATCGCACGCGAATCGCGTCCGGCGCAGGGCGAATTCGCCGGCGATTTCCCGCCGGTGCCGGAAGCCGCCTGAGGCGCGCGCCCTCCCTTCATTAGGAATCTGAACGATGAGCGAATTTCTGAAGCGCGGCCATTACATCGGTGGCGAATGGCATGAAGCGGCGCCGGGCGAGGCGACCTACGCGGTGCTGAACCCGGCGACGGGCGAAACGATCGCGCAGGTCGCGCGCGGCGGCGAGCCGGAAACGCGGCAGGCGATCGCCGCCGCCGAACGCGCGTGGCCGGCCTGGCGCGCGCTGACGGCGAAGGAACGCGGCGCGCGCGTCAAGCGCTGGGGCGAGCTGATGCTCGAACACCGCGATGCGCTGGCCGAGCTGCTGACGCGCGAGCAGGGCAAGCCGCTCGCCGAGGCGAAGGGCGAGGTGGGCTACGCGGCCAGCTTCTTCGAGTGGTTCGCCGAGGAAGCGAAGCGCATGTACGGCGACGTGATCCCGAGCCCGAAGCCGAACTCGCAGATCGTCGTGACCAAGGAGCCGGTGGGCGTGGTGGCGGCCATCACGCCGTGGAATTTCCCGCTCGCGATGATCACGCGCAAGGCCGGCCCGGCGCTGGCGGCGGGCTGCACGATGGTGCTGAAGCCGTCCGAGGAAACCCCGCTGTCGGCGTTCGCGCTGGCGGTGCTGGCCGAGCGCGCCGGGATTCCGGCCGGCGTGTTCAACGTGGTGTCGGGCGACGCGGTGGCGATCGGCGGCGCGCTGACGGCCTCGCCGGTGGTGCGCAAGCTGTCGTTCACCGGCTCGACGCGGGTCGGCAAGTTGCTCGCGCAACAATCGGCCGAGACGCTCAAGAAGCTGTCGCTGGAGCTGGGCGGCAACGCGCCGTTCATCGTGTTCGACGACGCCGATCTCGATGCCGCCGTGGAAGGCGCGATGGCCTCGAAATTCCGCAACACCGGGCAGACCTGCGTGTGCGTGAACCGCTTCCTGGTGCAGGACGGCGTGTACGACGCGTTCACCGCGAAGCTGGCCGACGCCGTGCGCAAGCTGCGGGTGGGCAACGCGCTGGCGGGCGAGGTCGATCAGGGCCCGCTGATCAACGCGGCCGCGCTCGGCAAGGTCGAGCGCCATGTGGCCGACGCCACCGGCCACGGCGCGCGGGTGCTGACGGGCGGCCGGCGCCACGCGCTCGGCGGCACGTTCTACGAGCCCACGGTGCTGGCCGACGTGGCTGCCGACGCGCTGATCGCCGAGGAGGAAACCTTCGGCCCGGTGGCCGCCTGCTTCCGGTTCGCCACGGAGGACGAAGCGATCGCCGCGGCCAACGACACGCCGTTCGGGTTGTCCGCGTATTTCTACACGCGCGACCTGGGCCGCGCCTGGCGCGTGTCGGCCGCGCTCGAAAGCGGCATGGTCGGCATCAACGACGGGATCATCTCGACCGAGGTGGCGCCGTTCGGCGGCGTCAAGCAATCGGGCCTCGGCCGCGAGGGCTCGAAGTACGGCCTCGACGAGTACGTCGAACTGAAGTATCTGATGATGGCCGGACTCGGCCGATGAACCGCCGGCGGGCGGCCGTGCCTCGGGGCGCGGCCGCCCGTTGCGCATCGCGCGGGCGGGGCGGGCAGCACACAACCACAACAATGTCGGAGGCAGCTTGAATCAAGTCAATGTGCAAACGGGCGCGGTGCCCGGCGCGGCGCCGCTGGCGCGCGCCGCCGTCACGCCGCAGCGGGAAGTGCGGCTCGACGACGTGCCGCTCAACGGCTTCCACGTCAAGATCGCCGGGCTCACGTTCGGCGCGCATTTCACCGAGGGCTACACGCTCGGCACGATCGGCTACGCGCTCGCGGCGCTCGGCAAGCAGATGCCGCTCGACGCGTTCTGGATGGGCGTGATCGGCAGCTCGGCGCTGATCGGCATCTTCCTGGGCAGCCTGATCTTCGGCTGGCTGTCCGACCGCATGGGCCGCCAGAAGATCTTCCTGACCAGCTTCGTGATCATCGTGCTGGCGTCGGCCGCGCAATTCTTCGTGACCTCGCCGGCCGAACTCGCGCTGCTGCGCATCGTGATCGGCATCGGCATGGGCGGCGACTTCACGGTGGGCCACGCGATCCTCGCCGAATTCTCGCCGCGCAAGCATCGCGGCGCGCTGCTCGGCTCGTTCAGCGTGATCTGGACGGTGGGCTACGTGGTGGCCAACGTGCTTGGCCTGTACTACGGCGAAGCCTCGCCCGGCGCCTGGCGCTGGCTGCTGGCCTCGGCCGCGCTGCCGGCGTTCGTGGTCCTGATCGCACGGCTCGGCACGCCCGAATCGCCGCGCTGGCTGCTCGGCAAGGGCCGCGCCGCCGAGGCGCGCGCGATCGTCGCGAAGCATTTCGGCGCCCACGTGGTGCTCGACGGCAGCGACGCGCCGCACGCCAGCCAGGGCTATGCGCGGCTGTTCCGCCCGGACATGATCCGCCGCACCGTGTTCAACTGCGCGTTCTTCGTCTGCCTCGTGATTCCGTACTTCGCGATCTACACGTTCCTGCCGACCATCCTGAAGACGATCGGCCTGTCCGAAGGCTTCGGCGCGGATCTGCTGCTGAACGGCTTCCTCGTGCTCGGTGCGGTGATCGGCATCTGGCTGACGATCCGCATGTCGCGGCGCGGCTTCCTGATCGGCTCGTTCGCCGTGTGTTGCGCGTCGCTGGTGGCGCTGGCCGTGCTGCCGCATTCGGCGGCGTTGTGGATGATCGTGGCGTTCGGCGTGTTCACGCTGACCATGTCGGCGTTCAGCAACCTGGTGGGCGTGTTCCCGCCGGAGTGCTTCCCGACCGAGGTGCGCGCCTGCGGCGTGGGCCTGGCGATCGCGTGCAGCCGGCTCGGCTCGGCGATCGGCACGTTCCTGCTGCCGGTGGGCATCGCCACGCTCGGCTTCCACGTGACGATGTTCGCGCTGGCCGGCGTGCTGCTGGTGGGGATGATCGTGTCGATCGCGTGGGCGCCCGAAACCAAGCACCTGACGCTCGACGAGGCGTCGGGCGGCCACTGAGCGGGCGCGGCGGAAACATTCAGGTTTCCGTATCGGCTTGAATGAAAAAACCCGCGTGGCGGATCGTGATCCGCCGCGCGGGTTTCGTGCGTGCGCGCGCTCGCGCTCAGGAATGCAGCGCCGCCTGCGCGCGCAGCCACGCCACGAACGCCACCACCAGCTCGTCGCCGAGCTTGGCCGGCGCGATGTCGAGCCAATAGCCGAACGGCCCGGTCGCCTCCACCGGCGAGAGCGGCACGAGGCTGCCTTCGGCCAGTTCCTCCTCGATCATGCCGAGATCGACCACTGCCAGCCCCGCGCCCTTGCGCGCGGCGTGGATCGCCTGTTCGAGCGTCGAGAACTCGATGCCGTCGCCGGTGCGCGCGAGCGGCACGCCGGCCTGCGCGCACCAGTCCGCCCACAGCGTCAGGCGGCGGCCTTCGTGCAGCACGTGCAGCGACGGCACCTTGCCGAACAGCGCATCGAGCGGCGTGCCCGCGTAGCGCGGCGCGCCCACCAGCGTATGGCGTTCCAGCATCAGGCGTTCCGATTGCATGTCGGCGCGCGGGGCGCGGCCGAAGCGGATATGGCAGTGGCAATCGTCGGTGGGTTCGGTGCGGATCGACAGATCGACTTCGGGCAGCGCTTCGGACAACGTACCGAGGCGCGGCGAGAACCACTGGGTGGCGAACGTCGGCGGCAGCGAGACGGTCAGCCGGCGCTTGCGGCCCGGCTGCACGGCGGTGATCTCCAGGAGGCCGCGTTCGATGGTGTCGAACGCCTGTTCGATGAACGGCAACAGCAGCAAGCCGGCCGCGCTCAGCTTGACGCCCTTGTGATCGCGCTCGAACAACTGCGCGCCCACGCTGTCCTCGAGCAGGCGGATCTGCCGGCTCACGGCGCCCTGGGTCACGCACAGCGACGCCGCGGCGCGGTTGAAGCTCAGGTGATGTGCGGTCTCCTCGAAAAAACGCAACGCTATCAGCGAAGGCATCCGCCGCATGATTCTTTCCTTTCTGTCGTCTCGCTGCCAGCGCGTCCGGACGACGTTCGCTCCGGAATTCACGGGCTGGCCGGCAGCTTTATGGCAGAAAAGCGGCGCGGGCGGCAGGCGGTGTAAACCCGAGTAGGGCGGCGGCGCTCATTGCTTCGGAAACCCGATCATTCCCGCCCGCGTCAGCGTGACGTTCCTGCCGACGCCGGCCGGCGCATTGGCGAGCACCCAGGCGGCCGACAACTCGCCGAACGATTCCTTGCTCGACATGCCGTCGGTGGGCACGATCACCTTGAAACCGCGCAACGCGGCCTCGCTCGCCGTGTACAGCACCGCGCCGTGCGCCACCGTGCCGGTGACGATCACGGTCTGAATGCCGCGGGCCTTCAGCGCGGCTTCGAGATCGGTGTTCAGGAACTTGTCGACGCCCGAGCGCACGACCGTCTCGTCGCCCCTGGCCGCGATCGCGGGCGGCACGCCGGCGAGCGAACCGGTGCTGGTGAGGCTGTAGACCGTCATCAGCTTCGCCGCGCGCGCCTCGGTCAACAGGCCGGCGACGGCCGGCAGCGAGGCCACGCAATCGGGGCGCTCGTTCAGGTTGCAGGTGCCGACGTCGAAGTCGAGCAGCAGCAACGCGGTGTGGGCGGGATCGGCGATCGTC
Source organism: Burkholderia sp. Ac-20379 (assembly GCF_017104645.1). GTDB lineage: Bacteria > Pseudomonadota > Gammaproteobacteria > Burkholderiales > Burkholderiaceae > Burkholderia. The sequence continues at coordinate 7,709 of NZ_JAAGPF010000221.1, forward strand.
ACCGGGTGCAGCGCGGGCGGCGCGGGTGTGGCGATCGTGTTCCAGGCATCGACGACGTCGGCGTGGGCGAGGCCGGATAAAGGAAGTGCAAGGGCGAGGGCGCAGACGGTATGGCGGACGCGAGGCATGGGCATCTCCGGGAAAGCCGCATGAAAGGCGCGGCGGCATCCGTTCGAGCCCGAGGCTCCGCCGCCCTGCGCCGGGCCGGACGATTCTACCGGCCGGCCTGCGCTACTGCATCGGCGGCGCGTCCGGCGCGCGCGCGGCGCTGGCCCGCCATTGCGACGGCGGCAGCGTTTCCTCCTGCCGCCACGCGCTGCGGAACGCCTGCACGCTGCCGAAGCCGCACAGCTCGGCGATGCGCTCGACCGGCGCGTCGCCGCCCTTGAGCAGGCTGCGCGCGAGCGAGAGCCGCAGTTGCTGCTGATATTGCTTGAGCGTCATGCCGCACTCCTGAAGAAAGATGCGCGCGAGATGGCGATAGCTGACGGCGAAGCGGGCGGCCAGTTCGTCGTAGGACAGCGTGCAATCGGGGCGGTCGCTCAGGAAATCCTGCACGGCGTGCACCAGCGCGTTGCCGTGATCGCGGTGGCGCAGCGGCGGATCGAGCTCGGGATCGCGGCGCATCCTGCGGAACGGCACGACGTTCTCGCGCGCCACGCGCACGGCCGCGGCGGCGCCGAAGTGCCGCGCGATCAGATGCAGCGCGAGGTCGATGCCGGCCGACACGCCCGCCGACGTGCAAACGTCGCCCGCATCGACGAGCATCCGGTTCGGCAGCACGCGCGCGCGGGGATGGCGCTGCTGGAGGCGGTCGAGGTGGTGGTGATGGGTGGTGCAGGGCCGGTGGTCGAGCAGCCCGGCCGCGCCCAGCAGGAACGCGCCGGTGCAGACGCTGGCCAGCCCGATGTCGCCGAGCCGCGGCGCGACCTCGTTGCGCAGCCAGTCGACGATCTGCCGCTGCGCGGGGGTGGGCGCAGCGTCGAACGCGAACTTCGCGCCGATCACGACGATCAGATCGCCGCGCCGCAGGCGCACCGGCAGCGGCTGGACCGCGGCCAGCGCCAAGCCCTGATAGCTTTTCAACTCGCTCTGCGGCCCGACGCAGCGCACCTCGACCGGCGCGATGCCGAGCTCGGGCAGCGTGCCGAACACCTGCAACGGGCCGGCCAGATCGAGGATATGCACGCGCGGCGGCAGCACGAGGAAGATGCGCGACAAGCCCGCGCGATTCGGAGCCGGTGCGTTCTGCATGAGCGGTGACGAGCCGAGATGACGATGCCGGCATGGTGGCAGATTTTTTTCCATGCCGGTCAGGTTTCGTGCTTTTGGGGGATGGGGCGATTCGTTAGGATGGCATCGTTCTGTTCGATCGAGGCCATCCGCCATGCTTGAAATCCGCCCCAGTTGCGAGCACTGCAACGTCGCGCTCGCGCCCGATTCGCGCGACGCCCGCATCTGCAGCTACGAATGCACGTTCTGCGTGTCGTGCGTCGATCGCGTGCTGCACAACGTCTGTCCGAATTGTGGCGGCGGATTCGAAAAGCGGCCGGTGCGCCCGTCGCGCGACTGGAAGGGCGGCAACTTTCTCGGCAACGATCCGGCCAGCGCCACGGTCAAGCATCGGCCGGTCGATCCGGCCGCGCATGCGCGCTTCAGCGCGCCGATTCAGGCGATCGCGCCGGAAGATCGGTAGCGCGGCCGGCCGCCGTCATGTCGCGACGGGGCCGGCCGCATCACCGGGAAACGCCGTGTCAGTAAGCCGCCACCCAGTGCCCCGGAATCCATGCCCAGTGGTTCGCTTCCCAGCGGTAATGGCCCTTCACCCAGTGATAGCCGGGCGCGGGCGCGGCGGGCACCACCTCGACGACCGGGGCGGGGCGCGGCGGCCGCGCCGGAGCGACCACACAGGCGGAGAGCAGCGCCGCGCAGGCGCAGGCGGCCAGGGCGGCGCGCGATGTCGATCGGTTGTTCATGTTCTGTCCTCCCAAGGACTGTTATCGATGTCGTGGTGAAAATGCCGGCGTTCCGGCCGGCTCGGCGGCGGGTCGCGCGTCAGGTGCGCACGAGGCCCGTCATCGGTTGCCGCGACGCGGCGCGGTCGAACAGCGCCGCGCCGGTGCGTTGCGGATCGAGCCGCAGCGTTTCGGCCGCCGCGCCCGCGATCAGCGCGTCGAGCGAGGCGGTGGGTTTCAGGTCGCGACCTTCGTAAAGGTCGGCGTTGCGCAGGCCGGGCCAGTCGGCGATCACGCGCCCGCCGCGCACGGCGCCGCCGAGCAGCATCGCGACCGAGCCCTGGCCGTGATCGGTGCCGCCCGTGCCGTTGGCGGCGGCGGTGCGGCCGAACTCGGTGGCGACCACCACGGTGGTGTCGTTCCAGACCGGCCCGAGGCCGTCGCGCAGCGAGGCCAGCATCGCGTCCAGCCCCTTCAGCACGTTCGTCAGCCGCGGGTTCTGCGCGCTGTGCGTATCCCAGCCACCCGTTTCGATCATCGCGATGCGCGGGCCGTCGTCGCGCGCGAGGAAGCTCGCGGCAAGCTTGCCGACGCTGGCCGGATCCTGCCGCGCGCCGGCGTCGTGGGCCAGGCCGCGCGCTTCCATCGCCGAGGCCCACAGCGGCCCGAGTTGCGCGTCGCGTTCGTAGAGCGCCGACACACGCGCGAGCAGATCGTCGGGCGCACCGGGCAGGCCCGATGGCGCGTACGACGTGACGCGCGCCGCGCCGCGCAGCGCGGCCGGCACGGTGGGCGCGAGCGCGATGGCGTTCTCGCGCGTGGCCGGCAGCATCGCCACGAGGCGGTTGAGCCAGCCGTCCTTGACCTGATACGGCGCGAGGCCGCCCGTCTCCAGCACGTTCTGGCCGTCGAAATGCGAGCGGTCGCGATAGGGCGAAGCGATCGCGTGGACGAACAGCGCCTGGCCGTCCTGATACATGCGCGCGGTTTGCGCGAGCGACGGGTGCAGCGCGAACGTGCCGTTCAGATGCGTCGATTTCGACGGATCGACCGCCAGCTCGCCGCGCAGCCGCGCGTAATCGGGATCGGCGTACGGCGACAGGATCGTGAGCCCGTCGGCCGCGCCGCGCTGGATCACGAACACGAAGCGGCGCTCGGTGGCCACGCTGGCAAATGCAATCCGCGGCGCGACCAGCAGGGCGCCGGCGCTGGCGGCGAGGGTGGCGAGGAATCGGCGGCGTGAACTGGACATGCTTATCTCCGCTGGAAATCGGGCGACACGAGCAGCAGCGCGAGCGCGGTGGTGGTGCTTTCGGCGCGCGATACCGCGGTGGAGGTGGCGTCGCCGAGCGTGCCGGCGAACAGGGTGGCGCCTAGCGCGCGCGGGTCGACACGGTCGCCGGTGCGCGCCGCGAGCCGCTGCGCGACCTCGACGCGCCGCACCAGCGCGTCGGGCGCGGCCCAGCTCGCGGCGATGTCGTCGTAGCCGGCCGGCGAGCCGGGCCGCCAGACCGGTTGACCCAGTTGCGTCAGCAACGGTGCGGCCTTCAGGTTGCCGAGCGTGGTCCAGCCGAGCCCGCGCAGCGACGAAACCGTCCAGTCCCACGGCGTCTTGAACTTGGCGTTGGCGCTCGACCACGCCTCGGGCGAATCGATCAGCGCGCGATAGACGGTGGGCAGATCGCCGCCGCTCTGCTCGAAGGCGCGCGCGATGCGCTCGGTCAGCGCCGGCGGCGGATCGTCGGCCACGAAATGGCGCGCCAGTTGGAGCGCGAGATGGCGGCCGGTGGCCGGCGCGCGGGCGAGATCCTGCAGCACGGCGCGCGCCTGTGCTTCGCCATCCTGATCGTAGCGGCGCCCCAGAACGGTGCGTACGCCCGGCTCGTGCAGCGCGGGGCGGAACACGAACGCGCCGGGCGGCGCGTCGTTCGGCTGCGGGCCGCGATAGCCGGCCACGCTCCAGCCGGTCAGCGCACGCGCGAATTCCGTCACGTCGGCCTGCGTATAGCCGCTGCGCGCGCCGAGCGTGTGCAGCTCCATGATCTCGCGCGCGAGGTTCTCGTTGAGGCCGCGCTTGCGGGCCGGGTCGCGCGCCTCGGCGCGCAGCGCGGCGCGGCTGTCGGGGCCGACCGAGCGCGTCTGGTCGAGGAACAGTTGCATGGCCGGGTGCTGTTCGGCCGCCACCAGCATGTCCTCGAAGCGGCCCAGCACGTGCGGGCGGATCGCCTCCAGCTCGAACGCGCCGGCCAGCCCGGCCACCTGGCCCTTGTCGACCGACACCGCGAAATGGTTGGCCCAGAAATGCACGAGCCGTTCGACGAACGGCGCGGGCGTGACCAGCGCGCTCTCGACGCGCGCGTCGACGGCATCGCGATAGACCTCGACGCTCTCCTTGCGGATCGCCTTGTTGACGGCCTGCCGCGCGGCCTGGGCCGGGTTGGCGGGCGCCGCTTGCGCGCCGGCCGACGGCCCGGACGCG
>NZ_JAAGPF010000222.1 GCF_017104645.1 Burkholderia sp. Ac-20379
GTCGAGCGCGTCGGCACGCGCCAGCGCCGCATCGCGCTCGGCGGCCAAGCCGCGCGCGGCGTCGCGCGCCTGCACGAGTTGGCCGCGCAGCACCACAGCCGCCACGATCGCCGCCACGGCGATCAGCGCGCACACGGCCACCAGAATTCCTGCTTGCATCATCGACATCCCGTCATGCCCGGTCGATCGCCGGATCCTCGTCGCGTTGCGATGCGCCGTCGCTCGTCGCGTCGTCGCCCATGCTGTCCACCGCGAAGCGGTCCGGCAGGCTGACGATGGTCTGGAAGCGGCGGAACTCGGCGCCGTGCCGGTCGTCCGTGAAGCGCAGGGCGATGCTGCCGCCGGCGCGCATGATGAAGCTGCGCACGGCGTCCATGCCCACCCCGCGGCCCGACACGTCGGTCACGGCGCTGGCGGTCGAGAAGCCCGGGCGGAAGATCAGCGCGGCCACGGCCTCGTCGTCCTTCGCCAGGTTCGCGTCGTCGAGCCAGCCGCGCTCGGCGGCGATCGCGCGGATCCGCCCCAGCGCGAGGCCGCGGCCGTCGTCGCTGACGGTGATCTGCACTTGATCCGCATCGACGCCCATCTCGATGTCGATCGTGCCCGCGTCCGGCTTGCCGGCCGCGCGGCGCGCCTCGGCCGATTCGATGCCGTGGTCGAGCGCGTTGCGCAGCAGGTGCATGAAGGTGTCCTTGACGATGCTGGACGCTTCGCTGCGCAGGCGGTAGCCGTTGTCGTCGATGCGCACAACCGGTTCGGCCTTGCCGAGATCCTGCGCCAGCGCCGGCAGCGAATCGGTCACGCCCGCGATCATCTCGCCGAGCGATTCGGTGCCGAGCAGGCGCAGCGTGCCGGCCACGGAATCGCGCAGCGTCATCCAGCGGTGCGGATCGGCCGGATCGGCGGATTCGAGCAGGCGCAGGCTTTCGTCGATGCGCTCGCGCTCCACCACCAGATAGCGTTCCGATTCGACCGGCGCGCCCGGGCCGCGGCGGCCGAGGCTGACGGTGTTGATCGTCGCGTAGTTGTCGAGCGCCTCGCGCACGCGCGCCAGGTCGGTCATCAGCTCGTGCTGATCCCAGGCGCGTTCCGCATCGGCGCTGCGCAGTTCGTCGTACACCTGCTCGGCCTCATGCACGATGTCGGTCAGATGCGCCAGGCTGTACGTGCGCGCGTTGCCCTTGATGGTGTGCATGTTGCGGAACAGCTCGGCCAGCGCGGAGCTGTCGGCATGTTCGTGCTGGCGGATGATGCGTTCGTTCTCGTGCAGGAAGCCCGTGGCGCTCTCGACGAAATCGTGGAACTTGTCCTGGCTGACCGAGAGAATCTCGCCGATCATTTCCAGGCGGCGGCTCTGCTCGTTGGCCTGCGCCGACAGCGCGCGCAGTTCGGTCACGTCGCGCACGCACAGCATCAGGCGCACGATGGTACCGGTTTCGTCGGTGATCGCCGACCACGACAGATCCAGGAACTTGTCCGCGCCGTTCGGCATGCGCTTGGCGATGTCGGTCACGAGCAGATGCTGGTTGAACTCGAAGTTCATGCCGTCTTCGCCGAGGCACGCGTCGATCGCGGCGTCGATCTGCGACAGGCCGTCCGAGCCCACGTTCGAATCGCCGAACACCAGCTCCATCGCCGGGCGGCCGGCGATGTCGTCGGTTTCGAAAATGCGTTCGAGGAAGGCCGAATACTCGCGATGCACCGTGCCGCCCGGCACGATCGTCAGAATGCCCTGCTGCATGTTCTGCAGCATCGCCTGGATGTCGGCGGTGCGCTGCTTGAGCGCGGCGGCGTTGCGCTGGATCGTTTCGATCATGCCGTTGAACGCCTCGATCGAGCGGCCGATTTCGTCCTTGCGGCCCACCGGCACGCGGCGCGTGAAATCCTGGCTCGTGGCGATCTCGCTCATCATCGCCTGCATGCGGCCGAGCGGCTGCACGATCTGGCGATAGAGCATCAGGCCCACGCCGATCAGCACCACGATCACCACGCCCGCGACGATCGCGATCGTCAGCGTGGTGGTGGCCAGCATGCCGTTCAGCGTCGAGATCGCGTCGTCCTTCTGGCGGTTCTTCTCGATGCGCAGCGTCTTGATGATGCCGTCGAGTTCGTCGCGGTATTCCGCCACGTTCGCGAACAGATAAGCCTGCGCGAGTTCGTTCTTGCCGGCCGTCTTCATCTTGGCCGTCTCGTGGATCGCGTCGAAGTAGTTCTTCAGGCTTTCACGGGCCTGATCGACCAGGCCCGACTGGGCGTGGCTGGCGGCCGAGCGGGCTTGCGCGTCGAGTTCGGCGCGCAATTGGGTTTCCTTCGCGCCGAGTTCGGCATTCGCCTGCGACACCATGTTCGCGTCGGGCGCGTAGACGAGCGTCATGGTCGCGATCTGCACGTCCTTCACGTCGGACACGAGATCGGACGAAGCCAGTGCGCTGGGCACCACGCCCTGCGTCACCTGACGCACGCTCGCGGCACTGCGCTGCGCCTGGAATACGGCGTAGCCGCCGATCGCCGCGAGCGCGACGAACATCAGCGCGACAAGCAACGTAATGCGAAGTCGGATGGTCATGTGAATCCCCGTAGCAGCAATATGTTTTTGGCCCGGCGGTCCGGCGCGTGGCAATCGCGACGGCAAGACGAATCCGCAGGCGGGCGCATTATGGCGACCGGGTTATGACCGAACGATGACCTACGCGGAAACGCTTGCGCAAACGATTATTTCCACGAAGTCGGCTTCTCGAAGCCTAAAGTTCTCGGGTTCGTTGCCGTTAATAGGTGCCGCTCTTGTTTGGCGAGGCGTGCCGGCGCCCTCGCCGACGCCGCCGTTCGATGCCCCCGCCGCGGCTTCGCCACCGCGTTTTGCGCCGTCCCGCCCCGGCGCCGATCCTGCCGCACCAGTTCGCCCGCGCCGAAAATCTCGAAAATTTCACGATACGGAACGTTGCCGTGTCTCGTGAAAAATCGTGGTGCGGGGCACCAATTCGCGGTTTCACGATGCCGCAGAACGTTCCACATCTTGAAATTAAAATTTCAAGCCGTTGTTTTTATTGAGTTATTTTTGTTTCGAGCAGGCGCTCTACGCACTCGATCCGGCGTCGAAGCGCACGTAGACTGGTTTCCATGGATCGACGCAACGGAAGCCGCACCGCAAGACGCCGCCTCCCCCGCGCCGAAGCAACAACCGATTATTTTTCGACTAGGAAGCGGAGGTGTGTCATGAAGGGTTTTCGTTACGGATCGGACCAGGGATCGTTCTACATCCTGCCGGGCAACGACGGTTGGGAAGCGACGTTCGGCAACGACTCGCTGGGCGAATTCCAGAGCCCCGAGCATGCGGTGGACTATCTGGCGCGCGGCGTGAACTGCCCGGCGCTCGACGAAGTGGACACCTCGACGCTCGACATCCCCGAGCAGATCGACGATTGGGAGATCGTCCATGTGTAAACGGCAACGGGAGGCGCGCGCATTGCTGCGCGGCCTCCCGTCCGGCCAGCCGATCCCATGCAGCGATCGGCCCGGCCCGCGGCGCGTGCGGTGAAACCCACCCACGCGCCGTGTTTCATGCGGCGCCCGCCCGCGCGCTCAAGGCGCACGTCGCGGCGGCCGCTTCACGCCGGTACTCAGGCGATCGCGTCGATCACGCCGTTCAGCGTGGCGCTCGGGCGCATGGCCTTGCTGGTCAGCTCGACGTTCGGACGATAGTAACCGGCGATGTCGACCGGCTTGCCCTGCGCCGCACCCAGCTCCTCGACGATCTTGGCTTCGTTTTCCGTCAGCGTCTTGGCGACGCCGGCGAATTGCGCGGCCAGTTCCGCATCGTCCGTTTGCGCCGCCAGCGCCTGCGCCCAGAACAGGCTCAGGTAGAAGTGGCTGCCGCGGTTGTCGATGCCGCCGACCTTGCGCGCCGGCGAACGGTTCTCGTCCAGGAACTTGCCGGTTGCCTGGTCGAGCGTCTTGGCCAGCACCAGCGCCTTCGGGTTGTGGTACTGGTTGCCCAGGTGTTCGAGCGAGGCGGCCAGCGCCAGGAATTCGCCGAGCGAATCCCAACGCAGGAAGCCTTCCTCGTTGAACTGCTGGACGTGCTTCGGCGCCGAACCGCCCGCGCCCGTTTCGAACATGCCGCCACCGGCCATCAGCGGGACGATCGACAGCATCTTCGCGCTGGTGCCCAGTTCCATGATCGGGAACAGGTCGGTCAGGTAGTCGCGCAGCACGTTGCCGGTGACCGAGATCGTGTCCTTGCCGGCGCGGATGCGCTCGATCGAGAACTGCGTCGCTTCGACCGGCGGCAGGATGCGGATGTCGAGACCGTTGGTGTCGTGATCCTTCAGGTATTGCTCGACCTTCTTGATGATCTGGGCGTCGTGGGCGCGGTTCGCGTCGAGCCAGAACACGGCCGGCGTGTTCGAGGCGCGGGCGCGGTTCACGGCCAGCTTGACCCAATCCTGCACCGGCGCGTCCTTGGTCTGGCACATGCGCCAGATGTCGCCCGTCTGCACGGCGTGCTCGAGCAGCACGTTGCCGGCTTCGTCGGTCACGCGCACGGTGCCGTCGGCCGGAATCTGGAACGTCTTGTCGTGCGAACCGTATTCTTCGGCCGCCTGCGCCATCAGGCCGACGTTCGGCACGCTGCCCATCGTGACCGGGTCGAACGCGCCGTGCTTCTTGCAATCTTCGATCACGGCCTGGTAGACGCCCGCGTAGCAGCGGTCCGGAATCACGGCCTTGGCGTCGTGCAGCTTGCCGTCGGCGCCCCACATGCCGCCCGAATCGCGGATCATCGCCGGCATCGAGGCGTCGACGATCACGTCGCTCGGCACGTGCAGGTTCGTGATGCCCTTGTCCGAATTGACCATCGCCAGGTGCGGACGCTGTTCGTACTGGGCCTTGATGTCGGCTTCGATCGCTTCGCGCGTTTCGGCCGGCAGGTCCTTCAGGCGGGCGTACAGATCGCCGATGCCGTTGTTCGGGTTGAAGCCGATCTTGGCCAGCGCGTCGGCGTGCTTCGCGAGCACGTCCTGGTAGAACACCGAGACGACCTGACCGAACAGGATCGGATCGGACACCTTCATCATGGTGGCCTTCAGGTGAACCGAGAACAGCACGCCCTGGGCCTTCGCGTCGGCGACCTGCGCTTCGAGGAAGCTGCGCAGCGCGGCGCGGCTCATCAGCGAGGCGTCGATGATTTCACCGGCCTTCACGGTCGTCTTTTCCTTGAGCACCTTCTTCGTGCCGTCGGCGGTCGTCAGTTCGATCTTGACGTTGCCGGCCGTGCCGATCAGCGCCGATTTTTCGCTGCCGTAGAAATCGCCTTCGCTCATCGACGCGACGTGCGACTTCGAATCGGCCGTCCAGGCGCCCATCTTGTGCGGGTGCTTGCGTGCGTAGCTCTTGACCGACAGCGGCGCGCGGCGATCCGAGTTGCCTTCGCGCAGGACCGGGTTCACGGCGCTGCCCTTGATCTTGTCGTAGCGGGCCTTGACGTCCTTTTCGGCGTCGGTGGCGGCTTCGTCGGGGTAGCTCGGCACCTTGTAGCCTTGCGCCTGCAGTTCGGCGATCGCGGCCTTCAGCTGCGGCACCGAAGCGCTGATGTTCGGCAGCTTGATGATGTTCGCTTCCGGCTTCAGCGTGAGCTGGCCGAGTTCGGCGAGATCGTCGCTGATCTTCTGCTCGGGCGTCAGCGCCTCGGGGAAGACGGCGATGATGCGGCCGGCGAGCGAGATGTCGCGGGTTTCGACGGCGACGCCCGACGAGCGGGTGAAAGCCTTGACGATCGGCAGCAGCGAGTAGGTCGCGAGCGCCGGGGCTTCGTCGGTGAGGGTATAGATGATCTTGGACGAGGTGGACATGTTTGATGCGTTGCTACGAGAAAATTGACAGAAGATCGCTGACAGCGAACCAACCAGGGCCGCCTTCGCACCGACCGCGCAAGCAGAGCCGACAAACCTCATTCTCGCCCCGGCGACATCGGCCGCGCGCCGGGGTGGCCGGATCGCTCCGGCAATACCGCATTGGCTTACATGTTTTCGATCATCACGCCGCCGAAGCCCGAGCACGACACCTGCGTCGCACCTTCCATCAGCCGCGCGAAATCGTACGTGACGCGCTTTTGCTGGATCGACTTCTCCATCGACGCGATGATCAGATCCGCCGCCTCGGTCCAGCCGAGGTGGCGCAGCATCATCTCAGCAGACAGGATTACCGAGCCGGGGTTCACGTAATCCTTGCCGGCGTACTTCGGCGCCGTGCCGTGGGTCGCCTCGAACATCGCGACCGAATCGGACAAATTCGCGCCCGGCGCGATCCCGATCCCGCCGACCTGCGCGGCCAGCGCATCGGAAATATAGTCGCCATTCAGGTTCAGCGTGGCGATCACGTCGTATTCGACCGGGCGCAGCAGGATCTGCTGCAGGAACGCATCGGCGATCGAATCCTTGATGACGATCTCGGCGCCCGTTTTCGGGCTCTTCAGGCGCATCCACGGGCCGCCGTCGATCAGTTCGGCGCCGAACTCCTTGTTCGCCAGCGCGTACCCGTAGTCGCGGAACGCGCCTTCCGTGTACTTCATGATGTTGCCCTTGTGCACCAGCGTGACCGACTTGCGTTCATGGTCGATCGCGTACTGGATCGCCTGGCGCACCAGCCGCTCGGTGCCTTCGCGCGACACCGGCTTGACGCCGAGCCCCGAGCTTTCCGGGAAGCGGATCTTGGCGCCCATTTCCTCGCGCAGGAAACGGATCACCTTCTTCGCCTGCTCCGATTCGGCCGGCCACTCGATGCCGGCGTAAATATCTTCCGAATTCTCGCGGAAGATCACCATGTCGGTTTTCTCGGGCGCGCGCACCGGCGAGGGCACACCCTTGAAATAGCGCACCGGGCGCAGACACACGTAGAGGTCGAGCTCCTGGCGCAGCGTGACGTTCAGCGAACGGATGCCGCCGCCGACCGGCGTGGTGAGCGGGCCCTTGATCGAGACCACGTAATCGCGCACCGCCTGCACCGTCTCGTCGGGCAGCCAGACATCCGGGCCATACACGCGCGTGGCCTTCTCGCCCGCGAAAATCTCCATCCAGTGAATCTTGCGCTGGCCGCCGTAGGCCTTTTCGACCGCGGCGTCGACCACCTTCAGCATCACCGGTGTGACGTCGATGCCGACGCCGTCGCCCTCGATGTAAGGGATGATCGGCTGATCCGACACGTTGAGCGTCAAGTCCGGGTTGACGGTGATCTTGTCACCGCCCGCCGGAACCACGATGTGCTGATACGGCATGGTCGACTCCAGTGAATGGCTGGGCTGATTGAAAAAGCGTGTTGTTGCCTGGCTGATGCACAGAAAACGTTGCCCGCTATTCTAGCGCCCGGACCGGATGCGACGGCGCGAGACGCGCTCGCCCTGCCGCCGACCATCAAGTCTTATATAAGACAAAAGACTTGGCGTTCCGTATTATGCATTAAGATTCCGCCATTTGCCATACGACGCGGCGCGCCCCGCCCAGCCTCCCTCATGCCCCTGATCGCCCTCAACAAACCGTTCGGCACGATCTGCCAGTTTTCGGCGCACGAAACCCGGCCGTCGCTCGGCGACTGGGTCCGCACGCCCGGCGTCTACCCGGCCGGCCGGCTCGACGCCGACAGCGAGGGCCTGCTGCTGCTGACCGACGACGGCGCGCTTCAGGCGCGCATCGCCGAGCCGCGCCACAAGCTCGTCAAGCGCTACTGGGCGCAGGTCGACGGCGCGCCCGACGACGCCGCGCTGAAGGCGCTGGCGCGCGGCGTCGACCTTGGCGACTATGTGACCAAGCCGTGTCGCGCCGATTACGTCGAGCCGCCCGAATCGCTGTGGCCGCGCACGCCGCCCGTGCGCTACCGCGCCGCGATCCCGACCACCTGGATCGAACTGTCGATCACCGAAGGCAAGAACCGCCAGGTGCGCCGCATGACGGCCGCGGTCGGCTTTCCGACCTTGCGGCTGGTGCGCGTGGGGATCGGCGCACTCGATCTGTTCGCGCTCGGCCTCGCGCCCGGCGAGACCGCCGCGCTGCCGCCGCGCGCGCCCTGGGACGGTTTTGCCCCCGGCGCATGAAAGTTTCGTGAACGCGTCAACCGATCGTTTCGAGCAGCCGTTAAGTCATGCAGATGCCGACCGAGCTATCCGGCATTGGCGCCAAGCCGCGGTGAAAACGTCGTTCGCGACCGCCACCCCGCAGCCGTGTCCGCAGCGCAGGGAAAAAATTTCCTGTCGCGTCTGTCAACCGAAAGGTGGATGGCCTCGTTAGACGAATTGACTCCTATGCCGGGTCATTTGGTTAATTAACTAAAGCTGAGGAAATACAAAATGAACAAACTGATCGCCGCTCTGGTCGCTGGCCTGTTCGCAACGGCTGCATTCGCACAAGCTTCGGCTCCGGAAGCTGCTGCTCCGGCAGCTGCTTCGGCACCGGCGAAGAAGGCAACGCACAAGAAGCACCACGCTGCCAAGAAGCACGCAAAGAAGAAGGCAGCTGCAAGCGACGCAGCAGCACCGGCCGCTGCTTCGAACTAAGTAAGCAGGCTGTAAGCAGCGTCGGGGGCCTGTAGTCCGGCTCCCACCCTGTTGAAAGGCAGATCCCCGCAAGGCGATCTGCCTTTTTCTTTATGGGTCCGGCAACGGGCCCGCGCATGCTGCATCGCGCCGCGTGCATCGCGTACCATGCAGCCCTCGATTACCCGTTCAGGAGTTTCGTCGTGCGATTTTCCCCGCGCTCTTCGCTCGCCCGTCTGGCGCGAGCCGCCGTGTTCCCCGTCGCGCTCGCGCTGGCCGCCGGCGGCATCGCCCCCGCCTTCGCCCAGTCGAACGGCATCCCGCCGGGCGCGAAGCAGCCGAACGAATTCCCGCGCGCCAAGCTGCGCGTCGGCATGTTCGTGATCGACGCCGCCGTCGCCGCGAACGAGGCCGACCGCGAGCAGGGGCTGATGTACCGCAGCCAGCTCGCGCCGAACGAAGGGATGGTGTTCGTCTTCAACGAGAATGCCGTCCATTGTTTCTGGATGAAGAACACGCTGATCCCGCTGTCGATCGCGTTCATCCGCGCCGACGGCACCATCACCGACATCGACGAGATGCGCGCCGAAACCACCGACAACCATTGCCCGCGCAACAACGGCGTCTACGCGCTCGAAATGCCGAAGGGCTGGTTCGCGGCCAAGGGCATCAAGCCCGGCATGAAGATCGACGGGCTGCCGGCGCCGCAATAAGCCTGCCCGGCTACTCACGCCCCGTTCGCACGACGGCGGCGCGCACCGGTTCCGGCCGGGCGCGCCGCCGTTTTCGCGTCCGCGGCAGGCCGGCCCGAAATCGTTCTCCCTGCACGCATTCCGGTTTCTCGCCGGCCGGCGCGGCATCTTCCGCCCTCCGAATTCCCCGTCAGCCCCGCCCCGCATGGCTCGCCGGCCGATCGCCCCACCCCGGCACCCGCCGCGTGCCGCCGCTTGAATCGCCCGCCTGCGTCCCCACCTGCAAAAGCCACGAGCACAAGCTATGCTTGAAGGCTTGCAAGTTGTCGCCGAACCGGCCATGTCGGCCGGCTCCGACTCATCCAGGAACCATCAGGAGGTTCACGTGCCCCGCAAAACCCCCATCGAGCGCTATAGAAATATCGGGATCAGCGCTCACATCGACGCCGGCAAGACCACGACGACCGAGCGCATCCTGTTCTACACCGGCGTGAGCCACAAGATCGGCGAAGTGCATGACGGTGCGGCCACGATGGACTGGATGGAGCAGGAACAGGAGCGCGGCATCACGATCACGTCGGCCGCGACCACCGCGTTCTGGAAGGGCATGGCCGGCAACTATCCCGAGCACCGCATCAACATCATCGACACCCCCGGGCACGTCGACTTCACGATCGAGGTCGAGCGCTCGATGCGCGTGCTCGACGGCGCGTGCATGGTCTACGACTCGGTGGGCGGCGTGCAGCCGCAGTCGGAAACCGTCTGGCGCCAGGCCAACAAGTACAAGGTGCCGCGCATCGCGTTCGTCAACAAGATGGACCGCATCGGCGCGGATTTCTTCCGCGTGCAGAAGCAGATCGGCGAGCGCCTGAAGGGCGTGGCCGTGCCGATCCAGATTCCGATCGGCGCCGAGGATCACTTCCAGGGCGTGGTCGACCTCGTCAAGATGAAGGCGATCGTGTGGGACGACGAAAGCCAAGGCGTGAACTTCAGCTACGAGGAAATCCCGGCGAACCTGGCCGAGGTGGCCCGCGAATGGCGCGAGAAGATGGTCGAGGCGGCCGCCGAATCGAGCGAGGAGCTGCTCGAGAAATACCTGGCCGATCCCGATTCGCTGAGCGAGGACGAGATCAAGGCCGCGCTGCGCAAGCGCACGGTGGCCAACGAGATCGTGCCGATGCTGTGCGGCAGCGCGTTCAAGAACAAGGGCGTGCAGGCCATGCTCGACGCCGTGATCGACTATCTGCCGTCGCCGGTGGACGTGCCCGCGATTCTCGGCCACGACTTCGCCGATCCCGAAAAACAGGCGGAGCGTCATCCGAGCGACGACGAGCCGTTCTCGGCGCTCGCGTTCAAGATCATGACCGACCCGTTCGTCGGCCAGTTGATCTTCTTCCGCGTCTATTCGGGCGTGGTGGAATCGGGCGACACGCTGCTCAACGCGACCAAGGACAAGAAGGAACGCCTCGGCCGGATCCTGCAGATGCACGCCAACGAGCGCAAGGAAATCAAGGAAGTGCGCGCCGGCGACATCGCGGCGGCGGTCGGCCTGAAGGACGCCACGACGGGCGACACGCTGTGCGCCGTCAACGCGCCGATCATCCTGGAGCGCATGGAATTCCCCGAGCCGGTGATCTCCCAGGCCGTCGAGCCGAAGACCAAGGCCGACCAGGAAAAGATGGGCCTCGCGCTGAACCGCCTGGCACAGGAAGATCCGTCGTTCCGCGTGCAGACCGATGAGGAATCGGGCCAGACGATCATCTCCGGGATGGGCGAGCTGCACCTCGAAATCCTGGTCGACCGGATGAAGCGCGAGTTCGGCGTGGAAGCCACGGTCGGCAAGCCGCAGGTGGCGTATCGCGAAACGATCCGCACCACGGCGAAGGATGTCGAAGGCAAGTTCGTCAAGCAGTCGGGCGGGCGCGGCCAGTACGGCCACGCGGTCGTCACGCTCGAGCCGAATCCGGGCAAGGGCTACGAGTTCCTCGACGAGATCAAGGGCGGCGTGATTCCGCGCGAGTACATCCCGGCTGTGGACAAGGGCATCCAGGACACGCTCAAGAGCGGCGTGCTGGCCGGCTACCCGATCGTCGACGTGAAGGTGCACCTGACGTTCGGCTCGTACCACGACGTGGACTCGAACGAAAACGCGTTCCGCATGGCCGGTTCGATGGCGTTCAAGGAAGCGATGCGCCGCGCCAAGCCGGTGCTGCTCGAGCCGATGATGGCCGTGGAAGTGGAAACGCCCGAGGACTTCATGGGCAACGTGATGGGCGACCTGTCGAGCCGGCGCGGCATCGTGCAGGGCATGGACGACATCGCGGGCGGCGGCGGCAAGCTGGTGCGCGCCGAAGTGCCGCTGTCGGAAATGTTCGGCTACTCCACGTCGCTGCGTTCGGCCACGCAGGGCCGCGCGACCTACACGATGGAGTTCAAGCAATACGCCGAAACGCCGGCCAACGTGTCGGAAGCGGTGATCAGCGCCAAGGGCCGTTAAGCTCAGGCCCGAGCGCCATCGAGCCCGTCCCGTGTGGACGGGCTTTTTTTCGCCCGTGCTGGGGCGGCGGCGGTTCAGCGCCGGCCGGGCGACGAAGCATCGTCGGCCGGCTCGGCCTCGACGGCGTCGATCACGCGGTGGCCGGGCGCCACCCCGCCGCCGTCCAGCTCCTGCCGCCGCATCGCGCGCCATGCCACCCAGATCGGAAGAGCGTCGTGGAGGGAAAGAGGGTTGGTGGCAGGGTAGATCTCGGGGGTCGCCGTATCATTAAAAAAAAAAAAACATCGTACCGCTTGCCGATCTCCTCCCCTTCCACCACCACACCACCCCTTTTTTCTCTTCTTTCCTTCTTCCCCATACCCGTTTCCCACCTTTCGTCTCTCTCCTCCCCTCTCCGTCCCCGCCCTCCCTTCTTCCTGCCTCCTCTCACTACTTCTCCCTCTCGCTCGCCTTTCTCTTCTTCACCCATTTGTTCCGCATTCTCACTCCCCTCCCTCTCTAT
>NZ_JAAGPF010000223.1 GCF_017104645.1 Burkholderia sp. Ac-20379
CAGCAGGCCGCTCGGCAGCAGCGCGCCGGCCACGCCGACGTGCTGCTGCGCGTCGGCATGGCGCGCGGTGTCGAAGCGCGCCGGCAGGTGATGCATCGGCAGGCCGAGCGCCCGGGCGAGCCATGCGGCCAGCGCGCCGTACTGCGCGGGCGCCGCCGCGTCGTCGAGGACCAGGTCGAGCATGCGGGCCTCAGTGCTGGCCGGCTTCGACGGTCGGCAACACCAGCGCCGCGCAGGCCGCCTCGATGCGCCGGCACGCTTCGTCGAGCGTGGCCATCGGCACCGCGTAGGCGATCCGCACATGGTGCTCGACGCCGAACGCGCCGCCGTGCACCACGCCCACGTGCGCGGTGTCGAGCAGGTAGCTCGCGAAGTCGAAATCGTTGCGCAGCACCTTGCCGTCCGGCGTGGTCGCGCCCACCAGCCCCGCGCAATTGACGAACGCGTAGAACGCGCCTTCGGCCACGTCGCATTGGAGCCCTTCGCAACGCGCGACGGTGGCCAGCACGCGGTCGCGGCTCTCGCGCAGCGCGCCGAGCCAGTCGCGCATGAAGCCGGTGCCGCCGCGCAGCGCGGCGATGGCCGCGGCCTGCGAGATGGTGCTCGGGTTCGAGGTGCTTTGCGATTGCAGCGTGACCATCGCGCGGATCAGCCAGGCCGGGCCGCCCGCATAACCGATCCGCCAGCCCGTCATCGAATAGCCCTTCGAGACGCCGTTGACGGTCAGCGTGCGCTCGCGCAGCCGCGGCTCGATCTGCACCGGCGTGGCGAAGCCTTCGGTGTAGCGCGTGTGCTCGTAGATGTCGTCGGCCATCAGCAGCACGTGCTCGTGATCGACCAGCACGTCGGTCAGCGCCTTCAGTTCGTCGTGCGTATAGACGGCGCCGGTCGGATTGTTCGGCGAATTGAGGATCAGCCAGCGCGTGCGCGGGCCGATCGCGGCGCGCAGCACCTCGGGCCTGAGCTTCCAGCCGTCGTCGGCGCTCGACGGCAGCACGCGCACGCGGCCGTCGGCGAGCGCGACCATGTCCGGGTACGACACCCAGTACGGCGCGCAGATCAGCACCTCGTCCTCGGGCGCGATGGTGGCCAGCAGCGCGTTGAAGATCAACTGCTTCGCGCCGGTGCCGGCGATCACTTCGGCGCGCGTGTAGCGGATGCCGTTCTCGGCGTCGAACTTCTCGATGATGGCGTCGAGCAGCTCGGCGGTGCCGGCCACCGCCGTGTACTTGGTGTCGCCGCGCTCGATCGCGGCGATGCCGGCGCGCTTGATGTGCTCGGGCGTGTCGAAATGCAGCTCGCCTTCGCCCAGGTTGATGACGGCCTTGCCCGCGGCGGTCAGCGCGCGGACCTTGTCGGAAATCGCCGCGGTGGGCGAGGGCTGCACGCGGCTCATGCGCGGCGCCAGTTGGTTCGATGTCATGATGACCTCGTGGAAATCGGGATCGGAAGCGGCCGCGCCGTCACGCGTTCACGCGCAGCAGCGGGCGTTCGATGGCGCCGAGCGCGCGGTAGCCGGTGTCGGTCACGACCACGGTTTCGCTGACGCCGACGGTGAATTCGCCGTAGATCCGCAGCGCGGGCGGGATATGGAACGTCATGCCCGGCTGCAGCGGCGCGGTCACGCCGGTGTACATACTGAGGATCGAACCTTCGCCCCAGTCCGGCGCGAACGAAATGCCGACCGAGTAGCCGGTGCGCTTCTTGAAGTTGTCGGTGTAGCCGGCGCGGTCGATCACGCGCTGGCAGGCCAGGTGCGGGGCCTCGCACGGCTCGCCCGGACGGATCGCGTCGAGCGCGGCGGCCAGCGCTTCCTGGCACACCTTCTCCATGTCGAGCGCCTGCGCGGGCGCCTCGCCGATCCAGGCCGAGCGCATCAGCGCGGCGTGGTAGCGGTCGTGGCAGGCGGCCATTTCGAGGAAGGCGGGCGCGTCGTTCTCGAGCGCGCGGCGGCGCCAGGTGCCGTGCGGCACGCCGGTGCGCGGGCCGGCCGACACCAGCGGTTCCATGCCCACGTATTCCGAACCGGCCGCGATCGCCGCGCCCATCATGGCAGCCACCAGCGTGTTCTCGGTCGAGCCCACGCGCACGGCGGCCAGGCCGGCGCGCATGCCCGCATCCACGTAGCCGGCGGCGATCGCGATCTTCTCGATCTCGGCGGCCGATTTCACGGCGCGCAGCGATTCGACGATGCCGCTCGCGTCGGCGATCGTGCCGAGCCGCTCGGTCAGCGTTTCGTACACGGCGATCGGCAGGAACCAGCCGCGCTTCTCGAGCGCGATGCGCTTGCCGACCAGGCCCTTCTGCGTCAGCACGCGGGCCAGCACGTCGATCGGGTTGTCGCCGTCGCTGTAGACCTGCGCATCGCTGATGTAGGTGTTGGCGATGAAGTTGAAGTATTCGAGCTGGCGGATCACGAACACCGGATCGCCGGCCACCGGCAGCACCAGCGCCTGGAACGTGTAGTAGCCCGGCGTTTGCTGGCCGGTCAGATAGAAGATGTTTTCGGGGCCGGTCACGATCATCGCGTCGATGTTCGCGGCGCAGAGCGCGGCGCGCGCGCGTTCGACGCGGCGGGCGTATTCGTCGGCGGGGAATGCCGATTCGCAACCTTGGGCGGGGCCTTGCGAGGTCTGCATGATCAGGTTTCCTAAAAATGTCGGATAAGGTTGGTGGCGGCGGCGTCGAATGCGACGCCGAGGCCGGTCGGGGAGGCGGCGCGCACCGCGCCGTCCGAGTAGGTGAGGCCGGAGGCGGGATCGTCCACGAGCCCGTCCGCGCCGTACAGTTCCGCCCATTGCGGCCGGACCGCCGCGCACACCTGCAGCGCGGCGGCCGTCGCGGCGGCGCCTTCGTTCATCTGGCCGATCATCAGCGCCACGCCGGCCGCCGAGAGCTTGCGCGCCGCGGCCACCGTGGCCGCGATGCCGCCGAGCTTGACCAGCTTCAGGTGCGCGGCGAGCGGATAGCCGGCCAGCATGCACAGCGCGTCCACGTCGGCCGCCGATTGGAGGCTCTCGTCGAGCATCAGCGTGAGCGGGCTGGCGTCGGCCACGCGCCGCAGCAGATCCCAATCGCCGGCCGCGATCGGCTGTTCGAGGTAATCGAGGCCGCGCGCCGCGAGCGCCGCGAAGCGCGCCGGGCAATCGGCCGGTTCCCACTGGCCGTTGGCGTCGGCCGACAGCGCGATGGCGTCGCCGAAGCGCTCGCGCAGCAGGTCGATGCGGCGCAGGTCGTCGTCGAACGCGCCGATGCCGATCCGCAGCTTCAGATCGGTGAAGCCGCGCGCCACATAGCCTGCCGCGCGCTCGAGCAGCACCGCGTCGCTCGACCAGAACAGCGTCTGGTTGGTCGGCCAGGCGGCCGGGGCAAGGCTGTCGCGGCTGTTGCCGCCGTGGATCGGCAGCCCGAACTGGGCGGCCACGCTGGTGCCCTCGCGGCGCGCCAGCAGGTCGCGCAGCGCGCTGTCGATCAGCATCCGCACCGGCGCGAGGCGGCCCGGCAGCCAGTGCGCGGCGCTGTCGAGCAGCGCGCGCGCATCCTGCCGCCAGTCGATCGCCGCCAGCGCGGCCTCGGCGTCGGCGAGCACCGCCGCGGCGTCGAGGCCGTTCAGGTAGGCGATGTTCAGGCGCGTCTCGCCGATGCCGAACGCGCTGCCGTCGCGCAGGTGCAGGTACAGCGCGTCGAGCGCGGCGACGCTGCCGGAGGCGGCCGTGTGCAGCACGAGGCCGCCGCCGTAATGGAGCGAGGCGCGGTGCAGGGCGGCGTTCACGATTGCGCGGCGCCCGGTTTGAGCATCTCGAGCGCCACGTCGCGATAGATCAGGCTCGCGGCCAGGAACTCGTCGATCGGCACGAATTCGTCGGGCTTGTGCGCGACTTCGAGCGTGCCCGGGCCGATCACCACGCCGGCCGCGCCGACGCTGCGGAAGTGCACCAGATCGCAGCCGCCCTGAAAGCCGAACGGGCCCGGTTCCGGGTTGCCGTGGCGGCGGCAGGCTTCGAGGCTGGCCTGCACGATCTTCGAATCCTGCGCGGTTTCGGTCGCGCCGCCCGTGGTGGGCTTGTATTCGAGGATCTCGGCGCGCACGCCCAGTTCGGCCTGGGCGCGGTCGAGCAGGGCCTGGATCTCGGCCTTCACCTCGTCTTCCGATTCGCCCGGCACCATGCGGCGGTCGAGCAGCAGATCGCAGGCGCCCGGCACGACGTTGTCGGCATGGCCGCCCATCGCGCGCGTGACGGTCAGGCTGGCCGGGCCGACGAGCGGGTGGCAGCGGCAGCGCACTTCCTTCTCGTGATGGCCTTCCACCAGCTTCAGCAACTGGGCGGCGCGGTAGATCGCGTTGTCGCCCAGGTGCGGCGTGCCCGAGTGGGCCGTCACGCCGTGCACGCGGATCAGCGGGCGCAGGCTGCCCTTGTGCGCCGAGAACGTGGCGTTCGAGGTGGGTTCGCCCACCACCACGAAATCGACGTGCGGCTTCTGCGCCGCGTAGAACTTCGCGCCTTCGCTGGCGGCTTCCTCGTCGGCGGTGAACACGCCGAGCAGCGTGCCCGACCAGCTCGCGCGGTCGGCCGCGAGCATCCGCAGCGCCTCGAGCATCGCGGCCAGCGGGCCCTTCGCGTCGCACGCGCCGCGGCCGTACAGCTTGCCGTCGGCTTCGCGCAGCGAGAACGGTTCGGAGGCCCAACCTTCGCCGGCGGGCACCACGTCGAGGTGGGTGTTGAACGCGAACACGGGGCCGGGGCCGTTTTCGAGGCGCGCCATCACGTTGGCGCGGCCCGGCTTGTATTCGGACGTCGACAGGTCGAAGCCCTCGGCTTCGAGCGCGCGATGCACCCATTGCGCGGCTTCGATTTCGTGGCCGGGCGGGTTTTCGGTGTTGATGCCGACGAGGGCGGCGAGGTCGCGCTTCATGCGCGACAGGTCGGGTTGCTGCATGGCCATGCTGGGGGCTCCGCTCAATGGAGAATCTGGTCGAGGAAGCGGCGCGCGCGCTCGTGCGTCGAGCCGCCGAAGAATTGGTCGCTGGTGTCGGTCAGCACGACCTCGCCGGCTTCCATGAAAACGATCTTGTCGGCCGCGCGCTTGGCGAAGCCCATTTCGTGCGTGACCACCAGGCTCGTCATGCCTTCGGCGCTCAGTTCGGCCATCACGTCGAGCACTTCGCTGACCATCTCCGGGTCGAGCGCGGAGGTGGGCTCGTCGTACAGCATGACCTTCGGCTTCATGGCCAGCGCGCGGGCGATCGCCACGCGCTGCTGCTGGCCGCCCGAGAGCTGGTCGGGAAAGTGGTCGGCGCGCTCGCGCAGGCGCACCTTGCTGAGCAGCGCGAGCGCGAGATCGTGCGCGTCGTGGCGCGACATGCCGGCCACCGTGACGGGCGCGAGCATGATGTTTTCCACGGCCGACAGATGCGAGAACAGCTCGAAGTTCTGGAACACCATGCCGATCTGCTGGCGCACCAGGTGTTCGTGCTTGCGTTCGCGCGTCACGTCGCGGCCTTCGAACAGGATGTTGCCGGCGTCGACCGTCTCGAGCAGGTTCACGCAGCGCAGCAGCGTGGATTTGCCCGAGCCGGACGGCCCGACGATCACGATGGTTTCCTTCTGCTGCACGTCGATCGAGCAGCCCTTCAGGACCGGCGTGTCGCCGTAGCGCTTGTCGATGCGATGGATTTTCAAGAGCGGTGGGGTCGGCATCACGGGTCCTTAGCGGGTCATCGGTTGCGAGGTGCCGAGCAGGCGTTCGGCGAACGACAGGCGGCGCATGGCGGTCTTGCGCTTGCGGTCGAGCGAGCGTTCCATCCAGCTCTGCAGCAGCATGAACAGGGTGGTCAGGGCCAGGTAATAGATGCCGGCGGCGGTCAGCGCCTCCAGGTAGCGGAAGTTCGCGCTCGCGGCCTGGTTGGCCACCAGCAGCAGTTCCTGCACCGCGATCACCGACACCAGCGCGCTGAGCTTGAGCATGCCGATCATCTGGTTGCCGATCGGCGGCAGCACCACGCGCAGCGCCTGCGGCACGACGATGTGGCGGAACACCTTGGCGCGCGTCATGCCGAGCGCGAAGCCGGCGGTGCGCTGGCCCTGCTTCACGGCGTGCAGGCCCGAGCGGAAGATTTCCGACATGAACGCGCCTTCGTTCAGCGACAGCGCCAGCACCGCGCACACGAACGCGCTGAAGCGGATGCCGAACGACGGCAGCACGTTGTAGATGAAGATGATCTGGAACAGCACCGGCGTGCCGCGGAACAGCCACAGATAGCCGAACGTGAAGGTGCGGGCGATGCGGCTGTGGGTGCCTTGCAGCAGCGCGAGCACGAGGCCGATCAGCATGCCGAAGCCGAGCGAGACGACCGTCAGCAGCAGCGTCAGCGCCGCGCCGTGGAGGAATTCGCCCGAGGTCAGGTACTCGAGCAGTAGTGATAGCGACATGTGCAGCTCCCGTGATTCGCAATTTGTTCGGTATGTGCCAATTTATACAAATGCAAAAAAACACGGTCAAGCAGGAATTTCGAAGTTTTCGCTGCAATCGTGCCGAAAGCCACGCCGTAGCTGGGGCCAGAGGCATATTTGAAATTTGTATTTTTTGTTATGCTTGCGCCATTCGATGGAGGATGGGGCAATGACGAAGCGGGCAGGCAAGGGGGCGCAAGGGTTGGCCAAGCAGATCCTCGATCTGATCGAGGAGGCGCGGTTCGAGGTCGGCTATCACTTGCGCGAACAGCAACTGGCGGATCTGCTCGGCGTGTCGCGCACGCCGGTGCGAGCGGCGATGGGCGTGCTCGAATCGTTCGGCGTGGTGGAAGCGCGCAAGAACCAGGGCTACTTCCTCGCGCAGCCGCCGGACGGCCTGCACCGGATCGAACTCGACCTGCCGCCGTCGGCCGACGAGGATCTGTACAACCGGCTCGTGACCGACCGGCTGGCCGGCACGATTCCCGCCTCGCTGACGCAGACGGACATCGCGCAGCGCTACGCCGTCGATCGCGTGACCATGACGCGCGCGCTGTCGCGGCTGTCCGAGGACGGCCTGATCATCCGCAACAAGGGGCATGGCTGGAGCTTCCAGCCCTCGCTCGATTCGGCGCTGACGCTGAAGAACAGCTATGACTTCCGGCTCACGCTGGAGCCGGCCGGGCTTTTGCTGCCCACGTTTTCGCCCGATCGTTCGGTGCTGGAGCGCTGCCGGCGCGAGCACATCTTCCTGGTGTCGCAACTGGGCGGCAACAGCGTGACGCCCAAGCAGGTGTTCGAGACCGACGCGAATTTCCACGAAATGCTGGCCGAATACAGCGGCAACGTGTTCATGTATCAATCGATGCAGCAGCAGAACCGCCTGCGCCGGCTGCTCGAATTCCAGGGCTACGTGAACCGCAAGCGGATTCGCGAATGGTGCGGCGAGCACGTCGAGATCCTCGAATCGATCCTCGACGGCGATATGGAAACGGCTGCCGAGCGCATGCACAAGCACCTGTCGCATGCGTATCACACCACCGGCGCGGCCGATGCGCCGGCGCGGGTGCGGCGGCCGGTGGTGACGCCCGCCTGACCTTCCTGATCCAGGGCGCGCGCCTGCCGCCCTGATCGGCCGCTCGCGGCGCCGCCCCGGCGCCTTCGGTTTGCCTCCGCCGTGCCGCGCCCTCGAGCGGCGCGCGCCGCCTGTCCTCCGAATCCCGTCTCCCGTTCTTCCTTCGCCTGCCTCGTCGATCCGGCCCGAGGCTGGGCGCATTGGCGTTCTGTATTCGAAAAATACCTGATACAAATCGTGCGCCATGCGAACTTGTATGGATGGCGATTGCCCTTCCTTGTGCGCAATTTCGACGTGGCTTGGCAAATTATTTGCCCGTATCCGTTGTCGCTCGAAATTTTTCCAGTTATAAATACGCACAACGGTGCGCTATGCGCACAACAACGGGGAGCGAAAACTTCATGTTCGATGGCAATCGTAATCACGGCGCGTCGCGCCGACATTTCCTGAAAGTGCTGGCAGCCGGCGGTGCCGCGGCGGTGGGCGGAGCGGGTTTCGCGGGGCGGGCGTTCGCCGACGCGCCGATCACGCTGCGCTGGTGGTCGACGCAATCGGCCCCCGATCAGATGAAGGCGTATCGCGACCAGATCGCCGGGTTCATGAAGCTGCATCCGGACATCAAGGTGGTGTTCGAGCCGACTTCCGACGAAGGCTACCCGGCGCAGTTCGCCGCCGCGTTCGCGGCCAAACAGGTGCCGGACATCGTCACGCACCTGCCGTCCTACGCCGCGCAGACCTACTACGCGGAAGGGCTGCTCGAACCGATGGACGACGTGGTCGCGAAGATCGGCGTGCAGAACTACTACCCCGGCGCGAACGACGTGTTCCGCACCGCCGACGGCAAGCTCTGCGCCACCGGCCTGGCCAATACCGCGGCCGACATGCTCTGGGTGCGCCGCGACCTGATGCAGAAGGCCGGTGTGGACAAGGTGCCGCAAACCTGGGACGAACTGCGCAACGCCTGCAAGAAGATGCAGGCCGGCCGCATCTACGGCGCGCCGCTGCCGTACGGCCTGAACAGCATGACCTCGCTGATCATGCTCGGCTTCATCCATCGCGCGGGTGGGCAGGTGTTCACGCCGGATCTGCAGGTGGCGATCGACAGCCCCGAAACGCGCCATGCGCTCGATTTCTACAAGTCGATGCGCGAGTTCACGCCGCCGGGCGCGACCGGCTACAGCTGGGGCGAGAGCCTGACCGCGTTCGTGTCGGGCGCGACCGCCACCGGCATCTATGGCGGGCGCGTGCTCGACAACATCGCCACCCAGAACCCGGCGATCGCCGGCGCGGTCGGCTGCGCGACCTATCCGACCGTATCGGCCTCGGTGCCCGCCTGGACCTACAACGATTTCCCGTGCGTGTTCGTGCCGAAGGGCGTGAAGAACGTGGCGGCCTCGAAGGCGTTCGCCGCGTACCTGTACGACCCGGTCGGCTACATCGAGGAACTGCTCGGCGCGCCGGGCCATCTGCTGCCGGTGCTCAAGCCGATCTCGGCCGATCCGCGCTACACGCGCAACCCGATCATCGCGAAGTATTCCGCCGACGTCGAACGCATGGCCAACGCCGCCGCGGCCGGCCACAACCTCGGCTACGAGTCGCCGAAGCACAAGGCGAACCGGCGCGCCAACGAGATCGTCGCCAGCAACGTGCTGGCCGAGATGGTGCAGCGCGTGGTGCTGAACGGCGAGGCGCCCAACACCGTGGTGCCGGCCACCGCGCGGCGGCTCGATGCGCTGATGAAGGCGAAGGCCTGACGCGAACGCCGGCCCGCCCGGCGTCGCCGTCGGCCATTCGATAAGGAACCCTATGCAAACCGTGACACTGGCGCGCGCCTCGCGCGCGTCGCTCGATTCGCGCTACGGCCAGCTCGGCATGCTGCTGATCCTGCCGGCCGCGCTGCTGATGTTCGCCACGATCGTCTATCCGCTGCTCTACGCGTTCTGGCTGTCGCTGAACTCGGTCTACACGCCCACCCAGGCGGCCTCGTTCGTGGGCCTGCGCAACTACGCCGAGATGCTGGGCAGCGCGACGTTCTGGGACGGCCTGCTGACCACGGTGATCTGGACCACCGGCACGCTGGTGCTGCAGATCGTGGCCGGCGTGGCGGTGGCGCTGCTGCTCAACGAGAAGATCGTGTTCCGCGCCGCCGCGCGCGGCCTGATCCTGTTTCCGTACTTCGTCTCGACGGTGGTGGCGGTGCTGGTCTGGCGCTGGCTGTTCAACGATCTGTACGGGATCGTCAATCAGGTGCTGATGGAGCTGCACCTGATCTCGACGCCGCTGAACTGGCTCGGCGAAATGCCGAACGCGATGCTCAGCATCATCCTGGTGGGGGCGTGGAAGTATTTCCCGTTCGTGGTGATCGCGGTGCTCGCACGGTTGCAGACGATTCCGCTGTCGCTGTACGAGGCGGCCCGCATGGACGGCGCCGGCCCCGTCGCGCGTTTCCTCGACGTGACGCTGCCGCAGTTGCGCGACGTACTCGGCGTGGTGATTCTGCTGCGCATCATCTGGGATTTCAAGGAGTTCGACCTGCTGTACCTGATGACGGGCGGCGGGCCGATCAACCGCACGCGTTCGCTGCCGCTGCTCGTCTACCAGCAGGCGTTCGGCCTGAACCAGATGGGCGCGGCGTCGGCCACCGCGATCGGCATGATGGCCGTGATGGCGGTGTTCATGACCTGGTACTTGATGCGCGCCCGACGCGCGAAGGGGAACTGAACGATGCAAGCCAGCCGTCTGCGCATCGCGCTCGCCTCGGCCGCGACCTGGGCGATCGTGCTGCTCGCGATCTTTCCGCTGATCTGGATGGTGCTCACCTCGATCAAGCCGCAAAGCGAGCTGTTCGTCTATCCGGTGCCGATCCTGCCGCAGCACGTCACGTTCGAGCATTACCGCCGCCTGCTGGAGGACACGCCGTTCCTACAGTACTTCCGCAATTCGGTGGTGCTGGCCTGCGCCACCACCGCGCTGGTGATGGTGGTGGCCACGCTCGGCGCGTACAGCCTGTCGCGCTATCGCTACCGGGGCCGCGAGCTGATCGCCACCGCGGTGCTGTTCACCTATCTGCTGCCGTCGGTGGTCCTGATCATTCCGCTGTATCTGATGATGGTGAAGCTCGGCCTGCAGAACTCGCTGACGAGCCTGGTGATCTCGTACACCACGTTCGCGCTGCCGTACGCGTTGTGGCTGCTGCGCTCGTTCATGGAGGGCATTCCCGACGATCTCGAATCGGCGGCGCTGGTGGACGGCGCCGGGCGGCTCGGCGCGTTCGTCGACGTGATCCTGCCGCAGGCGCTGCCGGGCCTGATCTCGACCACGCTGTTCACGTTCATCCTGGCCTGGAACGAATACCTGTACGCGCTCGTGCTGGTGAATACCGACGAGACGCGGCCGCTGACCACCGGCGTCATGAACATGCTGGTGTCCGCGTTCAACATCGAGTGGTCGCTGCTGATGGCGGCCTCCGTGATGATGAGCGTGCCGCTGCTGGTGTTCTTCGCGTTCCTGCAGCGCTACCTGACGAGCGGTTTCGGCGCGGGCGGGGTGAAGGGGTAACGGAGTGAGGGGTTGGGCGCGGCGCGCTGCGCCGCCGGAAGCAATCGGAGAATGAACAGATGACCACAGTCAGTTTCAGAAACATCAGGAAGGTGTTCGGCGAGACCGTCACGATTCCGTCGCTCGATCTGCATATCGAATCGGGCGAGTTCGTCTCGCTGCTCGGGCCGTCGGGCTGCGGCAAGACCACCACGCTGCGGATGCTCGCGGGGCTGGAGCAGCCGACCGAGGGCACCATCGAGATCGGCGGGCAGGCGGTGCAGTCGCTGCCGCCCGCGCAGCGCGACATCGCGATGGTGTTCCAGTCCTACGCGCTGTATCCGCATCTGAGCGTGGCCGAGAACATCCGCTATCCGCTGAAGAAGCGCGGCGTGCCGAAGGCCGAATGGCCCGCGCTGCAGAAGCAGGTGGTGCAGTTGCTGCAGCTCGACGCGCTGCTCGACCGCAAGCCGCGTCAACTGTCGGGCGGCCAGCAGCAGCGCGTCGCGCTCGGCCGCGCGTTGATTCGGAAGCCGAAGGTGTTCCTGCTCGACGAGCCGCTCTCGAACCTCGACGCGAAGCTGCGCGCCCACATGCGCGCCGAGCTGATCGAGCTGCATCAGCGGATCCGCACCACCACCGTCTACGTGACGCACGACCAGCTCGAGGCGATGACGATGTCGACACGCATCGCCGTCATGAACGGCGGCCAGCTTCAGCAGTTCGCCACGCCCGACGAGATCTACTACCGACCGGCCAACCTGTTCGTGGCCGGCTTCATCGGCACGCCGGCGATGTCGCTGGCCGACGCGAACCTGGCCCGCGAGGACGGCGCGCTGGTGGCGCGCGCCGGCAGCCTGACGCTGCGGCTCGACGCCGACGCGCTGGTGGCGGCG
>NZ_JAAGPF010000224.1 GCF_017104645.1 Burkholderia sp. Ac-20379
TGGCGGCGCACGCGAGACGCCGGGGCATCAGGTGCCTTATGCGGCCGCCGTGCGCCGCGAGGCCGGCGTCGCGACGGCCGCGGTGGGGCTGATCACCGAGCCCCGCCAGGCGGAGGCGATCGTCGCGGCCGGCGAGGCCGACCTCGTCGCGATGGGGCGCGAACTGCTGGCCGATGCGAGCTTCCCGTATCGCGCCGCGCGCGAACTCGGGGTGCCCGATCCGATCTCGGTGCTGCCGCCGGCCTATGCGTTCTTTTTAGCGCGACGTAACATGGCGGCGCAGGACGCGGCCGGGCCGCGCCGATCGACAGGACCCCGATGACTCTTTCCCCGATGACCGACGTGATCGTGATCGGCGGCGGCATTGCCGGCTGCGCGACCGCGTACTACCTGGCGCGCGACGGCGTGACGGTGACCGTGCTGGAGCGCGGCGAACTGAACACCTGCGCGTCCGGTTCGAACGCGGGCAGCCTGCACGCGCAGATCCCGCACGAGCCGTTCGTCACGCGCGGCCCGGAATGGGCGGCCACCTTCGCGCCGACGATCGCGCTGCTGCATCGTTCGATCGACGAATGGCGCGGCCTGGAAGCGCTGCTCGGCGAGCCGCTCGAGGTATCGCTGAAGGGCGGCCTGCTGGTGGCCACCGACGCCGCGCAGATGGCCGCGATCGAGGCCAAGGCACGCGTCGAGCGCGGCCAGGGGCTCGATGTGCGGGTGCTGGGCCGCGACGACGTGCGCGCGATCGCGCCGTATCTGTCGGATGCGGCGATCGGCGGCGCGCTGTGTCCCGACGAAGGCAAGGCCAACCCGCTGGCCGTCACGCTCGCCTATGCGCGCGCGGCGGCGGAACTGGGCGTGCGCATCGAGCGCCACGCGGCCGTCGCCGGCATCGCGCGCGAACGCGACGGCTTCGCCGTGCACACCGCGCGCGGCACGATGCGCGCGCGGCGCGTGGTGGATGCGGCCGGTGCGAGCGCGGGCGAGGTGGCCGCGATGCTCGGCGTGCCGCTCGACGTGCAGGGCTTCGCGATCCAGGTGGCCGTGACCGAGCGCGTCGATCCGTTCATTCCGCATCTGGTCTATTCGGCGGGCGAGAAGCTCACGCTCAAGCAGAACGGGGCCGGCTCGGTGCTGATCGGCGGCGGCTGGCCGGCGCGCTGGCATCCGCGCGGCCACGCCGTGACCGATCCCGATTCGCTGGCCCGCAACATGGCCGTTGCGCTGGCCGCCGTGCCCGCGCTCGCGAACCTGCGGATCGTGCGCACCTGGGCGGCCGTGGTCAACGGCACCGACGACTGGAAGCCGCTGCTGGGCGAAGTGCCGGGCGTGCCTGGCTTCTTCCTGAACTTTTTTCCGTGGATGGGTTTCACCGCCGGGCCGGCGATGGCGCGTATCGTGGCGAGCCTGGTGCAGGGCAAGCCGGCGCCGTTCGATCTGGATTTGTCGCCGTTCCTGCTGGCCGAGCGCGCGATGCACTGAAGCGCCGAAGGGCCGGGCCGGAAAAAAGCGGGGCCGCCAGCGCAAGCCGGCGGCCCCGCTTTTTTCAGTGGTGGCGCAGCACCTTCGACACGAAATCGCGCGTGCGCGGCTCCTTCGGATTGCCGAAGATGTCGGCGGGGGTGCCGACTTCGACGATCTGCCCTTTGTCCATCATGACGATGCGTGTCGAGACCTCGCGCACGAAGGCCATTTCGTGCGACACCAGCAGCATCGTGATGCCCTCGCGCGCCAGGTTGCGCACGGTGTCGAGCACTTCCTGCACCAGCTCCGGATCGAGCGCCGCGGTGATCTCGTCGAGCAGCAGCAGCTCGGGCCGCAGCGCCAGCGCGCGGGCGATCGCCACGCGTTGCTGCTGGCCGCCCGACAGCTCGTCGGGGTAGCTGTGATGCTTCTCGGCCAGGCCCACGCGGCGCAGCAGTTCCTTCGCCTCGCGCTCGACTTCGTCGCGCGAGCGCTTCTTGATCTTGACCGGCGCGATCGTCACGTTGCGCAGCACGTCCATGTTCTGGAACAGGTTGTACTGCTGGAACACGATCGCCATCCGGTCGCGCGCGGCGCGCACGCTGGCCTTCGAGCGGTAGTCGAGCGGCGCGTCGTCGAGCACCACTTCGCCGTGCGTCGGAGGCAGCAGCCCCATCAGCGTGCGCAGCAGCGTGCTCTTGCCCGATCCGGACGGCCCGATCAGGCTGACGACTTCGCCTCGCTCAACCGACAGAGTGATGTCGCGCAGCACCTGCTGCTGCGCGTACGCGCTTGAGAGATTTTTGACTGCGAGGTGTGGCAAGGCGGTTCTCCAGGTGGGTGCCCAGACGGCTCAGCGGGTAGGACAGGATGAAATAGGCGGCCAGCACGGCGCCGTAGACGAGGAACGGCGAGAAGCCGCGGTTCATCAGCACCTTGCCGCTGAACGTCAGCTCGACCACGCCCATTTGCGAGGCCAGCGAGGTGTCCTTGATGAACATCACCATGAAGGCGAACGCGGGCGGCAGGATGACGCGCCACGATTGCGGCAGCAGCACCGAGAACACCATGCGCGTGTAGCCGAAGTTCATCACCTGCGCCGCCTCGATCTGCTGGCGCGGCACCGATTCGAGGCCGGCGCGGATCGTTTCGGACAGGAACGCCGTGGCGACGATGCAGATCGACACGGTGGCGATCGTGAACAGCGAGATGTCGGCGCCGAAGCCCTGCAGCGCGAACATCACCACGAACAGGTTGACGAGGAACGGGATGCGCCGGAACACCTCGACGAACGCCGTCAGCACGACGCGCGCCGGCGCGAGCCAGCGCGAGCGCGTGAAGCGCACCATCGCGATCACGAAGCCGAGCGCGAGGCCGACCGAACAGCCGAGCACGGTCATCGCGAGCGTGCGCATCATCGCCTCGAACAGGAATTCGAACGTGAAGTGCGTGAAGAAGGCCGGAGCCTGGGAAATCAGCAGGTCGAACATCAGAAGATCCTCGCTTTGACGCGGAACGCATAGCGCCCGGTCAGCGCCAGCGCGATCGAGGCCACGAACGTGAGCGCCACGTAGATCGCCGCGACGACCGAGAAGGTCTCGATGGTGCGCATGTTCTCGCTCGAGATGTTGATGGCGCGCCCGGTCAGCTCCTCGACGCCGAAGATCGCGCCGATCGAGCTGCCCAGCACGAGCCAGACGAAGAAGTTGCAGAGCGGCGCGTAGATGGTGCGCGCGATGTGCGGCAGGATCACGTAGCGCACCGTCTGCAGCCGCGACATGCCGAGCGTCTCGGCCGTTTCCAGCTCCGAGGTGCGCACCGAGGCGATGCCCGAGCGCAGGATGTCGGTCAGGTACGCGCCGGAATTGAGCGTCAGCCCGATCAGCACCGCCGTGATCGGCGTGAGCGTGATGCCCACGTCGGGCAGCGCATAGAACAGGAAGAAGATCTGGACCAGCGCCGGCGTGTTCGTGAAGAACGTCACGTACAGGCCGATCAGGCGGCGCACGATCGCGCCGCCGTGCCGCTTGCCGAGCGCGCCGGCCAGGCCGATCGCCGCGCCCAGCCAGAACGAGACGAACGCGATTTCGAGCGTCAGCCA
The DNA here is from genome assembly GCF_017104645.1 of Burkholderia sp. Ac-20379. Lineage (GTDB taxonomy): Bacteria > Pseudomonadota > Gammaproteobacteria > Burkholderiales > Burkholderiaceae > Burkholderia. The sequence continues at coordinate 3,563 of NZ_JAAGPF010000224.1, forward strand.
CGCGCCGGCGAGCAGGTAGGGCAGGTGTCGCCAGACGTCGGCGAATTGGAGGGTATAGGGCATGGTGTCGCGATCGTTGTGACGGCCGTGCTGCGGCGCGCGGCGAACGGGGCGCGGCCGCTGCCGCCCCGCGCCGCCGCGATCGTCAGAAGAACGGATCCGGCACCACCGGCTTGAGCATCGGCGCGCCGTACGCGGCCTTCCACGTATCGTTGATGAAGCCGCTCGTGTGCAGGTCGAACAGTTCGACGTTCAGGTAGTGGCGCAGCGTGTCGTTGCCCTTGGCCACGCCGATGCAGTCGTAGTTCACGAAGATCGCGTCGTTCAGCGTGCGCCACTTCACGTTCGGGTAGTTCTTGGTGAAGGCCTGGAAGAAGTCGATGTTCTCGACGATCGCGTCGCCGCGGCCCTGCGCCACCGCGCGCACCGTGTCGGCGATCGAATCGACGAGCAGCATCTTCGCCTTCGGCAGCTTGCCCTTCACATAATCGACCGACCAGTTGCCGCGCATGTCGACCAGCGTGACGGACGGCGAATCGAGCTCGGTCCACTTGGTCGCCTTGATCTTGCCGGTGGTCAGCACCGCCATCGTCTCGGTGTGCAGCGGCACCGTGAAGTCGATCAGCTGCGCGCGCTCGGGCGAGCGGGTCAGCGCGCCGAGCGACACGTCGATCCGGTCGGACACGAGGAACGGCACGCGCTGGGCGGATTCGGTCGGGACGAATTGGGCCTTCACGTTCAGCGAGGCGGCGATCTTGTTGCCGACGTCGATGTCGAATCCCGCCAGCTGGTTCTGCGCGTTGTAGGAACTCATCGGCGGGAAATTCGGGTTGACGCCGATCCGGATCGTGCCGCTCTTGATGATCTGATCGAGCGGGCGAGCCTGCGCCGCGGGGGATCCGGCGAAGGCAACCAGTGCCGCCAGCGCGCACGTTACTGCTTTCAGCATTTCGAACTCTCCAGTTGGTACGTAAGGGAAATCGCCCCGGCGGTTCGTGCTCCCTTTATAGACCGCCGATAAAAATTCTCTGAGAGACAAAAAATTTCGTCAAAAGAAATGTGCGCGAGTCGCACACATGTTTGCATTTATTTCATCCGGCCGCTATCGAAAGAAGTTCGTATTGCCGAGCCGCCGGTTGTGTGAGGTCAGCGCAGATAGGTGGCGCCATTGACGTCCAGCGTGGCGCCGCTCAAATGCCGAACCCGGCCACTGCAAAGGAAACTCACGAGTTCGCCGAGATCCTCCGGCGGCACCCATTCGCCCATCGCGAGTGTGGCGCTGATCTGTGCCTCACCGCCCTGAGTGGCGGCGAACGCCTCCGACATCTGGGTGCGCACGACGCCTGGTGCGACGATGTACGCAAGCAGGCCTTCCTTGGCGTACGCCCTTGCGATCGTCTGCGTGGCAGCGCGAACGGCTGCCTTGGACGCGGCGTAGGCAATCGTGTCCGGATTCGTCACGCCGCGCTGCGCCGCCCAGCTCGAGATCGTGACCAGCACGCCCGCGCCGCGGCCGCGGAAATGGCGCACCGCGCGGCGCATCAGGCGGGCCGGCGCCAGCACGTTGACGGCCAGCGTTTCGTCCCAGACGGCGTCCCAGGTGGCGTCGTCGGCGTCGAGGCCGCCGTGCCAGCGCATGATCGCCGCGTTGTTGACGTAGACATCCACGCCGCCCCACGCGGCCTCCGCCCGATCCCACAGCGCCTCGGCCGCGTTCAGGTCGTGCAGGTCGGCCTGCACGAAGCGCTTGCGTTCGGGCGGTACGTCGGCCAGCGCGGCTTCCGCGCCGGCCCGGTCGCTGCCGTAATGCGCGATCACGCGCGCGCCGTCGCGGCCGACCGCGCGCGCAATGGCGGCACCCACGCCTTTCGATGCGCCGGTCACCAGCACGCAGCGGTTATCGAGGCTCATTGTCATTCGTCATCCTTACTATTAGGTCGAAAACGTCAGGCGGCGCAGAAGCCGGCGTCCACCGGCAGCATCACGCCGGAAATGCCGCTCGACAGCGGGGACGCGAGGAACAGCGCGCCTTGCGCGACTTCCTCGGCGGTGGCGAGGCGGCCCAGCGCGTTGCCTTGCGCCAGTTGGCGCAGCGCCTCGGCTTCGGGCTGGCCGCCGGTGGCGGCGCGATGGGCGATGCGCTGGCGCAGCGCGTCGGTGGCGATCGGGCCGGGGGCGAGCGCGTTCACGCGCACGCCGTGCGGGCCCAGATCGCGGGCGGCGGCGCGCACGATGCCGAGCACCGCATGCTTGGAGGCGGTGTAGAGCATCTGGCGCGGATGCGCCGTGAACGAATTGATCGAGCCCATCGCCACCACCGCGCCGCGGCTCGCGCGCAGCACCGGCGCGGCGTGCGACAGCATGGCGGCGATGCCGCGCACGTTGACCGCCATCACGCGATCCCACTCGTCGAAATCGAGCGCGTCGGTCGCGCGCCAGCCCGGCACCACGCCGGCGTTGGCCACCAGCACGTCGAGCCGGCCGAAGCGCGCGATCGTGCCGTCGATGCAGGCGCGCACGCTGGCCTCGTCGGTCACGTCGCAATCGAGCGCCTGCATCGCGGCCGGGGCGGCCTCGCGTTCGGTGCCGGGCAGGTCGGACAGCACGCCCGCCGCGCCGTGCGCGGCGAACAGCGTGCCGATCGCATGACCGAGCCCCCGGCCTGCGCCGGTCACCAGCACCACCTTGCCGTCCAGCAATCCTTGCATCGCGTTCCCCGTTGTCTTGGCGTCGAAAAATGGTGAGACGATGCTAGCGCACAAATGTGCGCCATGCAAACAAAAATAAAGGCGCGATTTGGCGAATCGGGGGCGAAGGGCGGCGCGAGCGGCCAAAGAAAAAGCCACGCGGCGAACCGCGTGGCTTCGGGTGGGGCGGGGTGCGGGCGGCGCGCCCGCGGGCTCAGGCCTGCAGCGCGCGCGTGATGTCGCTGGAGGCTTCGAGCATGGCAGGCAGGATCCGCGTGCGGATTTCCTGCGGCGGCACGCGATCGGCCGGGCAGCAGACGTTCAGCGCGGCCACCACCTTGCCTTCGCGATCGCGGATCGGCACCGAGATCGAGCGCAGGCTGATCTCGAGCTCCTGATCGACGATCGACCAGCCCTGCAGCCGCGTTTCCTCGACGAGTTCGCGCAGCTTGACCTTCGAGGTGACGGTGTGCGGCGTGAACTTCTGCAGCTTGGCGGCTTCGAGATAGCGGTGGAACTCGGCGTCCGGCAGGGCCGCCAGCAGCACGCGCCCGGTGGACACGCAGTGCGCCGCCGAGCGGCTGCCGATCGACAGGTCGACGCTGATCAGCCGGTTCGACGAGGCGCGCGCGACGTAGATCACCGAATCGCCGTCGAGCACCGCGGCGAAGCACGACTCCTGGATCTGCGCCGACAGGCTGTTCATGATCGGCTGCGCGATATCCCAGATATTCATCGACGACAGCGCCGAAAAGCCGATCTCGAGGATCTTCGGCTTCAGGCTGAAATACTTGCCGTCCGTCTCCGCGTAGCCGTCGCGCACCAGCGTCAGCAGGAAGCGCCGCACGGTGGCGCGGGTCATGCCGCTGGCTTCGGCGACCTCGCTCAGCGTGCGGCGCGGCGTGTGGCGGTTGAACACCTTGATCACTTCCAGACCGCGTGCGAACGAGCCGACATAGTCGCGATCGCGAATGTCGTCGTCCTCTTCCAGTCCTGCTTCAAATGCGGCCATTTGTTTCCTCTCACTTGCTTTGGGTTTGGGCGCGATGCGCACAAAATTCATGCAAATGAAAGTCTATCAGCAGATTTCGGCGATGCACACATATTTGAGTTCGGTGAATTCCTCGATGCCGTGGGTCGAGCCCTCGCGGCCGATGCCCGACGCCTTGAGGCCGCCGAACGGCGCGCCCTCGAACGAGGTGGCCCCCGTGTTGACGCCGACGATGCCGGTCTCGAGCGCCTCCGACACGCGCCACACGCGGGCGTTGTCGCGCGTGAAGAAGTAGGAGGCGAGGCCGAACTCGGTCGCGTTCGCGGCGGCGATCGCTTCCGCCTCGGTCTCGAAGCGGAACACCGGCGCCACCGGGCCGAAGGTTTCCTCGCGCGCGATCTTCATGTCGGCGGTGACGCCGGCCAGCACGGTGGGCTCGAACCAGGTGCGGCCGAGCGGATGGCGCTTGCCGCCCGCCACCACGCGCGCGCCCTTGGCCAGTGCGTCCTCGATGTGTTCTTCCACCTTCTCGACGGCGGCCGCATCGATCAGCGGCCCCTGCTGCGTGTCGGCCGCCATGCCGTCGCCCACCTTCAGCGCGGCGACGGCGGCGGCCAGCGCGTCGACGAAGCGGTCGTGGATGCCGGCCTGCACGTAGAGCCGGTTCGCGCACACGCAGGTCTGCCCCATGTTGCGGAACTTGGAGGCGATCGCGCCTGCCACGGCGACGTCCAGGTCGGCGTCGTCGAACACGATCAGCGGCGCGTTGCCGCCCAGTTCCATCGCGACCTTCTTGATCGTGCCGGCGGCCTTTTCCATCAGCGAGCGGCCCACCTCGGTCGAGCCGGTGAACGTGATCTTGCGCACGGCCGGGTGCATCACGAGCTCGTCGCCCACTTCCGACGCCGCGCCCGTCAGCACGTGGAACACCCCGGCCGGCACGCCCGCGCGCTCGGCGAGCACCGCCAGCGCCAGGGCGGAGAACGGCGTCGCGCTGGCGGGCTTGAGCACCATCGTGCAGCCGGCGGCGAGCGCCGGCGCGGCCTTGCGCGGAATCATCGCCATCGGGAAATTCCACGGCGTGATCGCCGCGCACACGCCGATCGGCTGGCGCAGCACCAGCATCCGGCGGTTGGCGCTCGGCGCCTGCAGCACTTCGCCGTACAGGCGCTTGGCGTCTTCCGCGTACCACTCGAAGAATGCCGCGCCGTACAGGATCTCGCCGCGCGCCTCGGCGAACGGCTTGCCTTGCTCGGCGGTCAGGATCGCCGCGAGATCGTCGGCGTTGGCGACGATCAAGTCGTGCCAGCGGCGAATGATTTGCGAACGTTCATTCGCAGGGCGTGCACTCCATGCGGCCAAAGCGGCTTCCGCGCTGACGATGGCTTCGGCCGTTTGCGCGCGGGTCGCCTTCGGAACGCGGCCGACCGGCACGCCCGTCGCCGGGTTGATCACCTCGATGAAACCGGCGGTAGTCTTGGAAATCCAGGCGCCGCCGAGGTAAATGGCTTCACGCAGCAGGGACGGGTCGGTGAGTGCGAGCATCGGAACATTCTCCAGGCAGGGGATATTGGTTGCGTTGATTTATGTTCTCATATCGCCCAAAATTGCGCAATGCGCACAAATTGATGTTCGCATATGTCCTGCAACTTGTTTGTTCTTGTCGTTCTTCGGAGAAATGTTCATGGCTTCAGCCGCTGCGGCATCCGCGTCCGATCTGCACCAGATCGACCGTCAGGTTTTCTTTCATCCGTTCACGGCGCTCGGCGATCACGAGCGCAACGGGCCGATCGTGATCACGGCAGGCGAGGGGGTCTGGCTGACCGATGCCCGCGGCAATCGCTACATCGATTCGATGGCGGGCCTCTGGTGCGTGAACGTCGGCTACGGCCGTCCCGAGATCGGCGAGGCGATGCGCGAGCAGGCGCAGGTGCTGCCCTACTATCACGCGTTCGCCTCGATGTCGAACGAGGCGTCGATCCGGCTGGCCCAGCAACTGATCGAGATGGCGCCCGTGCCGATGTCGAAGGTGTTCTTCGGCAATTCCGGTTCGGACGCGAACGACACGCAGATCAAGCTCGTCTGGTATTACAACGAGGCGCGCGGGCTGCCGAACAAGAAGAAGATCATCGCGCGCGAGCGCGGCTATCACGGCGTGACGCTCGCGACCGCCGGGCTGACGGGCCTGAAGGGCCTGCACAACGGCTTCGGGCTGCCGCTGCCGTTCATCCGCCACACCACCGCGCCGCATCGCCTTTGGCAGGCCGCGCCCGGGCAGAGCGATGCCGAGTTCTCGGCGAAGCTCGCCGCCGATCTGGAGGCGCTGATCGTCGCCGAGGGGCCGGACACGGTGGCGGCGATCATCATGGAGCCGGTGATGGGCGCGGGCGGCGTGATCGTGCCGCCGGCCGGCTATTACGACGCGGTGCAGCGCGTGCTCGACAAATACGACGTGCTGCTGATCGCCGACGAGGTGATCTGCGGCTTCGGCCGGCTCGGCAAGCCGTTCGGCACCGAAGTGTTCGGCATGAAGCCCGACCTGATCACGGTCGCCAAGGGCATCACGTCGGCCTATGTGCCGCTGTCGGCGAGCCTGGTGTCGGAGAAGGTCTGGCGCACCATCGTCGAGGGCAGCAACCGGCTCGGCGTGTTCGGCCACGGCTTCACCTACAGCGGCCATCCGGTGGCGGCGGCCGCCGCGCTCGCCAATCTCGCGCTGATCGAGCGCGAAGGGCTGGTGGCGCAGGCCGGGGCGCGCGGCGAACTGATGCACCGCCTGCTGCGCGAAACCTTCGCCGATCATCCGGCGGTGGGCGACGTGCGCGGGCTGGGGCTGATGGGCGCGGTGGAGTTCGTCGCGAAGCGCGAGCCGGCGCAGCGCTTCGATCCGGCGCTGAAGGTGGCGGGGCGCATCGCCAAGGCGGCGCTCGGCCACGGGCTGATCACGCGCGCGTTGCCGGAGGGCGATTCGATCGCGTTCTCGCCGCCGTTCGTCATTTCGGAAGACGAAGTGGCCGAGATGGTTGCGCGCGCAAGGAAGGCCGTCGACCAGGTGTTCGCCGAGCTGAAGGCCGAAGGCCACTGGCGCGGTTGAGCGGGCGCGCGCGATTGCGCGCGCATGAAAAAGGCGGGACGGCGCGCTGCGCCGCCCCGCCAGGCGCGGAAACTGGCGAGGGCCGCCGCTCAGCCCTGCTTGCGCCGCCAGGCGCGCCACGTCATCGCCCAGCGTGCCGGATCCTCTAGTGCATGGCCGTCGAGCGGGCCGATCGCATGGGCGTGCGGCGCCGTGCGCACCAGTTCGGGCGTTGCGTAGGCCTCGCGGCAGACCTGTTCGAGCACGGCGATCCAGGTGTCGATGTCTTCCTTGGACCACATCTCGCCGGCCTCGGGCGTGAACGGCTGCGGCACGATCCACGGCTCGTGCGCGAGCCAGAACGCGTCCACGCCGTAGTCCACCATCCGGTTCTGCACGTGGGCGGCGCTGACGCCGGTCTCCTCGTACAGCGGCTGCAGGCTGAAGCGCGTCATCTCCATGCGCGGGGCGTCGACGTGCGGATGCGAGACGGCCACGCCGCGCACCTCGCGCAGCCGCGCCGTCATGTAGTTGTTCGCGAGCACCGACAGATCGGAGGCGGCGGCGATGCCCTCGGCGCCCATCGCGCGCACCCAGGCGTAGGCCTTCATCACCTGCTGCACGTTGCCGAGGAATTCGCGCACGCGGCCGACCCCGTCGTCCGCGCCCGGCGCCAGCGCGTAGCGGCCGTCCTGCTCCACCACCAGCGGCCCGGGCAGGAACGGCGCGAGCGCGGCGCTGCAGCCGTACGCGCCGACGGCCGGCCCGCCGCCGCCCTTGGGCGCGCCGAACGTCTTGTGCAGCATGAACATGCAGGCGTCGAAGCCGAGTTCGCGCGCGCGCACCTTGCTCATCACGCCGTTGAAGTTGGCGTGATCGTAGAAGCAGAGGCCGCCGGCTTCGTGGACGATGCGCACCCACTCCTTGATGTGCGGGTTGTAGATGCCCATGTCGTCGGGGTTGTTGATCATCAGCGCGGCGGTGCGCTCCGACACCACGGCCTTCAGCGCGTCGAGCGACGGATAGCCGTCCTCCTCGATCATCAGAGTGATCACCTTGTAGCCGGCCGTGGCGGCCGTGGCCGGATTGCACGGGTGGGTCTGGATCGTCGTGACGATCTCGTCGCGCGTGTCGCCTTCGCCGCGCGCCGCGTGATAGGCGCGCGTCATGCAGGCGTGGGTGTAGGCGGCGTCGGCGCCGCCCGCCGGCTGGAACACGAAGCGATCCATGCCCGACAGTTCGCGCAGCGCGAGATCGAGCCGGTGCACGATTTCCAGCGTGCCCTGCAGCGTGTCGGGGTGCTGGCGCGGATGCGTCTCGGCCATGCCGTCGCGCGCGGCCACCGCCTCGTTGAGGCGGGCGTTGTATTTCATGGTGCAGGTGCCGAACAGCGAGATGCCCATCATGCCGAGCGTTTCCTGCGACAGGTGCAGGTAATGGCGCAGCACGTCGGGCTCCGACATTTCCGGCAGCG
>NZ_JAAGPF010000225.1 GCF_017104645.1 Burkholderia sp. Ac-20379
GGCGCGGGCGCGATCAGCAGCAGGGCGCCGAGGCGTGCGCCGTCGGCGGCGCGCAAGGCGCAGGCGGCGTGAGCCGCGCACAGCACGATGTCCGACGAATGGCCCGCGCGGGCGGCGAACGGATCGGCGGGCAACGGGATCGGCAGCGGGCCTTCGACGCCGAGCAGGTAGGGGCCGCTCGAGCCGCTTGCCGCCGACACCACGATCAACGCCGATTCCGCACCGAAATGCGCGCGCGCCAGACGCAGCAGCGCGGCGCATTCCGCGTTGACCGGCGGCCCGTCCACGGGCGCGACCGCGGTCTCGCCGGTTTCGGAAATCAGCATACGAAAGGCCCCTGAAGCGATCGAGGTGAGGCGAGCGCCGAGTGCTCACTGCGTGCCTGTTCAGGCGGCCTAATCATAAAACGGTTTGATGACGGAAGGGCCATGCACAGGCGGGATCGGGCCGTTTGCGCGCGATGCCGTGGCGGCGGCGCGACGCGTTGCACCGGGCGCTGCGTGCGCGACGACGAATTCGCGGCATCGCGCGGCGGGCCGGCGGTTTACACTGCCGTCATTGCGTCGCTGGCCGGGGCGCGGTTTCGCCGGGCGTTCCGGCGCCCGGCCCGCTTCGACGGGCGCGCCGGCCGGCACGGCGCGCGCCCCGCACACGCATTCCCCTTCAGGACACACGATGGCCAAAGCAATCGCAGCCGATCCCACGGCTGGCAAGGAAACCGGCGCGGCACGCGTCTACAAGCTGCTGCGCAACGACATCCTCACCATGAAGCTGGCGCCGGGCACGCCGCTCGACGAGGTGGGGCTGGCCGAGCGTTTCGATTCGTCGCGCTCGCCGATCCGCGAGGCGCTGGTGCGCCTGTCGGCCGACGGGCTGGTCACCACGCTGGCGAATCGCAGCACGGTCGTCACGCCGATGGATTTCGCGCGCGTGCCCGAGTTTCTCGACGCGCTCGACCTGCTGCAGCGCGTGACCACGCGGCTCGCCGCGCTGCACCGCACGCCGGCCGACATCGCCGCGATCCGCGACGCGCATAAAACCTACGAAAAGGGCATCGCCGCGAGCATCCGGACGGGCGACAGCCTGCCGATGATCGAAACCAACACGGCGTTCCACATGGCGATCGCGCGCGCCGGCCGCAACACCTATTTCGCGGATCTGTACCGCCGCCTGCTCGACGAAGGCCGGCGCATGCTGCATCTCCACTTCGAATACAAGGCGCTGGATCCGGGCATCTCGCCGCAGAAGATGGGCGAGCATCACACCGAGATGCTCGACGCGATCGAGCGCGGCGACGCCGATCAGGCCGAGGATTGCGCGCACCGGCACGCGGTGCAGTTCAAGGGGCGCTTCATGGAGTTCATGGACCGCAACCTGACGGCCGGCATTCCGCTGACCTATCGCGGCGCCGGCAAGCGGCCGGCGCGCGACCCGGACTGAGCGGGGCCGGGGCGGGTTGACGCGGTCTGACGCGGGCAAGGCGGCGAAGGCGCCGCGTGGCCCGCGTGCGTGCTGCCTGCCGCCGGATCAGGCCGGCTGCGAGGCGTACGCGAGATACGCCGAGCGCACCAGCCAGCCACAGTCCACCGGCAGCACCGCGCCCGTCACGGCCGACGCCTCGGGCGAGCACAGGTAGAAAATCGTGTCGCCCACTTCCGACGGGGCCACGAAGCGCGGCAGCGCCGATTTCTCGAGCACCACGGCCGGATCGCGCTCGCCGCTGTCGATGCGCGCCTGCATGGCCGGCGTCAGCGTGTAGCCCGGCGCCACGGCGTTGACCCGCACGCCGCTCGGGCCCCATTCCGCCGCCATCACCTCCGTCAGCATCTTCAGCCCGGCCTTGCCGACCGCGTAGCCGATCTGCGCCGACGGGCGAAACGTCGTCAGCGAGCACAGGTTGACGATCGCGCCTCGCCCGGCCTCGCACATCGCCGCGCCGAGCGCGCGCGACACCAGCAGCGTGCCGCGCACGTTGATGTCGTAGAGCCGGTCGATTTCGGCGATGTCCACCTCGAGCAGCCGCACCGCGTTCTGCAGGATGCCGCCGGAATTGACCAGCGCATCGGGCACGCCGTGCCGCTCGAGCAGGGCGGCGGCGAAGCGGCGCACGTCGCTTTCGTCGGCCACGTCGAGCTTGAGGAAATCGATGCCGTCGTGCTCGCGGCCGATGTCCGCCGCCACCTCGCGGCCGCGCGTTTCGTTGATGTCGGCGATCACGACGCGATAGCCGCCGCGCGCGAAACGGCGCGCCGCGGCCTCGCCGATCCCGCTCGCGCCGCCCGTCACCACCGCCAGTTTCCGTTGCTTGTTCATTCGACATCCTCACCATGTTGGAATTGACCGATCCGATGGGCCCAATGCAGCGGCTTCACGCGGATTTTTGGTCGACGTAATGTCGACAAATGCTTGCATCGCGGTATTTCCATGTCAAGAAAAAGCATGCGAAACGATGCCGATCAGGGCTTGGGGTTTGCCCGATGTGACGTGAAAATAGTCATGTAAACAATGAGTTGTCGATGAGATCCGGCAAGGATTAATTTTTTCTCGTTGACAGTGTCGGCACTGTGTCGACAATAACGACAGCCCGGAGCGCCGCGCCGAATGCGTTGCCGACGGGCGCCAAAATCTTCATATCGTTAGCAGTCCGGAAAGGTACGGGCGGCCTTTGGGCATGGCCCGCGCCGTGGCATCGGTTTGCTTCATGGCTTTCCCCAACCAAGAGGTTGCATATGGTCCACGTTCCCGTTTTCCTGCGCCGCAGCTTGCTGTGCCTTGCCACCCTGTCGGCCGTGTTCGCGAGCGGCGCGTCGCAGGCCGACGACACGTCGACCTGGCAGAGCGTCCGGCAGGCCGGCGTGCTGCGCTGCGGCGCGGCGGTCTCGCCGCCGTACGTGATGCGCGATCCGAAGACGGGCGACTACAGCGGCATGTTCCCGTGGCTGTGCAAGGCGTTCGGCGAGAACGTGCTGCATGTGAAGGTGCAGTTCGTCGACACCTCGTGGGACAACATCGTCGCGGGCCTGCAATCGGGCAAATGGGACCTGTCGCTGTCGCTGAACGACACGCCGGAGCGCCGCAAGGCCATCTCGTTCTCGGCGCCGGCGGTGGAATACAGCGTCACGCTGGCCTACAACAAGCGCAACCCGAAGCTGCCGAAATCGATCCAGTCGATCGCCGACATCGACAAGCCCGGCACCGTCATCACCGTGATGTCGGGCACCGTGCAGGACCGCGCGATCTCGGGCGCGGTCAAGCAGGCGCAGATCATGCGCCTGCCGGGCTTCGACGAAACGCGCCTCGCGCTGATGTCCAAGCGCGCCGATCTGCTGGCCGACGAAAAGATCACCAACCGGATGCTGATCGAAGCGCACCGCGACTGGGCGGTGGCGTTCAATCCCACGCCGCCGCTCGCGCCGCAAGGCATCGCGTTCGGCGTGCGCAAGGAAACCCCGGCCGCCGATCTGGCCGTGTTCAACACGTTCATCGAGAACGAGAAGAAGAGCGGCGACATGGAAAAACTGCTCCAGGCGTCGATCAAGGAAACCCTCGCGCAGACGCAGGGCAACTGAACCCCGGCGGGCCCGCGCCCGCCTCCAACGATCCAGGTAGACATGACGACATACACATTCCGATGCATCGAGGGGCATACCGAAGGGATGCCGGTACGCATGGTGGTGGAGGGCGGCCCGGCCCTGACGGGCGCGACGATGAACGACCGCAGGCTCGACTTCGTCGCGCGTTTCGATTGGGTGCGCCGCGCGCTGACGATGGAGCCGCGCGGCCACGCGCACATGTCCGGCACGATCTTCTATCCGCCGCTCAGCGAGAACGCCGATTTCAGCCTGCTGTTCATCGAGACGTCCGGCTGCCTGCCGATGTGCGGCCACGCCACGATCGGCTCGATCTCGTTCGCGCTCGAGGCGGGGCTGATCGTGCCGAAGCAGCCGGGCCTGGTGGTGGTGGACGTGCCGGCCGGCCAGGTCACGGCGCGCTACGAGATGGACGGCGGCCGGGTGCGCTCGGTGCGCTTCACGAACGTGCCGAGCTTCCTGCTGCATCGCGATCTGGAGATCGACGTCGCGCCGCTCGGCAGGCTCACGGTGGACGTGGCCTATGGCGGCAATTTCTATCCGATCGTCGAGGTGCAGGCGAACTACCCGGGCTGCGAGCACTTCAGCCCCGACGAACTGCTGGCGATGGGCCGCGAGGTGCAGTTGCGCGTCAACGCCGCGCTCGACGTGGTGCATCCCGACAATCCGAAGATCCGCGGCGTCAAGCACTGCATGTGGACCGGCGCGCCGGTGGCCGGCGATGCCGACGGCCGGGCGGTGGTGATCGCGGGCGAGTTCCTGATCGACCGCTCGCCGTGCGGCACCGGCACCTCGGCGCGCGTCGCGCAGCGCCATGCGCGCGGCCTGCTGGCGCAAGGCCGGCCGTTCACGCACGAAAGCCTGATCCTGAGCCGCTTCGTGGGCCGCGCCGAGCAGGCCGTGCAACTGGAGAGCGGGCTCGCGGCGGTGCTGCCGAGCATCGAGGGGCGCGCGTGGATCACGGGGCGCGGCGAGCACTACGTCGACGACGCGCAGCCGTACGCGCAGGGCTTCAACCTGGCGGACTTCTCGCGCTAGGCGCGAAAGCGCGCACCTCACGCACCTCGCGCGCGAACCGCGGCGCGCCGCCGCGACGCACTGTACAGGCCGCCCGGCCTGTATAGCGCAGGCGGCGCGATGGCCGGTGTACATGTAGCGCCGAAATTTGGCCCGGAACAATCGGCTGACTGTCGGCGCAATGCAAGGTTTCCGGACGCTCACCGGGGATCGGATGCCTTGCCGTGCCGGCCTTCCGTTGACTTCGCGAGGAACCCCTAGATGAAACACATGCACCATTCGACCGTTTTCGCGGCGCTGCTGGCCGTTTCGTGTGTCTCCGCCCAGGCGGAAGTGGTCAAGATCGGCGTGGCCGGCCCGCTCACGGGCGGCCAGTCCAATTTCGGCAAGGACGACGAGCGCGGCGTGCGGATGGCGGTGGAGGATCTGAACCGCACGCCGATGACGATCGGCGGCCAGACGGTGACGTTCGAGATGGTGTCGGAAGACGACGCCGGCGACCCGAAAACCGGCGTGGCCGTCGCGCAGAAGCTGGTGGATTCCGGCGTCAAGGCCGTGATCGGCCACTACAACTCGGGCGTGACGATCCCGGCCTCGCGCATCTACAACAACGCGCGGATCCCGATGATCACGGGCGCCGCGTCCAACCCGGCGATCACGCGCCAGGGCCTGCCCTACGTGTTCCGCCTGGCCGCCAACGACAACGTGATGGGCGCGAAGATGGCCGAATACGCGGCCAAGGTGCTGAAGGCGAAGCGGGTGGCCGTGATCGACGATCGCACCGCCTACGGCTCGGGCGTGGCCGACGTGTTCGTCGAGACGGCGAAGAAGAACGGCATGGAGGTGGTGGGCCGCGAATATGCGAGCGACAAGGCCACCGATTTCAACGGCATCCTGACCCACCTGAAGGCCGAGCGCCCCGACGTGATCTTCTACGGCGGCTACTACGCGCAGGCCGCCTCGATCGGCCGCCAGTCGAAGCAGCTCGGCATGAGCGCGCCGGTGCTCGGCGGCGACGGCATCTGCTCGGTCGACATGCCGAAGCTCGCGGCCGGCACGCTGAACGATCGCGGCTACTGCGCGCAGGGCGGCGCGCCGCTCGCGTCGCTGCCGGGCGGCGCGCAGTTCGCGAGCCGCTACGAGCAGCAGTTCGGTGCGAAGAACGACGTGTATTCGCCGGCGTTCTACTCGGCGACGATGGTGGTCGCGCAGGCGATCAAGGCCGCCGGCTCGACCGATCCGCAGAAGTTCGTGCCGGTGCTGCGCCGCACGCAGTTCTCGACGCTGGTGGGCAAGGTGGCGTTCGACGCGAGCGGCGAATGGATCGACGCGCCGGTGACGGTGTACAAGGTGTCGGCCGACGCGCTGAGCCCGGTGAAGTAAGCGGCGAAGCCGCCGCCACGGCGCTGGCGGCGGCGCTGCGATGCGTCACGCGATGCCGATATAATCGTCGCGCCATTCAACGAGGACATCGCATGAAATCAGTGATCGCCGTACTTGCCGCATCCACCTTCGCCACCGCCGCCTTCGCCGCCAACCCCGTCGAGAAGCTGCCGTCCGGCGTGACGGTCGAAACGATCAAGCCGGGCACCGGCGCGCAACCGACCGCCAGCGACGTGGTCACGGTCAACTATCGCGGCACGCTCGCGAACGGCACCGAGTTCGACGCGTCGGCCAAGCACGGCGGCCCGGCCACGTTCCCGCTCGGCCAGGTGATCCCGTGCTGGACGCAGGGCGTGCAGAAGATCAAGGTGGGCGGCAAGGCCAAGCTCACGTGCCCGGCGGCCACCGCCTACGGCAGCCGCGGCGTCGGTTCGATCCCGCCGAACAGCGATCTGACGTTCGAAGTCGAACTGCTGAGCATCAGCAAGTAAGCGCAATGCCCGGCCAGCCAGCCGGGCATTGGCGCACGCCGGCCGCGGTGCAACGCGGCGGCCGGCCGGTTCGCGGCGCGACGTTTCGCGCCGCGTTTTCGTTTGTGCCGCGTGGCGACCGATATGCCGCCGGGATCGGTTTTTGCCTCCTGACCCGTGCGGCACGGTGCGGCCGCCCGCCGGATCGCCTTGCAGGAACGACCGCGCGCGCCCCGAATCCAAGCCGTTCCGGAGCGCCCCGGCGCCGCGCCGTGAACGCTGTATGAATATACAGTATAGTGTCGCTGCCTCGCGCATCGCCCCGGCGCAGTTCGCCCGACGCGCCGCTCAACCCCTTCATACGGACAGGCCAATTGTCATCCAGCCATCTGATCCGCATTCGCGGAGCACGCCAGCACAATCTCAAGAACGTCGATCTCGACCTGCGCACCGGCGAGATGACGGTGGTGACCGGCCCGTCCGGCTCCGGCAAGTCGAGCCTGGTGTTCGACACGCTGTATGCGGAAGGGCAGCGGCGCTACGTCGAAACCTTCAGCGCCTACGCGCGCCAGTTCCTCGACCGGATGGACCGCCCGCAGGTGGAGCGCGTGGACGGCGTGCCGCCCGCGATCGCGATCGACCAGACCAACCCGGTGCGCAGTTCGCGCTCGACGGTCGGTACCATGACCGAGCTGAACGATCACCTGAAGCTGCTCTACGCGCGCGCGGCGCAACTGTTCGATCGCGAGAACGCGCAGCCGGTGCGGCATGACACGCCCGAAACCATCTTCGCCGAGCTGGCCGCGCGCACCGCGGCCGACGATCCGCGCCTGGTGCTGACGTTCCCGGTGGAGCTGCCCGACACGGTCACGCCCGAGGAAGTCGAGCAATGGCTGTCGGCCAGCGGCTACACGCGCGTGCAGGCGCAGCGCGAGGTGGCGTCGCCCACCGGCGCGCGCAAGCTGCTCGACGTGGTGGCCGACCGCTTCCGCCTGAGCCGCGTCGACAAGGCGCGCGTGGTCGAGGCGATCGAGGCGTCGCTCAAGCGCGGCGGCGGCCGGCTCAGCGTGTACGTGCTGCCGAACGACGCCGCCGAGGCGGACGACGCGCCCCAAACCCCGCTCATCTGGCGCTTCTCCACCGGCCTGCACAATCCCGACAGCGACCTGCGCTACGCCGAGCCGCAGGCGGCGATGTTCTCGTTCAACTCCGCCTACGGCGCGTGCGAGGCCTGCCGCGGCTTCGGCCGCGTGATCGGCGTCGATCTCGGCCTCGTGATTCCCGATGCGCGCAAGACGCTCAGCGAAGGCGCGATCAAGCCGATGCAGACGCCCGCCTGGAAGGAGTGCCAGGACGACCTGATGCGCTACGCGGCCAAGGCCGGCATCCGCCGCGGCACGCCGTGGGCCGAGCTGACCGACGCCGAGCGCGACTGGGTGATCAACGGCTCGCCCGACTGGAACGGCAAGTGGCAGACGCACTGGTACGGCGTCAAACGCTTCTTCGGCTATCTGGAAACCAAGGCCTACAAGATGCACATCCGCGTGCTGCTGTCGAAATACCGCAGCTACACGCCGTGCGAAACCTGCGGCGGCGCGCGCCTGAAAACCGAGTCGCTGCAATGGCGGCTCGGCTCGAAGGCGAACGCCGACGCCGTGCTCGAGCCCGCGAAGCGCTTCATGCCGCGCGGCGTGAGCTGGAACCGCACGCAGCTCGAAGCGCTGCCGGGCCTGACCGTGCACGACCTGATGCTGCTGCCGATCGAGCGGATCCGCCGTTTCTTCGACGGCATCGAACTGCCGAGCACGCTGCTCGACGACGCGCTGAAGCTGCTGCTGGCCGAAGTGCGCACGCGCCTGAAATACCTGTGCGACGTCGGCCTCGGCTATCTGACGCTCGATCGCCAGAGCCGCACGCTGTCGGGCGGCGAGGTGCAGCGCATCAACCTGACCACCGCGCTCGGCACCTCGCTGACCAAGACGCTGTTCGTGCTCGACGAGCCGAGCATCGGCCTGCATCCGCGCGACCTGAACCGGATCGTCGAGGCGATGCAGCGGCTGCGCGACGCGGGCAACACGCTGGTGGTGGTGGAGCACGATCCGTCCGTGATGCTGGCCGCCGACCGCCTGATCGACATGGGGCCGGGGCCGGGCGAGCGCGGCGGCGCGATCGTCTACGACGGCACGCCGGCCGAGATCCGTTCCGCCGATACGCTGACGGGCGCCTACCTGGGCGGCCGCCGCCACGTCGCGCACGCGTCGAACTGGGCGCGCCGCCCGGTGGACGCGGCCACGCCGCGCATCGTGCTGGCAGGTGCGAGCGAGCACAACCTGCGCGACGTCACGGTGGAGATTCCGCTGCAACGGCTGGTGTGCCTGACCGGCGTGTCCGGCTCGGGCAAATCCACGCTGCTGCAGGACGTGCTGTATCCGGCCATGTCGCGCCATTTCGGCAAGGCCACCGAGGCGCCGGGCGCGTTCCGCCGCCTGAGCGGCGCCGATCAGGTCAGCGACGTGGTGTTCGTCGATCAATCGCCGATCGGCAAGACCACGCGCTCGAATCCGGCCAGCTACGTGGGCGCGTTCGACGAGATCCGCAAGCTGTTCGCCAAGGCGCCGCTCGCGCTGCAACGCGGCTACGGCGCGGGCGTGTTCAGCTTCAACACCGGCGACGGGCGCTGCCCCACTTGCGGCGGCTCGGGCTTCGAGCACGTCGAGATGCAGTTCCTGAGCGACGTGTACCTGCGCTGCCCCGATTGCGACGGCAAGCGCTACCGCGACGAGATCCTCGAAGTGCGGATCGAGCGCGACGGCCGCGCGCTGAACGTGGCCGACGTGCTGGAGCTGACCGTCAGCGAGGCCGCCGCGTTCTTCGCGGCCGATGCCGAGGTGCTGCGCGTGCTGCAGCCGATCGTCGACGTCGGCCTCGAATACGTGAAGCTCGGCCAGCCGGTGCCGACGCTGTCGGGCGGCGAGGCGCAGCGGCTGAAGCTGGCCGGCTTCCTGGCCGAATCGGCGGTGGCGATCGTCGCGGCCGAGAAGGCCGCCAAGGCTGCCAAGACGGGGAAGGCGAAGGCCGGGAAGGCCGACTCGCCGGCCGTGGCCGGCCGCCTGTTCATGTTCGACGAGCCCACCACGGGCCTGCACTTCGACGATATCGCCAAGCTCATGCAGGCGTTCGGCAAGCTGCTCGCGGCCGGCCATTCGCTGATCGTCATCGAGCACAACCTCGACGTGATCCGCGCGGCCGACTGGCTCGTCGATCTCGGCCCGGAAGGCGGCGACGGCGGCGGCCTGGTGCTGTGCGCCGGCACGCCCGACGACGTCAAGGACTGCGCCGCCTCGCATACCGGCGTGGCACTGCGCGACTACGAGCGCGCGATGGGCGAACCGGCCGCGCTGGCCGACGACGGCGTGCCGCTCCAGGCGCGCCTGAAGGCGATGCGCGAGCGCCGCGCCGTGGAAGGCGAGGACGTGGTGCGCATCGTCAACGCGCGCGAGCACAACCTGAAGGCGCTCGACGTCGACATTCCGCACGGCCGCTTCAACGTGATCACCGGCGTGTCCGGCTCCGGCAAATCCACGCTGGCGTTCGATATTCTTTTCCACGAGGGCCAGCGCCGCTACCTCGAATCGCTGAACGCCTACGCGCGCTCGATCGTGCAGCCGGCCGGCCGGCCCGAGGTGGACGCCGTGTACGGCATTCCGCCCACCGTGGCGATCGAGCAGCGCCTGTCGCGCGGCGGCCGCAAGAGCACGGTGGCCACCACCTCCGAGGTCTGGCACTTCCTGCGCCTGCTGTACGTCAAGCTCGGCCTCCAGCACTGCATCCACGACGGCGCGCCGGTCACCTCGCAAACCGTCGATTCGATCGTCGCGCAACTGCTGCGCGATCATCGCGGCGAGCATGTGGGCTTCCTCGCGCCGCTGGTCGTGAACCGCAAGGGCGTGTACACCGACCTGGCGAAGTGGGCCAAGGCGCGCGGCAGCACGCATCTGCGCGTGGACGGCGAATTCGTGCCGGTGGAGCCGTGGCCGAAGCTCGACCGCTTCCGCGAACACACCATCGAGCTGCCGGTGGCGGACCTGGTGGTGTCGCCCGATCAGGAAGCCGAGCTGCGCCAGCGCCTGAACGAGACGCTCGAACTCGGCAAGGGCGTGATGCATCTGCTCGCGCCGCTCGACGGCCTGGTGGGCGCGATGAGCAAGGCGCACTCGACGGCGCGCATCGGCGCGGTCAAGGTGCTGTCCGTCAAGCGCGCCTGCCCGGTGTGCGGCACCAGCTATCCCGAGCTCGACCCGCGCATGTTCTCGTACAACAGCAAGCACGGCTGGTGCACCAGTTGCGTCGGCACCGGGCTTGCGCTCACGCGCGAGCAGCGCGCCGCCTACGACGACACCGTGCTGGTGGACGACAACCGCGGCCGCGAGCAGACTTTGCCGTCCGAGGAGCAGGAACCGGAAGGCATGGGCGACACGCCGTGCCCCGATTGCCACGGCACGCGGCTGAACCCGGCGGCGCGCGCCGTCGGCTTCGCCGGCAAGTCGATCACCGACGTCGCGCAATGGACGGTGGCCGACACGCGCCGCTGGATCGACGGCCTGCAGCTCGACGGCCGCGACGCGCAGATCGCGCGCGACATCGTCAGCGAGATCGGCAGCCGCCTCGCGTTCCTGGAGGAGGTGGGCCTCGGCTACCTGAGCCTCGACCGCGCCGCGCCGAGCCTGTCGGGCGGCGAGGCGCAGCGCATCCGGCTCGCCGCGCAACTGGGCAGCAACCTGCAGGGCGTGTGCTACGTGCTCGACGAACCCACCATCGGCCTGCATCCGCGCGACAACCAGATCCTGCTCGACGCGCTGCGCAAGCTCGGCGACAAGGGCAACACGCTGGTGGTGGTCGAGCACGACGAGGACACCATCCGCCGCGCCGATCACGTGATCGATATCGGCCCCGGCGCGGGCAAGCGCGGCGGCGCGCTGGTGGCGCAGGGCAAGGTGGCCGACCTGGCCGCGCAGCCCGATTCGCTGACCGGGCGCTTCCTCGCGCAGCCGATCGTGCATCCGTTGCAGGCGCGCCGCGAGGTGCTGCCCGCCACCGCGAAGCGCGAGACGGCCACGCCCGAGCACTGGCTCACCGTGCACGGCGCGAACCTGCACAACCTGCGCGACGTGACCGTCGGCATTCCGCTCGCGCGGCTCGTCGCCGTGACGGGCGTGAGCGGCTCCGGCAAATCCACGCTCGCGCGCGACGTGCTGATGACCAACCTGCTCGACGCCGTGGGGCGCTCGGTGCTGTCGTCGCCGGCCACGCGCCG
>NZ_JAAGPF010000226.1 GCF_017104645.1 Burkholderia sp. Ac-20379
TGCCGGCTCGC
Organism: Burkholderia sp. Ac-20379; assembly: GCF_017104645.1. Taxonomy (GTDB): domain Bacteria; phylum Pseudomonadota; class Gammaproteobacteria; order Burkholderiales; family Burkholderiaceae; genus Burkholderia. The sequence goes on from NZ_JAAGPF010000226.1 coordinate 12, forward strand.
GCGCGAGCCGGCGCGGATGCGATCCGGCCGGTGCAAAAGCGAAGCGGCGAGCGGGTTGGCGGGCGAAAGGCGGGCAACAGGCGCGCGAAGGGCGGCGGCGGGGCGCGCCGTTCGGGCGCTCAGGCGGGCATGCGCCGCCGCTCAGGACGCCCGGTACTGCGAATCGGCCGGGATTTCGTCAGGCAGCGGCGCGCCGGCGGTTTCGAGCAGCGAGCGCTCGATCTGGCGCGTCAGCGTGTCGAGCGCGAGGTGATGCGGCCCGGTGCCGAACGGCTCGGCGATATAGCCGGCGATGGTGTCGAGCGCGATCAGCGTGTACGACACGAACACCGACACGAACGGCGTGGCGAAGCCGATCGAATCGACCAGCCCGAACGGCAGCATCATGCAGTACGAGTAGATGGTGCGATGCAGCAGCACGTGATACGGGAACGGGATCGGCGTGGAGGCGATCCGCTCGCAGCCGGCCAGCTTCGCGCCGAGCTCGTTCAGTTGCGCGTCGAGCATCCACAGCCGGGTGTCGCTCAGCGCGCCGGCGCGCTGACGTTCGGCCAGCCGCGTGCGCAGCAGATGCAGGATCGCCACGGGCCGGAACTTGGCGGCGGCCACCTGCGCGTAGGCGTCGGCGTCGAGATAGCGCGCGAGATCCTCGGCCGGATCGCTGCCGCGCAACTGGTGCTTCATCGCGTACACGAACGCGATCACGGTGCGCGCGAAGCCCGCGCCGTCGTCGGTTGCGCCGTAGGCCAGCGCCTGCGACACCAGCGCGCGGCCGGCGGTCAGCACGCCGCCCCACAGCTTGCGCGCTTCCCAGTAGCGGTCGTAGCTGGCGTTGTTGCGGAACGCCGCGAAGATCGCCAGCGCGAGGCCGGCCAGCGTGAACGGGGTGGGGTTCAGCGGCACCTTGGTGCCGAGGATGCGGCCGTCGGTCAGCAGCGCGAGCAGGCTGATCACGGTCATCACGGCGAGCTGCGGCAGGATCGATTGCAGCACCGAGCCGTTCCAGACGAACAGCATCCGGAACCAGTGTTCGCGCGGGCGAATGATCATGACGGCAACTCCGATGCGGCAGTGAAGCGGGTAACGCTACCAGAAACGCGAGGCGTTGCGGACGGCGCGCGCTGCCGGGGCAGGCGTGGAACGAAGCGGGGGACGATGCGAGGCGCAGGGCGCGGCGGCCGGGGCCGCCGCGCCCTGCAAAGCCGGTCAGGCCGCGGCGCGCTGGGCGTTGGCGCGGTGCATCAGCACCGGGATCGACTTCGAGGTGGGCGTGTTGGCGATGTCGGCCGTGCTGTCGAGCGGCACCAGCGGATTGGTTTCCGGGTAGTACGCGCCGATGCAGCCGCGGGGGATGTCGTATTCCACCAGCAGGAAGCCGTCGGCGCGGCGCTCGATGCCGTCGTGCCACACGGTTTCCAGATCGACCCAGTCGCCGGCCTGGAAGCCGAGCATCGCCAGGTCGTCCTTGTTGGCGAACACCACGCGGCGCTGGCCGAACACGCCGCGGTAGCGGTCGTCGAGCGCGTAGATGGTGGTGTTGTACTGATCGTGCGAGCGCGTCGTCATCAGCGTCAGCAGCTTCTCGCCGTGCTGCGCGCGGGCGCGCTGGATCGGCGTGTCGGTCGGCATCGGGTGCGCGATGAAGTTCGCCTTGCGGTTCGGCGTGATCCAGTCGCGCTCGCGCGAGGCCACGCGCAGGTGGAAGCCGCCGGGCTGGGCGATCCGCTCGTTGTAGTTCTCGAAGCCGGGCAGCACCGCCTCGATCGCGTCGCGCACCCGCGCGTAATCGTCCATGTAGGCTTGCCAGTCGACCGAATCGTCCGGGCCGAACAGCGCCATCGCCATCTTCGCGACGATCGCCGTTTCCGACAGCAGGTTGGCCGAGGCCGGCTTGTTCATGCCGTACGAGACGTGGACCATGCTCATCGAATCCTCCACCGTCACGCCTTGCGAGACGCCGTTCTGCAGGTCGATCTCGGTGCGGCCCATGGTCGGCAGGATCAGCGCGTCCTTGCCGTGGATCAGGTGGCTGCGGTTCAGCTTGGTCGTGATGTGCACGGTCAGCGCGCAGCGTTGCAGGCCGTCCCAGGTGCGCGGCGTGTCGGGCGTGGCCATCGCGAAGTTGCCGCCCAGGCCGATGAACACCTTGACGTGGTCTTCCAGCATCGCCTCGATGGTTTCCACCACGTCGTAGCCGTGATGGCGCGGCGGCTCGAAGCCGTACACCTTGCCGAGGCTGTCGAGGAACGCCATGGTGGGCTTTTCCTCGATGCCGACCGTGCGGTTGCCCTGCACGTTCGAGTGGCCGCGCACGGGGCACAGGCCCGCGCCTTCGCGGCCGATGTTGCCGCGCATCAGCATCAGGTTCGACAGCATGTGGATGGTCTGCACCGAATGCTTGTGCTGCGTGATGCCCATGCCCCAGGTGGCGATCACGCGCTCGCTCTTGGCGTACAGCTCGGCCAGCGAATCGATCTGCGCGTACGACACGCCGCTCTCGGCGGTCAGCACGGCCCAGTCTTCCGCGCGCAGGTCGGCGGCGAACGCGTCGAAGCCGGCGCAGTGTTCGTCGATGAACGCCAGGTCCAGCACGCGCGGCTGGCCGGCCAGCACGGCCGCGTCGTCGAATTCGAGCACGCGCTTGGCGAGGCCCTTGATCAGCGCGAAATCGCCGCCGATGGTGGGCTGCACGAAGCGCGAGGCGATCTTGGTGCTGCCGCCCGTCAGCATCTCGATCGGGCTTTGCGGATCGGAGAAGCGTTCCAGGCCGCGTTCCTTGAGCGGATTGATCGAGACGATGGTGGCGCCGCGCTTGGCGGCCTCGCGCAGCTCGCCGAGCATGCGCGGGTGATTGGTGGCCGGGTTCTGGCCGAAGATCATCAGCAGGTCGGCGTGCTCGAAATCGTGCAGCGTGACGGTGCCCTTGCCGACGCCGACCGTGGCCGGCAGGCCGCGGCTGGTGGCCTCGTGGCACATGTTCGAGCAATCGGGGAAGTTGTTGGTGCCGAAGCGGCGCACCATCAGCTGATACAGGAACGCGGCTTCGTTGCTGGCGCGGCCCGAGGTGTAGAACGCGGCGCGGTTCGGGTTGTCGAGCGCGTTCAGGTGGCGCGCGATCAGCGCGAACGCGTCGTCCCAGCCGATCGGCACGTAGCGGTCGCTGGCGGCGTCGTACGCCATCGGGTCGGTCAAACGGCCGTGCTGCTCGAGCTCGTAATCGGATTGCTCGAGCAGGGCGGTGACGGTATTGGCGGCGAAGAAATCGTGCCCCACGCGCTTCGAGGTGGCTTCGGCGGCCACGGCCTTGACGCCGTTTTCGCAGAATTCGAAGGTGGACGCGTGCTGGCGGTCGGGCCAGGCGCAGCCCGGGCAGTCGAAGCCGTCCGGCTGGTTCTGGCGGAACAGCGTGCGGTAGTTGCCGCCCGACACCCGTTCCTTGATCAGGTTGATCGCAACCTGCTTGACGGCCCCCCAGCCCGCTGCGGCGTGGTGGTAGGGTTCGATGCGCGGAGTCGGAGCTTTCTTCTTCATGGCTGCTACTTGACGTGGGCCGCCTCTGGCGGCGATGGAAGCAGCGTACCTTTGCCGCAGTGCGTCATGGGTACACACCTGCCCCAGCCGAAAAAGAGTACAGTTGCGTTTTCGCAGTACACCGGAAGCCAAAACTGTGCTTCAGAACATTCCGAACGATACAGCATGAAGCGTTACGAGAAGCTGGCCGACGACATCGACGACATGATCCGGCGCGGCGTGTACCTGCCGGGCGAGCGGATTCCGTCGGTGCGGCAGGCGAGCCATCAGCACGATCTGAGCATCACCACCGTGGTGCGCGCCTATCTGGTGCTGGAAAGCCGCGGCGCGATCGAGAGCCGGCCGCAGTCGGGCTATTTCGTGCGTGCGCGCGAGGCGCCGGCCGGCGAGCCGGCGCTGAACGCCAGCACGCCGATCGCGGTGTCGTCGGCGGTGGACGTGAGCCGGCTGGTGCTGTCCACGCTGCGCACCATCGCCCGCGACGACGCCGTGCCGCTCGGCTCGCCGTATCCCGATTCGGCCCTGTTTCCGTCGCAGCGGATCGCGCGCCACATGCACGGCATTGCGCGCCGCCGCACGCGCTGGGGCGTGATCGACGATCTGCCGCCCGGCAACCCCGAACTGATCCGCCAGATCGCGCGCCGCTACGGCGAGCGCGGCATCGCCGTCGATCCGAACGAGATCGTCGTGACGATCGGCGCGACCGAGGCGATCAACCTGTGCCTGCAGGCCGTGGCGCGGCCCGGCGACACCATCGCCGTCGAATCGCCCACGTTCTACGCGATGCTGCACGCGATCGAGCGGCTCGGCATGCGCGCGATCGAGGTGGCCACGCATCCGGTGGACGGCATCGATCTCGACGCGCTCGCGCGCATCCTGGAGCGCGAGAAGATCGCCGCGTGCATGGTCATGCCGAATTTCCAGAACCCGCTCGGCTTTCGCATGAGCGACGCGCGCAAGGCCGCGCTGGTCGACCTGCTGGCGCGCCACGACGTGCCGGCCATCGAGAACGACGTCTATCACGAGCTGTATTACGGCGAGGCCCGGCCCAGCGCGCTGAAATCGTTCGACCGGCGTGGGCTGGTGCTGCATTGCGCGTCGTTTTCGAAGAGCCTGTCGCCGGCCTACCGGATCGGCTGGGCAATGCCGGGCCGCTACCGCGATCAGGTCGAGAAGCTCAAATTCCTGAACACGCTGGCCACGCCGGCGCTCGACCAGCTGGCGATCGCCGAATACCTGCGCCACGACGGCTACGATCACCACCTGCGGCGCATCCGCAAGACGTTCGCCCAGCAGGCGAACCTGATGGGCGCGATGGTGCGGCGCTTCTTCCCCGACGGCACGCGCATTTCGCAGCCGACCGGCGGCTACGTGATGTGGGTGGAACTGCCGCCCGGCTGCGATGCGATGGCGCTGTACCAACTGGCGCTGGCCGAGGGCATCACGATCGGGCCGGGGCACATGTTCTCGACCACCGGCAACTACCAGCATTGCATCCGGCTCAACTACAGTTATCCGTGGTCGCCGCAGATCGAGGAGGCGGTGCGCACGCTGGGCCGGCTGGTGGCGGCGGCGGTGCGCGGCGAAGGCGGCGGGAGCGGCGCGGGCGGCGGACGCAGCGAATCGAACCAGGAGGGGACGGCATGACGAACGGCACGGAACACGACGACGCCAACGGCGGCGAAGCAAACCGCGATGAACCCGGTATCCACGACGACGGCGGGCTCGACCCGGTGATCGTCGCGGTGCTGGCCTGCCTGCGCGACGCATTGACGGAAACACCGGGGCGCGCATGGTCGCTGGCGAAGCTCAGCAAGCGCTCGCAGGTGCCGATGAGCACGTTGCGGCGCACGCTGACGGAGCTCGACGGGGCCGGGCTCACGCGCACCGAGATCGGCGAGGACGGCATCGGCCACGTCGCGCTCAGCGACGAAGGCGCGGCGCTGGCCGATGCGCTGTTCGCCGAGGGCGGCGGGGGCGGCTGAGGCGTAGCCGATCAGTCCCGAGCGGGGCCGGCCCCGGCCGCATCGGCTTCGCGATCGGCCTGCGCCTTCTTCTCCAGCACGAATTCCACGAAGCGCGCCGCCGCCGGGTCGCGCATCTCGACCGGATACGCGAGGTGCAGCGGCGCCGAAAAGCCGGCCGGATCGGCCAGCGGGCAGAACACCGCGCTGCGGTGGTCGTAGCGCTGCATCGAGGCCGGCACCAGCGTGACACCGAGCCCGGCCGCCACCATGTGGATGCCGGTCAGCATGCGCGGCACTTCGCGCGCCACGTGCGGCACGAAACCCTGGCGGCGGCACGCGGCCAGGAAGTCCGCATACATGCCCGGCGCGCCCGGCCGGCGCACCAGAATGAATTCCTCGTGTTCGAGCGCCTTCAGCGAGATGGCGGGCGGCTCGCCCTGCTTGCCGTCCATGCCCTCGAGCAGCCGGTGGCCCACCGGCAACACCACCACCATCGGTTCGTCGAGCAGCGGCTCGAACGCCACGCCGGGCAGCGTATCCACCGGCTTGCGCAGAAACGCCACGTGCAGCTGCCCGTTCGACAGCCGCTCGCTGAGCTCGGCCGCGTTCAGTTCGGCCAGCGTGATCTCGATGCCGGGGTGATCGGCGCGAAACGCGCGGATCGCGTCGGTGGTCAGCGGATGGAACCCGGCCGAACTGGTCAGCCCAACCGCGATCGTGCCCAGCTCGCCGCGCGCGATGCGCCGCGCGTGCGCCACGCCTTGTTGCAGCGTGTCCAGCACCAGCTCGGCGTTCTGCGCGAATGCGCGCCCGGCCGGCGTGAGTTCCACCCCGCGCGGCTGGCGCACGAACAGCTCGAAGCCGATCTCTTCCTCCAGCAGGCGAATCTGCTGCGACAGCGGCGGCTGCTGCATCGCCAGGCGCTCGGCGGCGCGCGTGAACTGACCTTCCTCGGCAACGGCAAGGAAATAACGAAGGTGACGCAATTCCATCGGGACGGCTCCGGCAGGCAGGACAATCGATCCATATTCAGAAAATATGGCAATACAAGCGAATCGATATTTTACATCTGGTTCGGGACTCCCTAGGATTGCGCCTGACACATTGCAGCCTTACATGGCGGGGTTCTCCGGGCGACGGAGACGGCCATCGACAATCACAACAAGGTCCAGGAGACACGAAGTGAAAAAGCACCACGCCGCAGCGGCCATGCTGCTTGCCGGATGCGCGTCCGCCTACGCGCAGCAGGACGAAGTCGACGAAGCGCTGCAACTCGCCATGGGCGGGATCGGCGGCGGCAGCTCGGTGATGCTGTACGGCGTGGTGGACGCCAACGTCGAATACCTGAGCCATGCGAGCACGCAGGGCGGCTCGCTGTTCCGCATGAACTCGGGCGGCGTCCACAATTCGCGCTGGGGCGTGCGCGGCACGGAAGATCTCGGCGGCGGCAACGCGGCGTGGTTCGTGCTCGAATCGGGCTTCAACAGCAACGACGGCACCCAGGCCACGGCGGGCACGCTGTTCAACCGCACCTCGGCGGTCGGCCTGTCGAACCGCACGTTCGGCTCGCTGTCGTTCGGCCTGCAATACACGCCGATGTACGACGTCCTGCTGCGCTACGACCCGATGCAGTTCGCGCAGCAATACACGTGGTTCCCCACCACCGGCTCGTCGAACGATTTCTCGTTCCGCGCGCGCAACAGCAACATGGTCAAGTACGTCGGCCGCTTCGCCGGCCTGACTGCGATCGCGGGCTACAGCTTCGGCGGCGACGCGGCCTCGTTCCAGAGCAGCGCGGCCTACGGCGGGGGCCTCGATTACGACGGCGGCACGTTCGGCGTGGGCCTCGCCTACGATTACCGCAACGGCGCGATCAACACGGCCGGCAACTTCACGAAGTCGCGCAACCTGAGCATCGCGTTCCGCCAGGACATCGGCCGAGGCCAGTTGCTGGCGGGCTACGAGCACTTCCTGACGAACCCGGCCAGCACCAAGACGGCGTCGTCGGCGCAGGCGCTGTTCTTCGGCGGCGTGCGCTATCCGCTCGCGCGCAACCTGAAGGTGACGGCCGCCTATTACTACGATCAGGACAAGACGCCCGGCAATTCGAATACGTGGATGGGCGTGCTGAGCACGCAGTACGCGCTGTCCAAGCGCACGTCGCTGTATGCGACCGTGGCCTACGCCCAGGCGACGCGCGGCAACAATGGCGCCTACACGCCGGTCGGCACCAACGACAGCACGGCGATGGGCCCGAACCAGACGGGCGTGACGCTCGGCATGTTCACGCGGTTCTGAGCGCGCCGCGCCCGCAGCACGGTTTTATTTCAGCAGTCGGGCCGGGGCCGCGTCGTGCGCGGTCCGGGCCTTCAGGAGCAGTTCGCATGCAATCCGTACCGATCCTCACCCGCTTCGCGCGGCGCACCGGGCTGGCCATGATCACGGCCGCCGCCGGGGCGCTGGCCGCGACGGCCAGCCCCGGCGCCGCGCTGGCGGCTTCGGCGGCAGACGCCGCCACGGCCGCGCCCGCCGCGCCGCATGTCTACAACGCGCATCTGCGCCCGGTCGCGCGTATCGCGTCGACGCGCATGGCGATCGACACGCCGGCCGGCCCGGCGCAATTCCCGCTCTACCTGTCGCGCGACTGGAACCAGCCGCAGCCCGGCGTGACGCGCGCGGTGATCGTGATTCACGGCAAGCTGCGCAACGCCGACCGCTATTTCCACAGCGCCGAGCAGGGCCGCGACGCGGCCGCCGCGCAAGGCGCGCAGGTGGACGGCACGCTGCTGATCGCGCCGCAGTTCCTGGCCTCGCTCGATCTGGCCGGCCGCGATGGCGACGCCGCGCTGCTGCGCTGGGACGCCAACGGCTGGATGGCCGGCGACGAGGCGCTGGCGCCCGCCGCGCTCAGTTCGTATGCGGTGCTCGACGCGATCGTCGAACGGCTCGCCGACCGCACGCGCTTCCCGAACCTGAAGGCGGTGGTGTTCGCCGGCCATTCCGGCGGCGGGCAGGTGGTGCAGCGCTACGCGGTGGCGGCGCGCGAAACCGGCGTGCTGGCCCGCGATGGCATCGCGCTGCGCTACGTGGTGTCGAGCCCGTCGTCGTATGCGTATTTCGACGCCGAGCGCCCCGGCGCCGACGGCAAGCCGGCCGCATTCGACGCCGCCGCGTGCCCCGGTTTCGACGACTGGAAATACGGCATGGCCAAGCGCCCGCCGTACCTGGCCGACCGCAGCGCCGCGCAGCTCGAGGCCGCCTATGCGGCGCGGCAGGTCACGTACCTCGTCGGCGGCAACGACGACGATCCGCGGCAGAAGGCGCTCGACCAGAGCTGCCCGGCCGAGGCGCAAGGCCCGCAGCGGCTCGCGCGCGCCCAGGCGTATTTCGGCTATCTGCAGGCGCGGCATCCGCAAGGCCTGAACCAGCAACTGCACGTGGTGCCGGGCGTGGGCCACAACGGCGCGAAAATGCTGACCTCGGCCTGTGCGCTGGCCGCCATCTACGACACGCCGGGGTGCGGATCATGAGTCATGCCAATCCAGCCGATCACGTGACCGAGGCCGCGCGCGACAGCGCCGCGGCGGTGCAGGCCGCGCGCCTGTCGCCGTCGATGGTGCGCCGTGCGATCTTCGCGTCGGTGCTCGGCAACGGCCTCGAATGGTTCGACTTCCTGATCTACGGCTATTTCTCGAAGATCATCGCGCAGGTGTTCTTCCCGGCCGGCAACGGGCTGGTGTCGCTGATGCTGACGCTGGCCACGTTCGCGGTGGGCTTCTTCGTGCGGCCGCTCGGCGGCATCCTGCTCGGCGTGTACGCCGACCGCGCCGGCCGCAGCCGCGCGCTGTCGCTGCTGATCATCTCGATGGCCGGCAGCACGCTGCTGATGGGGCTGACGCCCGGCTTCGCGCAGATCGGCTACGCCGCGCCCGCGCTGGTGATCCTCGCGCGCGTGCTGCAGGGGCTGTCGGTGGGCGGGCAGTTCGCCACCGCCTCGGCGATGCTGGTGGAATACGCGCCGCCGGGCCGCAAGATGTTCTACGGCAGCTTCAACATGACGGCGCAGTCGTTCGCGCTGCTGCTGTCGTCGGCGGCGGGCTATCTGCTGACCACGCGGCTGTCGCATGCGTCGCTGGTGGAGTGGGGCTGGCGCGTGCCGTTCCTGTGCGGCGCGCTGGCGGGGCCGCTCGGCTTCTATATCCGTCACAAGGTGGCCGAATCGCCGGAGTTCCAGCAACTGCGCGCGGAACACCCGGCCGAGCGCCCGAAGGTGCCGCTGCGCGCGTTCTTCCGCGACAACGGCCGCGCCGCGCTGTGCGCGATGGGCGTGATCGCGGTGGGCGCGGCCACCAACTATGTGTGGCACTCCTATCTGGCCGTATATGTCGAGCGCCAACTGCACCTGCCGTTGCAGGTCGCGCTGCGCGGGGCGTTCTTCTCGGGTGTGCTGAATCTGTTCCTGTTCCCGCTGTCGGGGCGGCTGGCCGACCGTTACGGCCCGTACCGGCTGTTCTATCCGATCACGATCGCCTGGATGCTGTGCGCGTATCCGCTGTTCGTGTTCGTGGTGTCCGCGCCGTCGGCCGAGCGCCTGCTGATCGCGCAACTGATTTCCACTGTGTTTCTCGCGGCGATGTCGGGCGCGCACCCGGGCATGCTCGCGACGCTGTTCCCGGTGCGCAGCCGCTCGTCCGGCGTGGCGCTGTCGTACAACGTCGCCGTCACGCTGTTCGGCGGGCTGGCGCCGTTCACCATCACCGGGCTGACGTCGCTGACGGGCAGCAGCCTGACCCCCGCGTTCTATCTGATCTTTGCCGGCTTCGTCTCGCTGGCCCTGGTCGGGCTGTCCCGCCGCGGACATCCCGAACTCGGCGCGGACGCGGCGGCCCCCACGAGGACCCCCGCTTGAGCACCGTGCCCGATTCCGCCCACGACGAACGCGCGCCGAACGAACGGCCTGTCGATGTCGTCGCGCCCCAGCATCTGACCGTCAACGCCCCGGCCGGCACCGGCATCGTGCCGCTGTTCGCCACCGGCGAATGGAACGCCTCGCAGCCGGAGGTCACGACCGCGGTGATCCTGCTGCACGGCCGGCTGCGCAACGCCGACGCGTATTTCCGCTTCGCCCATCGCGCCCGCGCCGCGGCCGGCCGCAATTCGAACGACACGGTGCTGCTGGTGCCGCAGTTCCTCGCGCAGGCCGACGTGGCGGCGCACCGCCTGCCGGCCTCGACGCTGTGCTGGGACTGGACCGGCTGGATGGGCGGCGGCGAGGCGCTGTCGCCCGCGCCGGTCAGCTCGTTCGACGTGCTCGACGCGCTGCTCGCCGCGCTGGCCGACCGCGCCACGTTCCCCGCGCTGCGCGAGGTGGTGGTGGCCGGCCATTCGGGCGGCGGCCAGGTCGCGCAGCGCTACGCGGTGCTGGCGCGCGGCGAGGCCGCGCTGAGCGGGCAGGGCGTGGCGGTGCGCTACGTGATCGCGAATCCGTCGTCCTACGTGTATTTCGACCGGCTGCGTCCCGATGCCGACGGCGGTTTCTCGCCGTTCGACGGCGCGCGCTGCGCCGGCTTCAACGATTGGAAGTACGGCCTCGACGCGCTGCCCGCCTATGCGAGCGAGCAGCCCGCCGCGGCCGAGCCGGGCGCGTTCGAGCGGGCCTATCTGGCGCGCGACGTGATCACGCTGCTCGGCGAGCGCGACTGCGATCCCGAACACCCGGCGCTGGACCGCTCGTGCGCGGCGATGACGCAAGGCGAGCACCGGCTCGGGCGCGGCCTGGCCTACGCCCGCTATATCGCCTCGCGCGGCGCGGCCGGCTGCACCCACGATACGCACCGGATCCCGGGCGCGGGCCACGACGCCGATGCGGTGTTCGGCTCGCCGGCCGGCATCGCGGCGCTGTTCGGCAAGACCGCGCGCGAAGCCTGAGCGGCGCACGGCGCTGGCGCGAGCCGGTTCCGCGAATCAACAGGCAGCACCCCGGACACGAATCCGGCACCTATCCAATAAAATCAGGAGACCGTATGAATTTGCCAAGCCCGAACGCCAACCCGGATCGGCTCGCCATGCCCGGCGCGACGGTGCGGCGCG
>NZ_JAAGPF010000227.1 GCF_017104645.1 Burkholderia sp. Ac-20379
AGTCCGCTGGAAATCGAGGTGACGCCCGTCGAAAGCGACGAGACGTTGCTATTCGTAGTGCTGAGGCCGCTCGACAACGACGTAACGTTGCTGTTCGTCGACGACAAGCCGGTGGACAGCGAGCCTATGCTCGTCGAAGTCGAGGAGGAGAGCGACGAAACCGTGCTGTTGGTCGTCGACAGTCCGCTGGAAATCGAGGTGACGCCCGTCGAAAGCGACGAGACGTTGCTATTCGTGGCGCTGAGGCCGCTCGACAACGACGTAACGTTGCTGTTCGTCGACGACAAGCCGGTGGACAGCGATCCCACGCTCGTCGAAGTTGAAGAGGAGAGCGAAGAGACGGTGCTATTGGTGGCGGAAAGTCCGCTCGAAATCGACGTCACGCCGGTGGACAGCGACGAAACCGTGCTGTTGGTGGTCGACAGTCCGCTGGAGATCGAGGTGACGCCTGTCGACAACGACGACACGTTGCTGTTGGCCGTGCTCAATCCGCTCGACAGCGAGGAGATCGAGCTGCTCGATGATGCGAGTCCCGAAGACAGCGACGAGACGTTGCTGTTCGTCGTGCTGAGACCGCTGGACAAAGACGTGACGTTGCTATTCGTCGCCGACAGCCCGCTGGAAATCGACCCAACGCCGGTCGACAGCGACGTCACGCTGCTGTTGGTGGTGCTCAACCCGCTCGACAGCGAGGTGACATTGCTATTCGTCGCGGAAAGCCCAGTGGACAGCGATCCCACGCCCGTCGACAACGAGGCGACGTTGCTGTTGGTCGCCGACAACCCGCTGGAAATCGACCCAACGCCGGTCGACAACGACGACACGCTGCTGTTGGTCGTGCTCAACCCGCTCGACAGCGAGGTGACATTGCTATTCGTCGTGGAAAGCCCAGTGGACAGCGATCCCACGCCCGTCGACAACGAGGCGACGTTGCTGTTGGTCGCCGACAACCCGCTGGAAATTGACCCAACGCCGGTCGACAGCGACGACACACTGCTATTGGTCGTGCTCAACCCGCTAGACAGCGAAGTGACGCTGCTATTCGTCGCCGAAAGCCCGGTAGACAACGACCCAACGCCAGTCGACAACGACGACACACTGCTATTGGTCGTGCTCAACCCGCTCGACAGCGAAGTGACACTGCTATTCGTCGCCGAAAGCCCGGTGGACAGCGACGTCACGCGGCTGTTGGCGGTCGACAGCCCGCTCGACGTCGAAGTCGACAGGCTCGTGATCGAGCTGCTGGTCGAGGTCGACAAGCTCGCGATCGAGCTGGTGGTGGTGCTGAGCCCGGTGCTCAGTTGCGAGACGGTGACGGCGTCGGTCGCGGCCGCGCCATCGGCCACGTTCGTGATGCGGCGCAGCGTGGAGGCGTTGCCCACCGACACTTCCGAAGACGGCGCCGCCTGGCCGGTCAGGTAGCCGAGGGTGGTCGGGGCGGCGCCGGCGGTCGCGCTGCCGTTGCCGATCGCCACGCTGCCCGTGTAAGACGCGGTTGCACCCGGGCCGAGCGCCACGGTGTACTGGTCGGACGCCGTCGAACCGGCGCCCACAGCCAGCGCGCTGGTGGAGCTGGCCACCGAAAAGCGGCCGACAGCGACCGAACTGCTGCCGGACGCCGTGGCGCCGCCAGTGCCGGAGCTGTCGCCGCCGCCGACGGCCACCGCGCTGCTCCCGGTCGCGCGCGTGTCGTTGCCGACTGCCGTCGCGCCGGTGCCGGTTGCGCCCGAGCCGGAACCCACGGCGATCGCGCTGGCGCCGGTGGCGAACGCGTTGTGGCCGAAGGCGGTGGTGTAGATACCGGTGGCGGTCGAGCCATTGCCGACGGCCATCGAGGTGGTGCCAGTGGCCGTGGAGCCATAGCCGAGCGCCATCGAGGCGACCCCGCTCGATGTCGAGTTCGACCCGATCGCGATCGCGCCGGTGCCGGTGGCGGTGGTGTTGCTGGGCGTGTAGACGCCCAGTACCGCCGCATTGCCGCCGATCGCGATGGCCGAGGTGCTGGTGGTGACGCCGCCGCCTGTCGCGTACTGCGCGTGCGCGACTTGATTGGTCGCGCCTGCGACCAGCACGGCGGTAGTGACCGCTTTGGCAACTGCCGATTTATTGGGTTTACCCCGAGCCGAATCGTTTTCCGATGCAGCCACCCAAGCCCCGAGAGATTCGTTCCAGATCGAACGGTAATTGCGATTCATGCTGCTTTTCTCCACGGAACCGTGCGTTGCACCAGGCAATTTCAGGCGTGACTGCCGGTATGCACGGAAAAGCGATCGATTGCGCGGATTCTATGAGAGCTCGCAAATTTCAAATGAAAACAACTGCAAACTCGCAGATATCAACTGTAAAACATTGTTCTACGATTCTCTTTTATAGGGTTGTTAAGTTTTTTGAAGAATCGGTAACTGGAATTTCAGGAATCCATTGTATCGGTCAAAAGTCCCGGAATATCTGCGGGAAATCCATGACAGATAAGGTGCTATGGAAAATATTGGAATGATTCAGAGGTGACTCTGTATTCAAAAATGCTGCAATGCGTAAGGAATTCTTCGGGCGAGTGTGATCTGGAACTGTAAAATTGAAAACCGAAAATTTATCAATACGACGTTTATGAGGATTTATAAAAACGGTCGATTGAACTATTTCATCATTCGTATGATGTGGTGAAAATGCCATAAAGCCGATGTCGTGTCGGCGCGATCTGGTGCATTGGCACCAGGCAAACCGGGGCAAATTGCACCGGTTGGTTCACTGGAATACGGCGCACCCGCCGCTTTCAAAACGCGCGATTTTTGGATGCGGCGGGCTTGTTTCCGGTTTCGATTTTCTTTCGGCGCGCATGACGGCCGCCGCGCGCAGGGCGGCGGCAGGAAGAAAGGCGGCAGGGAAGGCTGCGGAAGGGGAAGACGGCGGCAGGGCGTGACGGCGGGCAAGCGCGCCGGGCGGCATGGCGCCGCCCGGTGGATCGAATTACGTCCGGATGAATTTGAGCGCGAGGCGCGCGAGGCGCGGCACGAACTTCGGGCGCAGCAGGCGCGCGTCGTAGCCGGCCATGCGCCGGTCGTTCTCGGCCAGGCACAGCTCGATCAGGGCGCGCGGCTTCAGCGTGTCGGTGCCAACGGTGGCGGCGGCGTTGGCGGGGAAGTTGGCGTCGTGGGCCACGCCGTCGGCGTCGATGCCGCGCGCGATGCCGATCCGGTCGCGGATCAGCGTCACCCAGATCGCGGCCACGCGCAGGAAGAACCACGGCCGCTTCCACCACGGCAGGTTGCGCCAGTACCACGCGTACCAATTCGCGAAGAACAGGATGTGGCGGCCTTCCTCCTGGATCACCGGCTCGAAGGTTTCCACGAGTTCCTCGGGGAAGAAGCCCGATTGCTGCGCGGAACGGAACAGCCCGAACGCGAAGAAGCTGTCGATGCATTCGCTGAAGCCGGTCAGCACCCAGGCCCATTCGGGATCGGCGGGCGGCGGATACGGCGGCTCGGGCGCGAGGCGGATGCCGTAGGCCTCGACGAGCTTGGACAGCACGACCTTGTGGCGGGCCTCTTCCTCGCCGTCCATCGTCAGCGCGGCGCGCAACAGCGGATCCGCTACGGTGGCGGCGAAGGTGGCGACGCGGATCGAGGCGCGGCCTTCGGTCTGCACGGCGATGTCCCAGATCGGCAGCGCCGTGAGCCGCTTCAGCGCGTCGGGCGCGAGCGGCGGCCAATCGATGACGGCGGGTTTGTAGGGGTTGTGGGTGTCGAGCAACATGCGGCAGAACATCTGCCGGTGCGCGTCGGAGCCGATGCGCACCGGGCCTGCGCCCTCGTGCGCCCAGTTGCGCATGGCGTGATCGGCCGCCTGCTCCTGTTCTAGCGTATCGGACATGGGAAACGTATGTGACGGTGGCGTGAAAATGCGGTGGAACATTCTTGCATAGGCCACCATTTCCTGCTTTCTCGTGCCAGGTCGCGATCCCTTGTCCCGCTTGCGTTTCGTCAAATACGGATCAACTGTGGGCGTCGATCCAGATGCGTCCCCAGCGCGACGCGTAGGCGAGGGCGAGCGCCTCGTCGAAGAAGAAGTCGATGGCGTCGAACGAATAGGCGCGCGGCGGCCCGGCGGTGGTCCGCTCGATCGTGAGGTTCGCGGCGAACAGCCCGTTGGGCTGCTGCGCGGCGGCGGGCGCCATTTCGTAGCCTTTGTAGCGGATCGGACGATTCATTGCGTCGGGGCGTGAGCGTGAAGTGCAGGAGGTTCCAGCGTAAGCGCCCCGGCACCGCGCCGGAACCAATCATTCCGGCGAAGCATATGCCGGCGATCGGGCGAATCCTTAGCATCGCGGCCGCGATGGGCGGCGGCGTCCAGGCGGAGCCGGCTCCGCCGGTGGTATTTCCGTCGCGCATGCAAAAAAGCCGGTCGGAGACCGGCTTTCGGGGTGCAAGCCCGCCGTGCGGGCGGCGCCTGGCGGTGGCGTTACTTGGTGGCGAGCTTCAGCACCGGGGCGAAGCCGCCCTCGGCCGCCACGCGCGTGGCCGCCCGGTGCGAGCCGAACGCGAGCGCGAACTCGGCGGCTTGCGCGCCCACCGTTTCCAACTGGCCGGCCACTTTCGCGTCGGTGCAGGTGTCGGCGTATTCGAAACGCGTTTCCAGCGTGTTGACGGCGGCGCCGAACGGCGTCGGCCAGCCGCGCAGCGCGTGGACGATCGAGCGCAGCGAGCTCAGCACGGTGCCGGCGGCCTGCCAGCCGTAGGCGGTCACGATACAGCCGACGGCGCGGCCGTCGAGGTAGGGGCGTTCGTCGGCGCGCAGCTCTTCGAGCGTATCGAGTGCGTTCTTGACGAGGCCGGACACGCCGCCGTGGTAGCCCGGCGTCGCGATGATCACGGCGTCGGCGTCGCGCACGGCTTCGATCAGCTCGATCTGCGCGGCGCTGAGGCTTTTCTGCTCGGGGGCGTAGTGCGGCAGCGAATGCAGGAACGGGCCGTCGAACAGCCGCGTGCGTGCGCCGGCCGCTTGCGCGCCGCGCAGGGCGAAGCCCAGTGCGCGCTCGGTGGACGAAGCGGCGCGGGTGGTGCCGCCGATGCCGACGATGAAGGGCCGGCGGTGTTGGTCGAATGCAGTCAAAGTGCGCTCCCGGAATGCGGTGCCTGATCGGGCAGGCCTGAACCGCCATGGTAGCGAGCCGCGCGCGCCGCGCGAAACGACTTTTCGTTCTATCGATATGCCTCGAAGCATGGCAAGCGGCCCGGAAGGCCGGTCGATTGGATAGCACGATTGGCTGGTTGGGCGCCGCCGTGGCCGTAGCTAAGATCGTTCGTGACGCGCTCGATTCAGGCGTTGTCTCTGACATGGGTTGGCCCCGCCGGCGGATACGCCGCCGGGGCATTTTTTCTGGGGCGCGCGAACCGGCCTAAGATGGGCGCTTGCGCCATTCTCCGGGGCCGTACGCATGAGCACGATTCTTGTCACCGGCTTCGCGCCGTTCGGCGGCGACGCCCACAACCCGTCGTGGGACGCCGCCCGCCGCGTCGACGGCGAAACGCTCGACGGCGCACGCCTGGCGGCGCGCTGCCTGCCCTGCGTGTTCGACGAGGCCGGGCCGGCGCTGCTGGCCGCGATCGAGGAGACGGCGCCGTCGCTCGTGCTGTGCCTCGGGCTGGCGGCCGGGCGCGCGGATGTGTCCGTCGAGCGCGTGGCGATCAACGTGATCGACGCGCGCATTCCCGATACCGCCGGCCGGCAGCCGATCGACGAGCCGGTGGTGGCGGGCGGCCCGGCCGGCTATTTCTCGACGCTGCCGATCAAGGCGCTGGTGCGCGACCTGCGCGCGGCCGGGATTCCGGCTTCGGTGTCGCAGACGGCCGGCACCTATGCCTGCAACGCCGTGTTCTACACGCTGCTCCATCATCTCGCCGCGCAGGGCACGGCCACGCGCGGCGGCTTCGTGCATCTGCCGTGCGATCCGGCGCTGGCCGCGCGGCATCCGGGCACGCCGAGCCTGTCGGCCGATCTGCAGGCGCAGGCGATCCGCGTGATGGCGGCCACCGCGCTTGCCGTCGAACACGACGTGAGGATGGGCGAGGGCGCGGTGCAATAGCGGGCCGCGCACCGCGCAAGATTATCCGGATTCCTGACGAATGCGGTGCCGCCGCGATGCCGGCAACCGGATGCGCACGCAACCATTCCGGCGTCGTGAAAGGCGCTGGAAAGCCAGGCCGCCGCGCGGTGCACCGGGCGTGCCGACCGAGGTGCGACCGGGTTGCACCTCGGCGCGTCCGGGCCCTCGAACGACCGGGCGCCGAGGCCCCTTGCGGGCCTATCGGCGATCGGACACGATCTTGTCGAATTACGACTTTCCGGCTTGTGTTTTTCCGCCGCGCGGGCGGCCTCGCGCGGCGCGTGACGCGTTGCACGATGCCGTCGCAGATTGCACGCCCGGTGCGGCTTTTCGCGTGATGCAACGCCGCAAGCGAGGCGCCGCGGGCCGCTGCGCCGCGCCAGGCTTGGCGTCGCATGACAAATGCAGGTGTCGTATTTGCGCAAGCGACTGTCGGAATTCGTCGGCTGCCTCTACTTTTTTCTAGCAACCATTGAGGCACGCTCTGTTTGTGCGAGCCCCCGCTACACGAGGAGAAGGTTTCAATGGATGCCCCCAAGGTCGTGGTCGAAGGTCTGTGCAAGGTTTTTGGTAATAACCCGAAGCAGGCGCTCGACATGCTCGCAGCCGGGTCGACGAAGGACGATATCTTCAAGCAGACCGGCCAGGTGGTCGGTGTGCACGATGTGTCGTTCGACGTTCAGGAAGGCGAGATTTTCGTGCTGATGGGCTTGTCCGGTTCGGGCAAGTCCACGCTGATCCGCCTCGTCAACCGCCTTGTCGAGCCGACGGCCGGCAAGGTGATGATCGATGGCCGCGACGTCGCGGCCGTGCGCCGCTCGGAGCTCACGGCGCTGCGCCGGACGGACATGAGCATGGTGTTCCAGTCGTTCGCGCTGATGCCGCAGCGCACCGTGCTGTCGAACGCCGCGTTCGGCCTGGAAGTGGCCGGCGTGAGCCGCAAGGATCGCGAACGCCGCGCGATGGACGTGCTGGAGCAGGTCGGCCTGGCGGCGTTCTCGAAGAAGCTGCCGTCCGAGCTGTCGGGCGGGATGCAGCAGCGCGTCGGCCTGGCCCGCGCGCTGGCCGTGAACCCGTCGCTGATGATCATGGACGAGGCGTTCTCGGCGCTCGATCCGCTCAAGCGCAAGGAAATGCAGAACGTGCTGCTGCAACTGCAGAAGGAGCAGCGCCGCACGATCATGTTCGTGTCGCACGATCTGGAGGAAGCGCTGCGGATCGGCACGCGTATCGCGATCATGGAAGGCGGCCGCCTCGTGCAGGTCGGCACGCCGCAGGACATCATCGCGAACCCGGCCGACGACTACGTGCGGGCGTTCTTCGACGGCATCGACACCAGCCGCTACCTGACGGCCGGCGATCTGATGCAGACGGGCGCGGTGCCGGTGGTGTCGAAGTTCGACGCGGCCAACGTGGCCGCCACGCTGAACGGCAGCGCCGACTACGCGTTCGTGCTCGACGAGGCCCGCAAGATCCGCGGCTTCGTCACGCGCGACGCGATCGGCGCGAGCGCGCCGAACCTGCGCCAGATCGAATCCATCCGGCACGACGCCACGCTCGATCACGTGGTCGAACGCGTGGTGGCCAGCCCGAATGCCCTGCCCGTCGTCGATGCCGACGGCTGTTACTGCGGTTCCGTCGATCGGGCCGTGCTCCTGAAAGCCATTACCCGCTCGCGAGGCTCCCATGTCTGAAATGATTCCGCTCGGCACTTGGGTCGACCAGGGCGTCCGCTACCTGCTCGACCATGACGCGAAGACGTTCGATGCGATCGGGCGCGTGATCGAGAGCCTGGCCGCCGCCGTCGAACACGGCCTGCAGGCCATCCCGATGTGGCTGATGATGGCGATCTTCATCGGCGTGGGGCTGTGGCGCGTGGGCTGGCGCTTCGCGATCTTCACCACGGCCGCGATGCTGCTGATCTTCGCGACCGGCTTCTGGGATCAAACCGTCATCACGCTCGGCCTGACGCTGTCGTCCACCATCATCAGCCTCGTGCTCGGCATTCCGCTCGGCATCTGGGCGGCCAAGAGCAAGGTGGTGTCCACCATCGTGCGTCCGATCCTGGACCTGATGCAGACCATGCCCGCGTTCGTCTACCTGATTCCGGCCGCGATGCTGTTCGGCCTCGGCCGCGTGCCGGGGATTCTCTCCACGGTGATCTTCGCGATGCCGCCGGCCGTGCGTCTGACGAGCCTCGGCATCCGCCACGTGAACCGCGAGATCGTGGAAGCGGGCCAGGCGTTCGGCTGCACGCCGTGGCAGTTGCTGTACAAGGTGCAGATTCCGAACGCGCTGCCGTCGATCATGCAGGGCGTGAACCAGACCATCATGATGGCGCTGTCGATGGTGATCATCGCGTCGATGGTGGGCGCGGGCGGCCTCGGCAACGACGTGCTGGCCAGTATTCAGCGTCTGGACATCGGCCTGGGCTTCGAAAGCGGCTTGTCGGTGGTGCTGCTGGCGATCGTGCTCGACCGCATCACCGAAAGCTTCGGCCGTGCGCCGGGCGCGGCTCGCGCGCCGCTGTTCTCGGGCTTCCGCCAGTTGTTCGGCACCAAGGCGTCGGCCACTCAGCAGGCCTGAGCATTGCCCGGAGCCGGCCTGCGGGCCGGCTCCGGGCTGCACCGTTCCAAGCGTTTCGTTCCTGTTGCCTGCTCCGGCGGCACGCCGCCCGGGCAGGCTTCGTGCAACCTGCTCATGCCGGAGAGCGATCGTGAGCCTTGCAGTCGAGACCGTTCCCGCCGCCCGCGCGGCGCCCCTCCAGTCGCTCGCGCATTTCGGTTTTCTCACGCTGCCCGATTTCTCGATGATCGCGTTCACGAGCGCGGTCGAAGTGCTTCGGATGGCGAACTACGTGGGCCGCGCCGAGCATTACCGCTGGTCGATCTACTCGCTCGACGGCGGCCCGGTGCAGGCCAGCAACGGCATCGCCGTGCGCCCGACCGTCAAGCTCGATCTCGACGGCCCGCTGCCCGACGTGCTGATCGTGTGCGGCGGCGTGCGCATCCGCGAGGTGGTGGACGATCGCACGCGCTTCGCGCTCGAGGCGCTGGCCGAACGCGGGCTGCCGCTCGGCGGCATCTGCACCGGCGCCTACGCGCTGATCTCGGCCGGCGTGCTCGACGGCTACCGCTGCACCGTGCACTGGGAGAACCTCTCGGCGCTGCACAAGGAATTCCCACGCGTGCATTTCGCCGACGAACTGTTCGTGGTGGACCGCGATCGGCTGACCTGCACCGGCGGCACCGCGCCGCTCGACTTGATGCTGAACCTGGTGGGCGCGCGGCTCGGCCAGCCGCTGGCCGCGCAGGTGTCCGAACAATTCATCGTGGAGCGGATTCGCGGCGCGGGCGACCCGCAGCCGATTCCGGTCGATGCGCGCGTGGGTTTTTCGCGCGCCGAACTGGTGGAAGTGGTGCGGCTCATGGAAGCCAATATCGAGGAGCCGCTGTCGCTCGACGAGCTGGCGCGCCTCGTGCGCCTCTCGCAGCGCCATCTGCAGCGCATGTTCAAGGTCTATCTGAACGTGTCGCCCACGCACTATTACCTGACGCTGCGCCTGAAACGCGCGCGCGACCTGCTGCGCACCACCGATGCGTCGATCGCGCGCGTGACGAGCGTGTGCGGCTTTCATTCGCCCTGCCATTTCAGCAAGGCCTATCGCGCGCAATTCGGCCACGCGCCGAGCTACGAACGCCGCACGCCGGCGCGGCAGTAACGCCGCGCGAGGCCGCCGCCTACACCGGAATCGATCCGCCGCGCAGCCGGATGCCGATCCGGATCAGTTGCACGATCGCGGCCGACAGCAGGCGCAGGCCCGGCGGCAGGTCGCGGCGGCGGATGTCGAGCAGCAGCACGATCCGCACGCTGTCGCTGTCGTTCCAGACTTCGTGCTCGAACGTGTCGTCCCAGAGCAGGAACTGGCCGTCGTCGAGGCGGTGATCGCGGCCGTCGATCTTCAGCACGGCGGCCGGGCTGCCGTCGTCGCGCTTCGGCATCGACAGCACCAGATAGCCGCGCAGCACGCCGCGGAACGGCCCGCGATGTGGCGGAATGTGCTTGCCCGGCGCGAGGAACGACAGCGAAGCGGACAGCACGTCGGGCGAGGCGTCGACGATCCGGGCGAGCGCGGGGCAGCGCCCCCGGTTCTGCTCGAAGCGCACGCCGTAGGCCTGCAGGATGAACATGCGCCAGTCGCGCGCGTCGTTGGCCGAGATGTCGGCCTGCTCGCGCATGATTTCGTGGAAGCGCGGAATGCGCGGCAGGTCGCGCGCGACGTCGAGCGCCTCGTCGCGCACGGTGCGCCAGGCCGCCGTGAAATGCCGCGCGTCCGGGAACAGCGCCGCGGTGTCGAACACCGCCGCGCTGCGGATCCTGCGATCGTAAAGGTGGCGCAAGGTACGCGCGCCGAGATCGTAAAAAGCAGCCATGTGGATCGCCGAGTGGCCCGCGGGGCGCCGTTCATACGGATGACGAACGATTCCGGTCCCGAACCGGGCATGTGCAGGCGATCATCCCAAATGGGGCTTACGGTTCCATATCGTCGCTGTAACAATGTATGACCAGCGCGCCGCTGGTAACGAAGCGTGATGATTCGGCCCCCGCGCAGGCGGTTTCGGCGGCCGAAAGCCGCCCCCGCCACCGGCAGGAAATAAGGGACGGCATGCTATGATCGGCGCGCCTGTTGGTTGCCATGCCCGTTCGGCCCCGCCCGCGATCCGCCGCCCCCGGCCGTTCCGGCTGGCCGACGATCCGCAGCCGGCGGATCGCCACCTCCTGCTTCCCGAGCGCATCGATGCCGCTGATCCGACCTGGTCGCATCCTCCTCTCGTTCAAGCTCTACCTCGCCGCGATGCTCGCGCTCGGCATCGCGTTCGCGCGCGGCTTCGACTATCCGTACTGGACGATGATGGTGGTCTACATCCTCGCCCTCGATTCCACCGCCGCGATGCGCCAGAAATGGCTCTACATGCTGGCCGGCACGCTGGCCGGCGCGGGCGTGGGCCTGCTCGCGTCGATCCTGTTCTCGCTGTCCGAGCCGGTGATCTTCGGCGCGATGATGGTGCTGATCAGCGTGACCACGTTCTTCGCGGTGGGCGACCGCCTGCCGAGGTTCTACGGCTTTCTGATGGCCGGCACCACCTGCCTGCTGGTGGCGATGCCCGGCATCACCACGCCCGATCTGGTCTGGCTGCGCGTGGTGGATCGCGTGCAGGACCTGGTGGTGGGCGCGTTCATCCTGTTCATCGTCGATACGCTGCTGCTGGTGCACACCTCGCGCGACGAGCTGGGCGCGACGGTGGACGGCTGGCTCGCGCACCTGCGCAGCCTGTGCGTGGCCGAGCTGCGCGGCGAGGCGTGGGAGCACGGCCCGCCGGGGCGCGTGCCGCCGGACGAACGCCGCGACGATCACGAGGCGAAGCTGGTCAAATCGGTGGGGCTGATCGACGTGCTGTCGTCGTATCTGCCGTTCGACCGGCTGAGCCGGGGCGGGCGCCGCCGCGAGGCCGCCGAGGCGATCCGGCTGCGCGGGCTGCGGCTGCTGCCGCATCTGTACCGCATGAGCGACATCGACGCGCACCGCGAAACGCACGGCCTGCCGCGCGCCGATGTGGCGCTGCGCGAAGCGCTGGCCGGCTGGATCGAGGCCGGCAACCCCGACG
>NZ_JAAGPF010000228.1 GCF_017104645.1 Burkholderia sp. Ac-20379
CCTGGCGCTGAGCGGCGGGCTCGATTCGGCGCTGCTGCTGGCCTTGCTGCGCGAGCTGGGCGCGCATCGGCAGGTGACGTCCTACATCCTCGCCACGGATATGCCCGACTACTGCGAGCTCGATGCCGCGCTCGAACTGGCCGGGCAGATGCAGGCCGACGTGAAGATCGTGCGCGCGAGCGAGGCCGATTTCGTGGCCGCGCTGCCGCGCACCACGCATGCGGTGGAAGAGCCGATGTTCAACCTGCATCCGGTCGCCAAGCTGCTGCTGGCCGAGGCGATGGCGGCCGACGGCATCGCGCTGGCGATCACCGGCGACGGCGCGGATCAGGTGCTGCGCCGCGATGAGTCGGCCAACTATCTGCCGCTGTGCCATGCGCTGTTCGACGCGGCGGGCGTGGAACTGGCGCCGCCGTTCGTCGACGATGCGGTGGTCGCGCACCTGACCAGCTTCGCGCCCGATCCCGACAAGCACTGCCTGCGCGAGCTGGGCGGCCGCCTGGCGTTGCCGGATCGCCTCGTGACAGGCCCGAAGCGCGGCCGGCTGGCCCCGGCGATGGATCTGTCGGCCTGGCTCGACCGCGCCCGCACGCCGGCGCTGGCCGCTTCGCTCGGCCTGCCCGCGCCCGCGCTGGAAGCCGATACCGAGCGCGTGCTGTGGGCCACGCTCGCGCTGATCCTCGATCATCTCGATGCCTCGCATCGCTCCACCTGAACCGCTCATGACACGCATCCTGTTCTGCGTGGTGCCCGAGAAAGGGCACCTGAATCCCTGCATCGGCCCGGCGCAGCATCTGCGCGACGCGGGCTTCGAGGTGGCGTTCTACGCGCCCGTCGATATCGGCGCGCAATTGGCGGGCGCGGGCGGCTTCGCGTTTCTCGGGCCGCGCGAGATTCCCGAGCGCCACGACCTGTCGCGCGGCGCGAGCTTCGCCGAGCAGATTCGCGACGCCGACTGGCTGCGCCATTGGATCCGCACGCTGCTGATCGATCTCGCGCCCGAGCAGGTGGACGGCATTCGCGCCGTGCTGCGCGAGTGGCGGCCCGAGGTGGTGGTGATCGATCCGCTGCTGTACGCGGCGGCGATCGCGGCCGAGCTCGAAGGGCTGCCGTGGGTGGCGATGTCGAATTCGCTGAACCCGGTGCTGCCCGACGATCTGGATTCCGAACTGCTGCGCACCGTGCGCTGGCTCGCGCCCGAGCGCGAGGCGCTGTTCGCGCGTTACGGGCTGACCGCGCGCTTTCGCGGCTGCGACATCCTCTCGCCGCATCTGACGCTGGCGTTCACGACCGAGGCGCTGGTGGGCGCGCCGCCGCCCGGCGTCGCGCTGGTCGGCCCGGCGATGCCGTCCGGCCCGCGCGGCGACGAGACGGCGTTCCCATGGGAACGGCTCGATCCGGCGCGCCCGCTCGTCTACATGTCGCTCGGCAGCCAGCTGTATTACCACCCCGATCTGTTCGACAAGGTGGCCGAGGCGGTGCGCGGCACGTCCGCGCAACTGGTGCTGTCGATCGGAGAACTGATCGATTCCGATTGGCGGCCGGGGCGCAAGCACGGCGCGCTCGTCAGCGACGCCGACGTGATCGCCGTGCGCTACGCGCCGCAGCTCGCGCTGCTGCAGCGCACGCACGCGTTCATCAGCCACGGCGGCGCGAACTCGGTGATGGAGGCGCTCGCCAGCGGCGTGCCGATGCTGCTCTCGCCGTTCTGCAACGACCAGTTTCATTCGGCGCATTTCGTCGAGCAGGCCGGCGCGGGTTGCCGGATCGATCTCGAGCGCGACGGCGTGTCGGAACTGCGCGCGGCGATCGAACGGGTGCTGCAACCGGGCGGCGTGCGCGAGCGCGTGGCGCGGATCCGCGAGAGCTACGCGCGCGACGGCTCGGCCGAGGCCGCACGCCGGATCAGCGCACTCGCCGCAGGAAGCCGCCGGGCGACAGCGTCATGATCACGCGATCCTCGATGTCGAAATCGGCCTCGAAGCGCGGGTCGGCATCGAGAAACGCTTGCGCGGCGGTGGCCGGATTGTTGCCGCGGCCGTAGGGTTTGCCGTCGAACATCTCGGCGGGCAGGTATTCCATGATCGTGTCCATCACGATCGCATAGCTGCCCGGCGTGACGAGCGGCGCATAGCATTCGAGCTCACGCAGCACGTGCGCGTGGGTATGCGTGAGGTCGAGAATCGCCATCACGCGCGCGCCGTCGGGAATCTGCGCGCGCACGGCGGCGAGCGTGCCGTCCGCGCACGAATCGCCTTCGATCAGCGTCATGCGATGGGCGAGGCGGTTCGCCTGCAATTGCGCGCGCACGTCGTCGCGCAGGCGCGGCTCGATGGCGATCACGCGGCCGTCGCCGCCCGTCAGTTCGAGCATCGACGCCGAGAACACCACGCCGCCGCCGGCCGCGATGCCCGTCTGCACGATGCGGTCGGGGCGCTCGCGCCACACGAGCTCCTGGATCGCGAGCATGTCGCCGGGCAGATGGAAGAAGCGCTCGCCGAGCCAGCGCGTCTGGAACAGGTGGTTGAATTCGGCGGCGCGCGTCAGCCACGCGATATTGATGTCCCGCATGCGGGCCGAGATACGGTCGGACATGGTCAGTGCAATGCTCAGGAGTGACGTGGAAACGCTCGAACCCTTGCTTCAACGGTATTGGCGCACCGGGCCCGTGCGCCTGGCGGCGCAGCCGTCGGGCCATACTAACAAAACGTTCCGGCTGGCGTGCGAGGCGGGTGGCCGGGTGCTGCGCGTGTCGTGGGCCGGCAAGCCGCTCGAGCAGGTGCGGCGCGAGGCGGCATTGCTCGAGCGTCTGCGCGCCGTGCCCGGTTTGCCCGCGCTGCCGGTGTTGATTCCGGCCGTTGACGGGCAACGCGGCGTGCAGTTGCCCGATGGCCGCTGGCTGCATCTGTTCGAAACGATCGACGGCGTGCCGGGCCTGCCCGCCGACGCGCACGCCGGCACGCTCGACGCGATGCGCGTGCTGGCGCGCCTGCATACGGCGCTGGCGGCGCTGCCGGCGCCCGAGGCCACGCCGCTCGGTTGGCTGGCCGCGCGCCATGCGCGCGTGGCGGCGCGTGCGCGGCCGGGCTTGCCCGGCACGCTCGATAGCGAGTACGACGAACTGATCGGGCGCATCGGCGCGCATCTGGTGTCCGCAACGGGTTGGCTGACCGGCCCGGCGCACTGGCTGCACGGCGACTATCACGCCGGCAACCTGCTCTATGCGGGGAACGCCGTGAGCGGCGTGCTCGATTTCGACGACGCGGGGCAGGGCGCGCCCTGGCTCGAAGCGGCGTTCGCGCTGTTCGCGCTGTCGCGCGACGCGCTGCGCGACGATCGCTTCGTGTTCGATGCCGCGATCTGGGATGCGGGTTTGCAGGCCTATGCGGCGGCGCGCTTGGATGCCGCGCCCGGCTGGATCGCGGCGCGCCGCGAGGCGTTGATGCGGTTGTTTTGCGCGGACCAGACGCTGATTCATCTCGAAGCGGCGCAGCGCGGCTTGTGGACGCCCGGCGCGGGCATGGGGTTTCTCGGCGTCTGGCGGCAGTTGATGGCGGGCTAGGGGCTAGGCCGCCGTCAGGAACAGGCGCACCGCCTCGACCGTGTTGGGGCGCGGCTCGCCGTGCCGCGAGCCGTCGTGCAGGCAGAACAGCGCGTGCTGCCGCAGCGCGGCGCATGCGGCCACGTGCGTGCGCATCGCGTCGCACAGCGCCTGCGGCGCCGGGGCCGGGCGTTGCCAATCGTTGAGGATCGCGGTCCAGCCGGTGTGCTCGCGTTGCAGGCGGGCGAGCACGCCGGCGCGGCAATCGTCGGGCTGCCAACCATAAGGCAAACGAAACGGAACGACATCGGGCGCGGGCACGCCCGCCAGCCGGTGAGCCTCTCGAATCAGCGCGTCGGTGGCCGCGATCTCGCCGGTCAGGGCCGCGTCGCTCAGTTCGCCCGCGCGTGCATGGGTATAGGTGTGATTGCCGAGTTGGTGGCCGTCGCGCACGATGCGCGCCGCGACGTCGAGCGCGCTTTCAAGCTGCTTGCCCAGCACGAAGAAGCTGGCCCGGCAGCCGGCGGCGTGCAGGACGTCGAGCAGCGCGGCGGTGGACGGGCCGGGGCCGTCGTCGAAACTCAGGTGGAAGGACATGGCGCGCGCGGCAAGTGGCGGGAACCGGAACGATAACGCAGCCGGGCCCGGCCGTTACTCGCACTGCGGGACGAGCAGGCTCTTTTCCTTGCCGATCAGGATCCAGCCGCTGTCGGCCTCGCTGCGCGGATTGGTTTCGTGCAGCCACCAGGTGCCGCATTCGGCGCAACGATAATGCGCGATGCGAACCGGCGTTTTGAACATCGGCCGTAATTTCCTCAGCGGATCATCGGGCAATAACGCCGAATGCGCTTCGCCATGCGGGCCGGTTCGATTTAATTGTTCGCACGCTGCACAGCGCATGACATTCAGATATCCGTCACATAAATGACACATTCTATGACGGCCTTCGAAGAAAGATGACAGTAAATTTTCACGAAATCTTAACGTATTACGAAACCTGTAACTATCGCTGAAAACGTTTCTATAAATGCGCCAATTGGTCGCAGGCGACGCCGATTCGATCGCACCCGATCGTTTGCGGCGAGCGCACATGAAGCATCATCCTTTCAAATTCCATTCATGTTGCGTACGCGTAAATGCCTAAAGAAATCGCCAAAGCGCAAGCAAAAAATCTGCAAAAAGTTGAATGCCGGATTGACGCAACGAATCGATTTTTCGAATCGATCGCGCTCGGATGAAACCCCTCCGAAATAGCGTTTTCCGATCAATCGGGATAGCAACGGTTTGTTGCATTTGTTGCTTCCAGCAAGGGCGCAAAGCGCGAATGCGCGCGTACGAAAATGCCGCCGCTGATTTACACTCGAATCGCCGTTCTTATTCTGATCGATCGATCCGGCGTCAATGAGAGGACGCCGGCAACCTGCCGGAACCGCATGCGGCAGGTCAGGTCGGATTTTCCGTAGACCGTGCAACACGGAACCTTGGAGGGTCACAACATGGCAAGGCATCTACATGCCGGCAACGAGCCGAAAGTCGTCACCGAATCGAAATGCGTCGGCGCATGCGATCCGGCCGAACGGATTCACGTCACGGTGATGCTGCGGCGCGAGGGGCAGGCGGCGCTCGATGCGCTCGTCGACCAGCTCGCCAGCGGCGATGCGGCGGCAAAACCGGTGTCGCGCGACGATTTCGCCAAGCGCTTCGCCGCCCGCGACGACGATATCGCGCACACCCAAGCCTTCGCGAAACAGCATCAACTGACGGTCGAGCGCGTCGATCCCGTAGAAAGCGTGGTGGAGCTGGCCGGCACCGTCGCGCAGTTCGAGAACGCGTTCGGCGTCAAGCTTCAGCAGTACGAACATCATGCGGTCGGCACGTTCCGCGCGCGCACCGGCGACATCGCGCTGCCGAACGAACTGCACGACGCCGTCACGGCCGTGCTCGGCCTCGATACCCGCCCGCAGGCGCATCCGCACTTCCGCTTCCGGCCGCCGTTCAAGCCGGCGCGCACCGGTGCCAGCACGTCGTACACGCCGGTGCAGTTGGCCTCGATCTACAACTTTCCCGACGGCGACGGCGCGGGCCAGTGCATTGCGCTGATCGAACTGGGCGGCGGCTATCGCGCGGCCGACATCGCGCCGTATTTCGACCAGCTCGGCGTGGCGCATCCGAAGCTTGTGGATGTCAGCGTGGCGGGCGGCCGCAACGCACCCACCGGCGACCCGAACGGCCCGGACGGCGAGGTCGCGCTCGACATCGAGGTGGCCGGCGCGATCGCGCCCGGCGCGACGATCGCCGTCTACTTCTCGCCGAACAGCGATTCGGGCTTCATCCAGGCCGTCAACCAGGCGATTCACGACACGAAGAACCAGCCGTCGGTGGTGTCGATCAGTTGGGGCGGCCCGGAAGCGTCGTGGACGCAGCAATCGATGCAGGCCTTCAACAACGTGCTGAAGGCGGCGGCCTCGCTCGGCGTGACGGTGTGCGCGGCGTCGGGCGACAGCGGCTCGGGCGACGGCCTGCAGGATGGCCGGAACCACGTCGACTTCCCGGCCGCCAGCCCCTACGTGCTGGCCTGCGGCGGCACCACGCTCGACGCGCAGGCCGGGCAGGGCATCCGCCGCGAAGTGGTGTGGAACGACGAGGCGGCCAGCGGCGGCGCGGGCGGCGGCGGCATCAGCGCGGTGTTCGACGCGCCACCATGGCAGAAGGGCCTTTCGGCGAAGCAGACGAGCGGCGGCAGCACGCCGCTGACCAAGCGCGGCGTGCCCGACGTGGCCGGCGATGCCTCGCCCACCACCGGCTACGAGGTGCTGATCGCCGGCGCCACGGCCGTGCTCGGCGGTACCAGCGCCGTCGCGCCGCTGTGGGCCGCGCTGATCGCACGGATCAACGCGGCGGCGGGCAGCCCGGCCGGCTGGGTCAATCCGAAGCTCTACGCGCAGGCCGCGGCGCTGCACGACATCACGCAGGGCAACAACGGCGCGTTCGCGGCCGCGGCGGGCTGGGACGCCTGCACGGGGCTCGGCAGCCCCGATGGCACGAAGGTCGCGGCGGCGCTGGCAGGTGCGAGCGGCGCGGGCAACGGCAAGTAGCCGGTATTGCGAAGCAACACGCTGCACGCAACGGCCGGCATCGGGAGACGCCGGCCACGCCGCGCCGTGGTGGCCACCACGGCGCGGCGGCGTGCAGGTTCAGGCAGTCAGCGGTTCATTCAGGCACGTTCGATAAAACCAGAAGGAGCGGCACGATGAGCAAGCAATCAGGAACTTCGTCCAGCGGCGGCACATTCCCGCTGCAACATGGCGCCCACAACTCGCACGGCGTGCCGCCAGGCGTCGATCCGGTCGCGCTGGCGCGCGGCCGCGACGAGCCGTTCTTCGATCCGGTGGCCTACGGCAACGGCCCGGACGATTCGGTGACCGACATCGGCGAGGGCGCGGCGGTCACGCACCACACGCTCACGTTGGGCGGCAAGCGGATCGCCTACACGGCCACGGCCGGGCATCTCGTGACGGTCGATCCGAGCAGCTCGCAGCCGAACGCGAAGCTGTTCTACGTGGCGTTCACGCAGGACAGTCAAAAGGAGGAAACGCGCCCCGTCACGTTCTTCTACAACGGCGGGCCGGGCTCGTCGTCGGTGTTCGTGCTGCTGGGCTCGTTCGCGCCGCGCCGCATCCGCACCGCGATGCCGAGCTTCACGCCGCCCGCGCCGTATCAGATGGAAGACAACCCCGACAGCCTGCTCGACAAGAGCGATCTGGTGTTCGTGAACCCGGTGGGCACCGGCTACTCGGCCGCCGTGGCACCGTTCAAGAACCGCAATTTCTGGGGCGTCGACGAGGATGCCGATTCGCTGAAGCAGTTCGTCAAGCGCTACCTGACCAAGAACAACCGCTGGAATTCGCCGAAATATCTGTACGGCGAATCGTATGGCACGGCGCGCACCTGCGTGCTGGCCTACAAGCTGCACGAGGATGGCGTGGATCTGAACGGCGTTACGCTGCAATCGTCGATCCTCGACTACAAGCAGGCCGGCAACCCGGTGGGCGCGCTGCCCACGGCGTCGGCCGACGCGT
This sequence comes from Burkholderia sp. Ac-20379, assembly GCF_017104645.1. Classification (GTDB taxonomy): domain Bacteria; phylum Pseudomonadota; class Gammaproteobacteria; order Burkholderiales; family Burkholderiaceae; genus Burkholderia. The sequence continues at coordinate 7,621 of NZ_JAAGPF010000228.1, forward strand.
GGTATCACAAGCAGCTCGGCGTGTCGCCCACGCCCACCGATCTCGGCGCGTTCGCCGAAGAGGTCGCGCAGTTCGCGCGCACCGATTATCTCGACGCGCTGCGCAAGTTTCCGCAGACGGACGCGGCCGTGGTGCAGAAGCTGGCCGAGTACACCGGCATCGACACGGCCACGCTGCTGTCATGGAGCCTCGACGTGGCCGGCTACGACGCGCGCGGCAATTCGGTATTCCTCACCACCTTGCTGCGCGCGCGCGGCCTGTCGCTCGGTTCGTACGACGGGCGCGTGACCGCGATCTCGTCGGGCATCGCCGGCAACATCGATCCGAACTCGGGCGGCAACGATCCCACCATGACGGCCGTCACGGGCGTGTACACGGCGATGTGGAACGCCTATCTGAACGAGCAACTGAAATACACGTCGAATTCGGCGTTCACCGATCTCAACGATCAGGCGTTCGCGAACTGGGATTTCAAGCACAAGGATCCGACCGGCGCCGAGGTGGGCGTGGACGCGAAGGGCAACGTGGTGCTCTACACGGCCGGCGACCTGGCCGCCGTGATGGCACTGAACCCCGACCTGAAGGTGCTGTCGGCGAACGGCTTCTACGATTTCGTCACGCCGTTCTATCAGACGATGCTCGATCTGCAGCAGATGCCGCTGGAGAACGCCGACGTGCGCAAGAACCTGTCGGCGCGCTTCTATCCGTCGGGGCACATGGTGTATCTCGACGGCGGCTCGCGCACGGCGCTCAAGCGCGATCTGTCTGCGATGTACGACCACACGGTGAGCGATTCGGGCGCGGTGATGCGGATCCGCGCGCTGCAGGCGAAGAAGCGCGGCGGCTGATTCCGCTCGCGCCGCGCGAAGCCTTGAACGACAAAGCCCGGCCGGGATTCGGCCGGGCTTTGTCGCATTCGCGCGCCCGGCCGTTCGCCGGGGCGCGACGCTGCGGGACGCAGCTTAGAAGCGATGCATCATGCCCAGGCGCACGACGGTCTGGTTGATGCTCGACGAGGCGCCGGCCGAGGCGTCGATCACCTGCGCGTAGTCGAACGAGGTGCCCGTATGCGCGCTGATGGCGTGCTGGTAAGCGGCCTGCACGTACAGCGAGGTGCGCTTGCTCAGATCGTAGTCGAGCATCATCGCGAGCTGGTGGTACTTCGGCTCGTAGCTGCCGTTCTGCGAGTGCAGGTGGGCCATCGTGAACGTGTACGAGGTGCCGAGCCAGAACGCCGACGTGAAGTAGTACTGCGAATTCAGTTCGATGTTGTCGAACTTCCAGGCATTCCAGGCCGCGCCGTTGGTCGGCGTGCTGTTGGCGAGCCACGCGTTGCTGGTGGGCGAGTAGACGTCGACGTGCGAGTAGGCCGCCGCCACCTGAACCTTCGTGAAGCGGTACGACACGGCCGCGCCGATCGTCTGTTGCGATGCGCCGTTGAACAGGTCGCCCGAGGTGACCGCGCCGGTGGCCGTCGAACCCTGGTTGTTCATGCGCAGGTACGAAGCCGCCGCCGTCAGGCCGCCGTTCTGGTAGTTCAGCGTGGCGCCCCACAGGCGGTTGTTCGAGAAGCCGGTGCTGTTGCTGAAGCCGTACATCGTTTCGAACGTCAGGCCGTTCCAGGTCGGGCTGACGTACTTGACGGAATTGTTGACGCGGAAATCCCAATCCTCGTTGTTGTTGTCGAACGGCACGGTGCCGATGTCGCCGCCCCAGTTGCCGGCGGCCGTCAGCGCGGTGTAGCTGAGCGGATCGATCGTGATGTCGTACTGGCGGCCGAGCGTGATCGTGCCGTAATGATCCGACGACAGGCCAACGTAAGCCTGGCGGCCGAATTCGCTGCTGTCCTGGCCGAGCTTGCCGTTGTTGATGTTGAAGCCGTTCTCGAGCACGAACACCGCATGGTTGCCGCCGCCCAGATCCTCGTTGCCCTTCAGGCCCCAGCGGCTGCCGCCGGTGTCGCCGCTCGCCATCTGGTAGGCCGAGTGGCCGCCGGCGTTGCTCGTGTAGTTCAGGCCTTCGTCGATCAGGCCGTACAGCGTGACGCTCGATTGCGCGTGCGCGGCGACCGCGAACAGCGAGGTCACGGCTGCGGCGATGCCGAGGATCGTGCGTTGGATCGGTGTGGTTTTCATGTTTTATCCCTTCCTGAGAGGTGGTCGTATCCGGGCCGCCTGTGCGACGGATGACGGAGTGTAGGTAGCGGGAAAAACCTGTCGGGGCGGAACGCTGAAACTCAGAGTTCCGCTCGATGCAAGAACCGGTCAGGCGCCTGACGGTGAAGGGATTTCATGAAACCGACGCGGAGCGGCCGGGATATTTCGTTGTATTTAGGTTTCGAACTGCTTGACGTGCGGTTTTTCTTCGCGCTGCCGGTGCGCGAGCGCACCGGCAGGCGGCTCAGCGCACCAGTTGGCGCACGCCGAGCGCGACGATCGCGCCGCCGCAGATCCGGTCAGCCCAGGCCTTGCCGCGCCGGTAGGCGGCGGCCACGTCCGGGTGCGAGAGCACGATCGCCACGAAGCCGTACCACGACGACGATGCCACCAGCACCATCGACAGCATCGCGCCGAAGGTGGGCCAGGTGACGTGGGCGGGCGTGGCCGAGGCGAACACGGCGGCGAAGAACGCGATCGATTTCGGGTTCGCGATATTGGTCGCGACGCCCTGCACGTACGCGCGGCGATGGTCGACCGGCCCGGCGGCAGCCTGCTTGCGCGCGGTTGCCGCGTCGATGCCCGACGCCGCCTTCGCGTTGAGCACGAGCCGCATGCCGAACCAGATCAGATAGCCCGCGCCCGCGAACTTCACGGCCAGCGCGATCCACGGGAACGTCGTGAACACGATGCCGACGCCGAGAATCGCGCAGCTCGCCCAGAACAGGTTGACCGTCACGATGCCGCCCACCATGGCGAGCGCGGCAGCGCGCGTCGACGACGCGGCCTTGTGCGCCACGGCCACGAAGTTCGGGCCGGGAATCACCACGCCGACGATGTAGACGGACAGCACCGCCAGTACCGCGTGCCAATCGATCAGCATGCCGAACCTCCTTGCAGGGAAACGGTAAGCAAACGCGCGCTCAGCGCGCAGCGCCCGGCCAGTCGAGCATCGTGTACGGCAGCGCGCGCTTGTGGCGCGAGGCGTCGTAGAAGCGCAGCACCGTTTCGTACACGTGATCGTCCACCGGCTTGCCTTCGAGGAAATCGTCGATCTGCTCGTAGGTCACGCCGTAGGCGGTTTCGTCGGGCAGCAGCGGGCGCAGCGCCTCGAGGTCGGCGGTCGGCACCTTCATGACGAGCGCGTCCGCGCCGCCGAGGTGGCGCGCCACCGCGCGCACGCGGCGCTTGGTCAGGCCGGCCAGCGGCAGCACGTCGGCGCCGCCGTCGCCGAACTTCGTGAAGAAGCCCATCACCGATTCGGCCGCGTGATCGGTGCCGATCACGATGCCGCGGCGCGCGCCGGCCACGGCGTACTGCGCGATCATGCGCTCGCGCGCCTTGATGTTGCCGTGCACGAAATCCTGCTGGGCGTCGTCGCGGAACGTCAGGCCGCTCGCGGCGGTGGCGGCCAGCATGCCGTCGGCGGCCGGCTTGACGTCGACCGTCAGGTTTTCGTCGGCGGCCACGAAGGCCAGCGCGCGCTGGGCGTCGTCCTCGTCGCGCTGCACGCCGTACGGCAGGCGCATCGCCACGAAGCGCGCGTCGTAGCCGCTCGCGCGTAGGCGTTCGACGGCCAGTTGCGCCAGGCGGCCGGCCGTGGACGAATCGACGCCGCCGCTGATCCCGAGCACGTAGGTGGTGAAGCCCGTCGAGCGCAGGTAGTCGGCGAGGAAGGCGATGCGGCGCTCGGCCTCTTCGGCGGCGTCGAAGTTCGGGGCGACTTGCAGTTCGGCGGCAATCGCGCGCTGGCGCGCGGCGTAATCGGGACGGGTCATGGCGGGTTGGCTCTCCGGAACGGAATCAGGTCAGACGCGCATCATAAGCGGAATCGCGCGCAGCCGGCGCAGCGCGGCCCGCTGCCTGCCGGCCCGTGCCGAGCCTGCGCGCGCCGGTCAGCCCGAAC
>NZ_JAAGPF010000229.1 GCF_017104645.1 Burkholderia sp. Ac-20379
AACGCCTGCTGGCCGCGGCCGGCATCGGCGCGCCCGAGCGCTTCTTCGCGACGCTGCGCGCGGCCGGCCTCGCGCCCGCCACGCGCGCGCTGCCCGACCATTACGCCTTCGCCGAGAATCCGTTCGAGCACGACGATGCCGATGTGATCCTGATTACGGAGAAGGATGCAGTAAAATTGGGCGCTTCCTGGCGCGATGCCCGACTGTGGGTTGTCCCTGTCGAAGCCGCGCTCGACCCCCGCCTTATCGCTCTCGTTGTGGAGAAACTCCGTGGACGCTCGCCTGCTTGAAATCATCGTGTGCCCTATCTGCAAGGGCCCGCTCCAGCATGACCGCGCCGCGCAGGAACTGATCTGTCACGCCGACAAGCTCGCGTATCCGATTCGCGACGGCATCCCCGTGATGCTGGTCGACGAAGCGCGACAGACCGTCGAGGGCACGCCCGTCGACCCTGCCGGCCCCGCGCACTGACGCGCGGGCGGGTGCAGCCATGCGCCCGCCGCGCCGCCCGCGCCCGCCCTCGTGGCGGGCGCGGCGTTTCAGCCGCCCGAATGCCGTTGCCGCGCGCGCCGCGAAGCGCGCCGGCCGTTCCGCACCTTGCTACCCGCCCGAACTCCGATGACCAACCCGCCGCCCTTCATCGCCGTCGTCCCGGCCCGCCTGGCCTCGACGCGTCTGCCGAACAAGCCGCTCGCCGATCTCGGCGGCAAGCCGATGGTGGTGCGCGTCGCCGAACGCGCGCGCGAGGCAGGCGCGGCCCGCGTGCTGGTGGCGTCCGATGCGCAGAGCGTGCTCGACGCCGCCCAGGCCGAAGGCTTCGAGGCGCTGCTCACGCGCGCCGATCATCCGTCGGGCACCGATCGCCTCGCCGAAGTCGCCACGCTGCTCGCCTTGCCTGACGACACGATCGTCGTGAACGTGCAGGGCGACGAGCCGCTGATCGACCCGGCGCTAGTCCGCGACGTAGCGTCGCACCTTTCAGCACACCCCGATTGCGCGATCGCAACGGCCGCCCATCCGATCCATGATCCGGCCGACGTGTTCAACCCGAATGTCGTGAAGGTTGCACTCGACGCCAAGAGCGTGGCCCTTTATTTCTCGCGTGCGCCGATCCCGTGGTCGCGCGATGCCTACCAGCCGCACTGGCCAGCCGTCGAAACCATGCCGGAGCCGGCGTTTCCGGTCTATCGGCACATCGGGCTGTACGCCTACCGCGCGCGTTTCCTGCGCACCTATCCGTCGCTCGCGCAGGCGCCGATCGAGCAGGCCGAGCAGCTCGAACAACTGCGCGCGATGTGGCACGGCGAGCGCATCGCCGTCATGGTGACCGCCGCCGCACCCGCGCCGGGCGTCGATACGCCGGCCGATCTGGCCCGCGTGCAGGCCCTTTTTCGGTCGACGGCAAAATAAGCCGTGGCATAATCGGACGACTGTGCGAGCCGTCAGGCGCCGCCCAAGATGAGTCGCGCTCGCCAGCTCTCCCGCCGGCAGCCGCGCCGGCCCCGCTGCCGGCGCCGCCGTCAGACCGGCCGGAGCCTGTCTGTTGCAGCCGACCTCCGGGCCGCGCGCCGATGCAATTCCCCTCGCGCCACATATTCACGAAACTTGGAGATATCACCATGCGTTTGATCCTGTTGGGCGCGCCCGGCGCCGGCAAGGGCACCCAGGCTACCTTCATCAAGGAAAAGTTCGGCATCCCGCAAATCTCGACGGGCGACATGCTGCGCGCCGCCGTCAAGGCCGGCACGCCGCTCGGCGTCGAGGCCAAGGGCTACATGGACGAAGGCAAGCTGGTGCCGGATTCGCTGATCATCGGCCTCGTCAAGGAGCGCCTGAAGGAAGCGGATTGCGCGAACGGCTATCTGTTCGACGGCTTCCCGCGCACCATCGCGCAAGCCGATGCCATGAAGGATGCCGGCGTCGCGATCGACTACGTGCTCGAAATCGACGTGCCGTTCTCGGAAATCATCGAGCGCATCAGCGGCCGCCGCACGCACCCGGCCTCGGGCCGCATCTATCACGTCACGTTCAAGCCGCCGAAGGAAGAAGGCAAGGACGACGAAACCGGCGAAGCGCTGATCCAGCGCGACGACGACAAGGAAGAGGTCGTCAAGAAGCGCCTGGAAGTGTACGACGCGCAAACCAAGCCGCTGATCGGCTACTACGGCGACTGGGCGCAGCGCGGCGAGGAAAACGGCCTGAAGGCGCCGGCCTACCGCAAGATCTCGGGCCTCGGCAGCGTCGACGAAATCCGTCAGCGCGCCTTCGACGCCCTGAAGTAAGCGCCTCGCGCGCCACGCGAAACCGCCCTTTCCGGGCGGTTTTTTTTCGCCTGCGCGCAAGAAAGCGCACGGACGTTCGCTTCACGCCATCGTCAAGCCGGCTTCCGTACAATCGGTCGGCATCCACACGACCCACGGAACAGGAGCAACGATGGAACTACGCGACAACGTCTTTCTGATCACCGGCGGCGCCTCGGGCCTTGGCGCCGGCACCGCGCGCATGCTGGCCGCGGCCGGCGCCAAGCCCGTGCTGGCGGACCTGAACCGCGAGGCCGGCGAGGCGCTCGCGCGCGAACTGGGCGGCGTGTTCGTCGCCTGCGACGTCACGCGCGAGGATCACGCGCAGGCCGCCGTCGAGGCCGCCACGCAACTGGGCACGCTGCGCGGGCTGATCAACTGCGCCGGCATCGCGCCGGCCGCGAAGACGGTCGGCAAGGACGGCCCGCACGCGCTGGACCTGTTCGCGAAGGTGGTGTCGATCAACCTGATCGGCACCTTCAACATGGCGCGCCTGGCCGCCGCCGCGATGGCAGCCAATGCGCCGAACGGTTACGGCGAGCGCGGCGTGATCGTCAACACCGCCTCGGTGGCCGCGTTCGACGGCCAGATCGGCCAGGCCGCCTATGCCGCGTCGAAGGCCGGCGTGGCCGGCATGACGCTGCCGCTCGCGCGCGATCTGTCGCGCAATGCGATCCGCGTGATGACGATCGCGCCCGGCATCTTCGAGACGCCGATGCTGCTCGGCATGCCGCAGGAGGTGCAGGACGCGCTCGGCGCGATGGTGCCGTTCCCGCCGCGCCTCGGCAAACCGGACGAATACGCGATGCTGGTGCGTCAGATTCTCGAGAACCCGATGCTCAACGGCGAGGTGATCCGCCTCGACGGCGCGATCCGCATGCAGCCGAAGTAAGCGACGGAAAACCGAAGCAGCGCAAAAACGACGAGGCCCGCACGCGCCGGTTCCGGCAGGTGCGGGCCTCGTGCATTGCGGCGTTATCGCGTGGACGCCGGCGCGTTCGCCAGGTCAGTCGTCGCCGCGCTGCATGCGCTCGCGCAGCTCGGTCAACTGCGCCTCGACCACGGTCGCATCGACCGCCTCCGGGCATTCGTCGAGATAGGCTTCGAGATCCTCGAGCGCCGGGCGCAGGTAATCGAGTCGCGCATAGGCGAAACCGCGGTCGCGCAGTTCGTCGAGTTGCCCCGGCAGCAGCACCACGAGCCGCTGCTGCACGGCCAGCAGCCGCTGCCAGCGCTCGGTCTGCAGATAGATCGCCTTCAGGTTGTTGAGCATGCGCGCCAGCACTTCGCGGCTCGTGGCCGGCTGCAGCAGCGCGCGCAGCGTGCTCGCCATGGTGTCCTCGGGATGCGCGACATAGGGCTCGAGCATCTCGACGAGATCGGATTCGGACAGCGAACGCCCGGTGGTCGGATCGATCATCGCGTCGCCGTCGGCGAGCGTCGCGCGCAGCAGGAAGTGGCCCGGGAACGACACGCCGCGCACGCTCAGCCCGAGCTGCCCGGCCAGCTCCAGATAGAGCACCGCGAGCGAGATCGGAATGCCGCGCCGGCGCTTGAGCACCATGTTCAGGTAGCTGTTGTCGGGATCGTAGTAATCGTTGTGATTGCAGGCGAACCCGAGCTCGCGGAAGAAGAAATCGTTGAGCGCGTCCACCTTGCCCCGCGCGTCGAGATCGGCGCGCACGCGGCGCCGAAAGCGCACGGCCAGCGTGTCGAGCTCGGCCTGCACCGCCTGCATGTCGAGGTCGGGATAGGCGTCCTGCGCGAGCGACAGCGCCGCCTCGGTGAGCGGCAGGCTGTCGTCTTCGGCGACGAGGGTGCTGAAAAAATCGAGGACGCGGGTCATGGCTTTCGTCATTTGGCTCGGCGGCGGAAATACGCGTATTTGAAGCCCATCAACCACAACATACCGAAATATAGTGCGGCAAACAGAACCAGGCAGGCCGCCGTCAGCGCGATGCGCGCGAGCGGCTCGGCGCGCAGGCCGGTCCAGTCGAAGCTGATCGAGAACCAGTGCATGACGCCGCCCAGCACCAGCGAGGCGCCCAGCAACTGCACGAAGAAGCGCAGCCAGCCCGGCGACGGCACATAAATGCCGCGCCGGCGCAGGCCGAGGAACAGCAGCAGCGAATTGAGCGTGGCGCCCACCCCGATGCTCAGTGTCAGACCCGCATGGCCGAGAATCGGCACGAACACATAATTGGACAACTGCGTGACGATCAGCACGCCGATCGCGATCTTGACCGGCGTCTTGATGTCCTGCTTCGCATAGAAGCCCGGCGCGAGGATCTTGATCAGAATGATGCCGATCAGGCCGATGCCGTAGGCGGCCAGCGCGCGCGCCACCATCTCCACCGTGTGCGCGTCGAACTTGCCGTAGTTGAACAGCGTGGCCGTGAGCGGCTCCGCGAACACCAGCAGGCCGAGCGCGCTCGGCGCGGCCAGCAGGAACGTCACGCGCAGGCCCCAGTCGAGCAGCGCCGAATATTCGGTGGCGTCGGCGTCGACGTGCGCCTTCGACAGGCTCGGCAGCAGGATCGTGCCGAGCGCCACGCCGAGCAGCGCCGTGGGGAATTCCATCAGCCGGTCGGCGTAGTTGATCCACGACACGGCGCCCTGCCCGAGCCGCGACGCGATATTGGTATTGATGATCAGCGACAGTTGCGCGACCGACACGGCAAACGTGGCCGGCACCATTTTCGCCAGCACGCGCTTGACGCCCGGGTGCGCCAGCGCGCGCATCGGGTTCAGGCCGATGCGCGGCACCATGTCGATGCGCTTCAGGCCCGGCCACTGCACGACGAACTGCAGCACGCCGCCGACGATCACGGCCCACGCCAGCGCATACACCGGCATCTTCATATAGGGCGCGACGAACACGGCCGCGCCGATGAACGACACGTTCAGCAGCACCGGCGCGAACGCCGGCAGCGAGAAGTTCTTGTAGGTGTTCAGCACGCCCGAGGCGAGCGTCGTCAGCGAGATGAAGATGATGTACGGGAACATGATCCGCGTCATCGCGACGGCGAGCGGGAACGCCTGCCCGTCGGTGCGCAGGCCGGACGCCACCGCATACACCACCCACGATGCGCCGGCCACGCCGACCACCGACAGCAAGGCCAGCGCCCAGGCCAGCACCGTCGACATCGCATCGATCAGCGCCTTGGTGGCGTCGTGCCCCTGCTGATTCTTGAATTCGGCGAGGATCGGCACGAACGCCTGCGAGAAGGCGCCTTCCGCCGACAGCCGGCGCAGCAGGTTCGGGATGCGGAACGCGACGTAGAATGCGTCGGTATATTGACTGGCGCCGAACGCTCTCGCGATCAGCGTCTCACGGGCCAGACCGGTCACGCGCGACAACAACGTGAAGCCGCTGACCGTCAGCAGGGCGCGGAATAGATTCATGGGGCACCGATTATACGGAACGCTCGCGACGAACCGCCGATCGCCGCCGAAAAACGCGCCGCGCCGCCGCCGTGGCGGACTTGCTCGCCGAGCTTGTCATTGCCTTGATTTTGTTGCTATAATCCGCCGTTTCTGAGTCTGCATTCGCGCTGCGGTAATCATCGAGCACGTTGCCGGCCTCGGTGAAACCAACGTTTTTGGGCCCCGGGCAATCGCTCTCGAGGGTCGGATCGAAAAGCAGCGCTTGGCCGTCAGGCTCCAAGCTCTGGGAACAGGACAGGATAAGGAACCGTCATGGCTAACTCCGCACAAGCACGCAAGCGCGCCCGTCAGGCAGCGAAGGCAAACTCGCACAACTCGGCGCTGCGCTCGAAATTCCGCACCGCCATCAAGGCCGTTCGCAAGGCAGTCGATGCCGGCGATCAAGCCAAGGCAGCCGAGCTGTTCAAGGCCGCCACGAAGACGATCGACACGATCGCCGACAAGAAGATCGTTCACAAGAACAAGGCCGCTCGCCAAAAGAGCCGCCTGTCGGCAGCAGTCAAGGGCCTGCAGGCCGCCGCGCAGTAACTCCGGCATGCCCGCCACGCGCGGGCAGCCCTGTTTCCTGCCGATCACGAAAAGCCCGCCTTGGCGGGCTTTTCGTCGTTCCCGGCCCAGCCTTGCGGGCAAAAAACCCACGCCCGATGCGGCCGGCGCGGCACTTCGATTCGGAGACGGTTGTCGCGGCGCGAACCCGGGGCGAACGATGCCCGGCGTTCAGGCCTTGTCGTGCTTGTGCAGCGTCAGTTCGCAGGCCTCGGTCACGACCAGATCGTTGTCGCGCGCGAAGTTCATGACGAAATCGAAGGCCATCGGCTCGAGCTCGCGCAGGCGCGAATCGATGATCACGCACTTGACGTTGCCGACGATGGTGGGACGCACATACAGCGAATACTTCATGTAGGCATTGCGCCCGCTCGCGCCCGGACCAAATTGAGCCATCACGCCGGCCAGCCGCTCCGACCAATCGCTCGGACGAAACGTCTTCCCTTCTTTCGTGATGCCTTGAATGAAAAATTCGGTCGGGGGAGTTTCTGCCATGAAGGGTCCCAGATGAGGGGCCGACGGCACGATGCTGCCGCGGCGAAAGCAGGGCCTGGCTTCGCTTGCCGGCTGCGGATGCCGTGTTGACGGCAGCGCCCGGGCGACCGCCGCGAGCATGCCGGACACGCATCCGCGCACTTGCGCGCGGGCGCCGCCCTCACCCGGCAACGAGAGCCGCCGGGCTTCGGAAAACCGCAAAATTATACCGCACCGCCGCATACTTCGGCGCCACGAAGCCCCCTTCCGCGCCGCCGGAAACGGCTCGACGGCGCGCCGCAACAGCCGGCGGCGGCCTCCCGCGCACCTCGTCAAAGCCCGGAAAATCCTTTATGCTGGATCGGGTTATCACCTCCGACGGCGGGCGCCGTCCGGCGCGCCGCGCCGGCAGCCTCCCGCCGCGTTTCGTTTCATGACCGCCAAAACCATTCGTCACTACCTGCAGTTCAAGGATTTCTCGCTGGAAGACTACGAGTACGTGCTCGAACGCACGGGTATCCTGAAGCGCAAATTCAAGGGCTACGAAACCTATCACCCGCTGCACGACCGCACGCTGGCGATGATCTTCGAGAAGAACTCGACGCGCACGCGCCTGTCGTTCGAAGCCGGCATCTTCCAGCTCGGCGGTCACGCGGTATTCATGAGCACGCGCGACACGCAGCTCGGCCGCGGCGAACCGGTGGAGGATTCGGCGCAGGTGATCTCGCGCATGGTCGACATCATCATGATCCGCACGTTCGAGCAGGAGATCATCCAGCGCTTCGCCGCGAATTCGCGCGTGCCGGTGATCAACGGCCTGACCAACGAATTCCACCCGTGCCAGGTGCTCGCCGACATCTTCACGTACGTCGAGCACCGCGGCCCGATCCGCGGCAAGACGGTCGCCTGGGTCGGCGATGCGAACAACATGCTGTACACCTGGATCCAGGCCGCGCACATCCTCGGCTTCAAGCTGCGCCTGTCCACGCCGCCGGGCTATGCGCTCGACATGAAGCTCGTCGATGCCGAAAGCGTGTCGGCCTACGAGGTGTGCGAGGATCCGAACGAAGCCTGCCGCGGCGCCGATCTGATCACCACCGACGTGTGGACCAGCATGGGCTTCGAGGCCGAGAACGAAGTGCGCAAGAAGGCGTTCGCCGATTGGTGCGTCGACGAGGAAATGATGGCCTTCGCCAACCCCGACGCGCTGTTCATGCACTGCCTGCCCGCGCACCGTGGCGAGGAAGTGACGGCCGGCGTGATCGACGGCCCGCAGAGCGTGGTCTGGGACGAAGCCGAAAACCGCCTGCACGTGCAGAAGGCGCTGATGGAATTCCTGCTGCTCGGCAAGCTCAATCACTGAGTTCGCCGCGCCGGCATTCCGATGCGCCATGAAAAAGCCCCGCTTCGGCGGGGCTTTTTCATGGGCGTGCGGCAACGACGCTCAGATCGCGACCGGCTCCGCCTCGAGCTCGACGCCGAAGCGCTCGCGCACATCGGCCTGAATCGCCCGTGCCAGCGCCAGCACGTCGGCGCCCGACGCGCCGCCGCGATTGACGAGCACCAGCGCCTGCCGGTCGTGCACGGCCGCCGCGCCGAGCGCGCGCCCCTTCCAGCCGCAGCGGTCGATCAGCCAGCCGGCCGCCAGCTTCACGCGCCCGTCGGGCTGCGCATAGGCCACCAGCTCCGGCTCGCGTTCGCGCAGCGCCGCGCACTGCGCCGCGTCGATCACGGGGTTCTTGAAGAAGCTGCCGGCGTTGCCGAGCACGGCCGGATCCGGCAGCTTGGCGCGCCGGATCGCCACCACCGCGTCGAACACGTCGCGCGGCGTGGCGGCCGCCGCCTCGATGCCGCGCGCGGCGAATTCGCGTTCGACATCGGCGTAGTTCGTGCGCGGCTGCCACCGTTTCGGCAACCGAAAGCACACCGACACGATCGCGAACCGCTCGCGCGCCGCCTGCTTGAACACGCTGTCGCGATAGCCGAACGCGCAGGCGGCCGCGTCGAACGCGACGATGTCGCCCGTCGCCAGTTCCACCGCCTTCAACGACGCGAAGCGTTCGCGCATCTCGATGCCGTACGCGCCGATGTTCTGGATCGGCGCCGCGCCCACCGTGCCTGGGATCAGCGCCAGGTTTTCGAGCCCCGGCAGGCCGGCTTCGAGCGTCCAGGCCACGAATTCGTGCCAGTTCTCGCCGCCGCCCGCCTCGACGTACCAGGCCTCGTCGTCCTCGCGCACCAACGCGCGGCCGCGCACGCGGTTGATCAACACCAGCGCCTCGACATCGCCCGTGAACACCACGTTGCTGCCGCCGCCGAGCACCAGCACCGGCAGCCCGGCCGCCCGCGGATCGCGCACGGCCGCCGCGAAGCCGGCCGGCGTGTCGATCGTCGCCGCGAGCCGGGCGCGCACGTCGAAGCCGAAGCTGTTGTGCGCGCGCAGGGCGTAGCCGGGCGTCAACTCGGGCGCGGGATCGGCCACACGCGCGGACGGGGAGGAAATCGGGAGAGCGGAATCGGACATCGGAGCGGTGAATGGCGCGGTGCGGGCAGGTTGCCGGGCGCGGCTGGCCGGAAAGACGGCGCGCGGCCTTGGGCAAAACGCGGGGGCATCGGTAAAATGGCGGTCGGTTCGCAATTATAGCGAGTGGCCGTGCGCGAATCGCGCGGTCCGCATGTTTTACAGGGAGAACAGCATGCCATCGTTCGACGTCGTTTCCGAAGCGAACATGATCGAAGTGAAGAATGCAGTCGAGCAGTCGAACAAGGAAATTTCGACGCGCTTCGACTTCAAAGGGTCCGACGCGCGCGTCGACCACAAGGAAAACGAACTGACGCTGTTTGCCGACGACGATTTCAAGCTCGGCCAGGTCAAGGACGTGCTGATCAACAAGATGGCCAAGCGCAGCGTGGACGTGCGCTTCCTCGATTACGGCAAGGTCGAGAAGATCGGCGGCGACAAGCTCAAGCAGGTGGTCACGATCAAGAAGGGCGTTTCCGGCGATCTGGCCAAGCGCGTGGTGCGCACCGTGAAGGACAGCAAGATCAAGGTGCAGGCCAGCATCCAGGGCGATTCGGTGCGCGTGACGGGCACCAAGCGCGACGATCTGCAAAGCGTGATCGCGCTGCTGCGCAAGGAAATCTCCGATACGCCGCTCGATTTCAACAACTTCCGCGACTGATCGCGGCGCTGCCCCGGCAGCGCACCGGCGGCGCGCGGCACGGGTCACCCCCGTTGCCGCGCGCCGTTTTTCATTCGGCCGCCGGCTTCTTCTTTTCGCCGATCCGGCTTTCCTGCCCCTTCAGCAGCTTCGAGATATTGGCGCGGTGCCGCCAGACCAGTAGCACGCTCATCGCCAGCACCGCCCAGGCCACCGGGTTGTCGTGCGTGCCGAACAGGTAGACGTCGAAGATCGGCGCGAACACGGCGGCCACGAGCGCCGCGAACGACGAATAGCGGAAACAGAACGCGATCACGAGCCAGCTCAGCAGCGTGGCGATGCCGAGCGCGGGCGAGATCGCCAGCAGCACGCCGGCCGCCGTGGCCACGCCCTTGCCGCCCTGGAAGCGGAAGAAGATCGGATACAGGTGGCCGAGGAACACGGCGATCGCGGCCAGCGCCACGCCCATCTCGCCGCCAATGTCGAAATGGCGCACCAGCCACACCGCGAGCCAGCCCTTGAAGGCGTCGCCGAGCAGCGTGAGGATCGCGGCCTTGCGGTTGCCGCTGCGCAGCACGTTGGTCGCGCCGGGGTTCTTGGAGCCGTAGGAGCGCGGATCGGCGAGACCCATCAGTGCGCTGACGACGACGGCGAACGACACCGAGCCGATCAGGTAGGCAGCGATGGTAGCGATCAGAATCTGCATGAGGATGGTGTGTTTCTGCGAATGATGAAAGGATGGCCCGCCACGTCACGATGCTGCGCGGCGGCCATGCCGCACCCCGGTTGCGGCTGCGCGGCGGCGCTCATTCTACCGAAGCGCGCCGGCCGGCGTTCCCGGTGAAACCCTCAATCGACGCTCGCGCACTGCACCGGCTTGGCCCCGAGCGCGTCGACCAGCACCGCCGGCGCGAGGCTGACGAGGTAGCCGCGCTTGCCGCCATTGACGAGGATCGACGGCAGTTCGAGCACCGACGCCTCGACATACACCGGCATCGCCTTCTTCGTGCCGAACGGCGAGGTGCCGCCGACCAGATAGCCGGAATGACGATTCGCCACCTCGGGCTTGCACGGCTCGACGCGCTTCGCGCCGATCTGCCGCGCGAGGTTCTTGGTGGAGACGGTGCGATCGCCGTGCATCAGGATCACGAGCGGCTTGGCGTGTTCGTCTTCCATCACCAGCGTTTTCACCACCTGGTGCTCGTCCACGCCGAGCTGGCGCGCCGATTCGCCGGTGCCGCCATGCTCGACGTAATCGTAGGTGTGCTCGCCGAAGGCGACGCCATGGCGGCGCAGCCACTGCGTGGCCGGCGTTTCGGATACGTGTCGGGATTTGCTCATGGGCGCATTTTAATTGCGGCCGCGTTGAAGCACTATTGTCCGTTCGGCCGATTGCCCCAGCGCGGTGCACATGGCACGATCGGAACCTTCTCGACGTAAGGCCATGCAGCCCGGCCTGCTCCCGGAGCCACGATGCCCGCCTCGCCCACATCCGCCCTCGATATCGACGCCCTGCTCGCCGCGCTGCCCGCGCGCATCGATCACGTGCCGCGCCGCATTGCCGCCCGCACGCCCGATCACCCGGCGCTGATCGAGGACGCGCGCCGGCTCACTTATGCGCAACTGGTCGCGGCGATCGACGCGGCCGCCGCGCAGTTGCGCGCGCTCGGCGTGCGCGGCGGCGATCGCGTCATGATCGTGGCCGAGAACAGCATCGCGCAGATCGTCCTGCTGTTCGCCACGGCCGCGCTCGACGCCTGGGCGCTGCTCGTCAACGCCCGCTTGTCGGACGCCGAGCTCGACGCGATCGCGGCCCATGCCCTGCCGCGCGCGCTGGCCTTCGTCACCGCCACCTCGCCCGACGCGGCCGCCCATGCCGCGCGCCATCGCGCCGA
>NZ_JAAGPF010000020.1 GCF_017104645.1 Burkholderia sp. Ac-20379
CGACGCCCGAATGGACGCGCGACATCGTGCGCAACGTCGCGGCCCGCGTGGAGCCGCCGCAACGCCCGGCCGCCCCGGCGATGTCGCCGGCCGTCGCCAAGCTCGCCGAGCGCGTGGTGCGCGGCACCCACACGCCGGCCGCCTCGATCGCCGACGAAGTCAATGCGCGTATCGAGCGGATCGTCAACGAGACGGTGATGAACGAGCTGTCGGCGATGCGCGGCATGATGGAAGAGCAGTTCGCGGGCCTCGTGTGGGGCGATCGCCAGCGCCGCAGCCCGCTGCACGGCGCGCTGACCAAGCGCCTGTTCTCGGCCGGCTTCTCGGCGCAACTGGTGCGCACCGTGGTCGACAACCTGCCGGCCGACGTGTCGGCGGGCAGCTTCGAAGGCGCCTGCGAATGGGCCGAGACGGTGCTGGCCGGCAACCTGCCGGTGCTCGACAGCGAGGATGCGCTGATGGAGCGCGGCGGCGTGTTCGCGCTGATGGGCCCGACCGGCGTGGGCAAGACCACCACCACCGCCAAGCTCGCCGCGCGCTGCGTGATGCGCTTCGGCGCGAGCAAGGTCGCGCTGCTGACCACCGACAGCTACCGGATCGGCGGCCACGAGCAACTGCGCATCTTCGGCCGGATCCTCGGCGTGCCGGTGCATGCGGTGAAGGACGGCGGCGATCTGCAACTGGCGCTGTCGGAACTGCGCAACAAGCACATCGTGCTGATCGACACGATCGGCATGAGCCAGCGCGACCGCACCGTGTCCGACCAGATCGCGATGCTGCAAGGCGCCGATTCGCGCGTGCAGCGCCTGCTGCTGATGTCGGCGACCAGCCACGGCGACACGCTCAACGAAGTGGTGCAGGCCTACCGCGGCGCGGGTCAGACCGATCTGGCCGGCTGCATCCTGACCAAGCTCGACGAGGCCACCAACCTCGGCAGCGTGCTCGACACGGTGATCCGCTACCAACTGCCGGTGCACTACGTGTCGACCGGCCAGAAAGTGCCGGAGAACCTGTACGTCGCCACCCGCAAGTTCCTGCTCAAGAGCGCGTTCTGCGTGCCGCGCGACGGCTCGCCGTTCGTGCCGCACGACGACGAACTGCCCGGCATGCTGTCGGCTCTGGCCGGCCGCCCGGGCGCCGGACAACACGAGGTCTACTTTGGATAAGCGCATCACCGATCAGGCCGAAGGATTGCGGCGCCTGCTGGCCGGCCGCGCCACCCGGATCGTTGCGGTCACCGGCGGCCCGTCGGGCGTCGGCTGCACCTCGGCGGTCGTCAATCTGGCCGCCGCGCTGGCCGCGCTCGGCAAGGACGTGCTGGTGGTCGACGAGCGCTCGGACGTGGGCTCCGCCACCGCGACGCTGGCCGGCGCGTGGCTGCGCACCGGCACCACGGTGCGTCACGAAGCGGGTTTCTCGCTGTGCGTGGCGGCCGATCTGGCCCGCGACGGCTACGACGACGAGCGCCTCGCCGCCTATCTCGACGGCGCGGCGGACATCGTGCTGGTGGACGCCCAGCGCGACGCGAACGGCGCGCTGTCGGCGCTTGCGCGCGCCGCGCACGACGTGCTGATCGTCACGCGGGTGGCCGGCTCGGCGATCACCGAAGCCTATGCCTGCATGAAGCGCCTGCACTACGCGCACGCGCTCGCGCAGTTCCGCGTGCTGATCAACCACGTGCAGAGCGAAGCCGACGCGCGCGCCGCCTACGAAAACCTGGCCGGCGTGGCGGGGCGCTACCTGACGGTCGCGCTGGAGGAGGGCGGCTACGTCAGCGCCGATCCGCTCGTCACGCGCGCCCGCGAACTGGTGCACACGGTGGTGGACGCGTTCCCGTCGGCCGCGGCCGCGCGCGACTACCGGCAGATCGCGTCGGATCTGCTGTACTGGCCGATGCGCTCGGCGCCGGCCGTCGGCCGCGCGTTCGCCGGCGCGCAGGCCGTCGAACGGGGTGCGGCGCAAGCCGCCTGACCCAAGGGCTATCAGGAGAGAGCCGATGTACAACGCTCAAGGAAAACTGTCCACGTCGGCGATGGCCGAGGCCGGGATGGGGCAAGCCGAGGTGCTCGCGAAATACGCGCCGCTGGTGCGCCGCCTCGGCCTGCAACTGGTCGCGAAGATGCCGGCCAGCGTCGATCTCGACGACCTGATCCAGGCCGGCATGATCGGCCTGCTCGATGCGGCCAGCCGCTACAAGGAAGATCAGGGCGCGCAGTTCGAAACCTACGCGACGCAGCGCATCCGCGGCGCGATGCTCGACGAGCTGCGCAGCAACGACTGGCTGCCGCGCAGCCTGCGCAAGACCTCGCGCGAGGTGGAGCAGGCCGTGCACCGCGTCGAGCAGCAGCTCGGCCGGCCGGCCAACGAAACCGAGATCGCCACGCATCTGGAGATGCCGCTCGGCGAATATCAATCGATGCTGCAGGATCTGCATGGCAGCCAGCTGATCTATTACGAGGATTTCGATCGCTCCGCCGACGACGAGCCGTTCCTCGACCGCTACCGCGTGGATCATTCGGATCCGCTGTCGGCGCTGCTCGACGAGCATCTGCGCGCCGCGCTGGTCGAGGCGATCGACCGCCTGCCCGAGCGCGAGAAGCTGCTGATGTCGCTGTATTACGAGCGCGGCCTGAACCTGCGCGAAATCGGCGCGGTGCTGGAGGTCAGCGAATCGCGCGTGTGCCAGTTGCACAGCCAGGCCGTCGCGCGTCTGCGTGCGCGCCTGCGCGAGCAGGCCTGGGTCGGCGCCGAACACTGAGCGCCGCGCGGCGCCCGCAGGCGCGTGCCCGCCTGCCGCTCGCCGCCGCCGCCGAATCCCGCGCGATGCGTGTGGGAATTGTTCACGACTGTTTGCTACAATCCGTGCTCGTTTCCGAGGAGCGTTGCGACGGGCGTCCTGCCCGCCAGGCTCGGAAATCTTCACCGCGCGGCCCGCACCGCCCGGCGGATCCGTCCCCGACAATCCCCCGGCCAGCGAGCCGCTCCTTGAACGGCGCTCACGTCACCAATCTTTGATCCATCAAGAAAGGAGGGCGTGATGAACGCCGTTATCAACTCGCAAGCTTCCAACGATTACCTCGTCGCCGACATGTCGCTGGCCTCGTGGGGCCGCAAGGAACTGACCATCGCCGAGACGGAAATGCCCGGCCTGATGCAGATCCGCGACGAGAACAAGGCCTCGCAGCCGCTGAAGGGCGCGCGCATCGCCGGTTCGCTGCACATGACGATCCAGACGGGCGTGCTGATCGAGACGCTGAAGGCGCTCGGCGCCGATGTGCGCTGGGCCTCGTGCAACATCTTCTCGACGCAGGATCACGCGGCCGCGGCCATCGTCGAAGCCGGCGTGCCGGTGTTCGCGTTCAAGGGCGAATCGCTCGACGAATACTGGGAGTTCTCGCACCGCATCTTCGAATGGCCGAACGGCGAATTCGCCAACATGATCCTCGACGACGGCGGCGACGCCACGTTGCTGCTGATCCTGGGCGCGAAGGCCGAGAAGGATCGTTCGGTGATCGCCAAGCCGACCAACGAGGAAGAAGTCGCGCTGTACAAGTCGATCGCCGCGCACCTCGACGCCGATCCGACCTGGTACTCGACGCGCCTCGCGCACATCAAGGGCGTGACGGAAGAAACCACCACCGGCGTGCACCGCCTGTACCAGATGGAAAAGGACGGCCGCCTGCCGTTCCCGGCGTTCAACGTCAACGATTCGGTCACCAAGTCGAAGTTCGACAACCTGTACGGCTGCCGCGAATCGCTGGTCGACGGCATCAAGCGCGCGACCGACGTGATGATCGCGGGCAAGATCGCGGTCGTGGCCGGCTACGGCGACGTGGGCAAGGGTTGCGCGCAATCGCTGCGCGGCCTCGGCGCCACGGTGTGGGTCACGGAAATCGATCCGATCTGCGCGCTGCAGGCGGCGATGGAAGGCTACCGCGTCGTGACGATGGAATACGCCGCCGACAAGGCCGACATCTTCGTGACGGCCACCGGCAACTTCCACGTGATCGGTCACGATCACATGGCGGCGATGCGCCACAACGCGATCGTCTGCAACATCGGTCACTTCGATTCGGAAATCGACATCGCGTCGACCCGCAAGTACCAGTGGGAAAACATCAAGCCGCAGGTCGACCACATCATCTTCCCGGACGGCAAGCGCGTGATCCTGCTGGCCGAAGGCCGCCTGGTCAACCTCGGCTGCGCGACGGGCCACCCGTCGTTCGTGATGTCGAACTCGTTCGCCAACCAGACGCTCGCGCAGATCGAACTGTTCGTGCGCGGCGAGCAGTACGAGAACAAGGTGTACGTGCTGCCGAAGCATCTGGACGAGAAGGTCGCGCGTCTGCACCTCGAGCGCATCGGCGCGAACCTGACGGTGCTGTCGCCGGAGCAGGCGTCGTACATCGGCGTGTCGCAGGAAGGCCCGTTCAAGCCGAACCACTACCGTTATTGATCGCCAGCCCGGCCTGCGGGCCGGGTCAGGGTGCGGCGCGGCGCTCCTCGCGGGGCTGCGCGCCGCGCATCGCGCGGGCCGCTCGACGCGGCCCGGCCGGGCCGCACGAGCGGCCCGGTTCGTGTCTGTACTAGGAGCCTCTCATGTCCGTCATCCTGACCTGGATCATCAACGCCCTGGCGCTGCTGATCATCACGTACCTGGTGCCCTCGATCCACATCAAGAGCTTCGGGACGGCGCTGATCGTCGCGGTGGTGCTCGGCCTGATCAACACGATCCTGCGCCCGGTGCTGATCCTGTTGACGCTGCCCGTCACGATCCTCACGCTCGGCATCTTCATTCTGGTGGTCAACGCGCTCTGTTTCTGGTTCGCGTCGTCGCTGCTGAAGGGCTTCGAGGTGTCGGGGTTCTGGTCGGCGTTCTTCGGATCGATCCTGTACAGCATCGTGTCGTGGCTCCTGTCCGCCCTGATCTTCGGCCAGCGCAATCTGGGCTGAGCGGATTCACCGAATCATGAAACCGATCGAACTTTCCCTCGAATTCTTTCCGCCGAAAACGGCGGAAGGCGTCGACAAGCTGCGCGCCACGCGTGCGCAACTCCTGCCGCTCAAGCCGAAGTTCGTCTCCGTGACGTTCGGCGCCGGCGGCTCGACGCAGCAAGGCACGCTCGACACCGTGCTCGACATGCAGAAGGACGGCCTCGAGGCCGCTCCGCACCTGTCGTGCATCGGTTCGTCGAAGGACAGCCTGCGCGCGATCCTCGAGCAATACCGCTCGCACGGCATCCGCCACATCGTTGCGCTGCGCGGCGATCTGCCGTCCGGCATGGGCGAAGTGGGCGAGCTGCGCTATGCGTCCGAGCTCGTCAGCTTCATCCGCGCCGAACACGGCGACTGGTTCTGGCTCGAAGTGGCCGCGTACCCGGAATACCATCCGCAAGCGCGTTCGCCGAAGCTCGACCTGCAGCACTTCGCCGCCAAGGTGAAGGCCGGCGCGAACTCGGCCATCACGCAGTATTTCTTCAACGCGGACGCGTATTTCCGTTTCGTCGAGGATGCCGCGAAGCTCGGCGTGGACGTGCCGATCGTGCCGGGCATCATGCCGATCACGAACTACACGCAGCTGATGCGCTTCTCGGAGATGTGCGGCGCGGAAGTGCCGCGCTGGATCGCGCGCCGGCTCGAGAGCTACCACGACGATCGCGAGTCGATCCGCGCGTTCGGCGCCGACGTGATCACCGCGATGTGCGAGCGGCTGATCAAGGCCGGCGTGCCGGGGCTGCATTTCTACACGCTGAACCTGGCCACGCCGACGCGGGTGATCTGCGAGCGGCTCGGGTTTTGAGCGGCACGGTGCGGGTTGTTGCCGCCGGATGAAAAAACGGACCTTTCGGGGTCCGTTTTTTTGTGGGTGGGGCCCCGCCCCGCTGGTCGCGAATCACGAATAAAAAAGCCCGAGGCGCATGGCCTCGGGCTTCTCGTCATCTGGCCGACGCAACCGGCCTGAGCCTGGCCATTACAGGTTTTCAGCCAGGAACTGCAGCGTGCGGCCATGCGCCAAGGCCGCGGCGCGCTGGTTGTACGACGCGCGCACGTTGCAGTTGAAGCCGTGGTCGGCGTCCGGGTACAGATGGAACTCGGCGTGCGGGCGGCCCGCGAACGCGGCCTGCACCTGCGACACCTGCTCCGGCGAAATGCCGTGGTCGAGGCCGGCGTAGTGGAACTGGATCGGCTGCGTCACGTGGTTGGCCACGTCGAGGTGATTCTGGATGCCGCCGCCGTAATACGACACGGCCACGTCGAACGCGCCCGACGCCGCCGCCAGATACGCGAGCCGGCCGCCGAAGCAGTAGCCGATGCCGGCGATCTTGCCGTCGACTTCGGGGCGCGCGCGCAGCGCGGCCGCGGCGGCGGCGATATCGGCCGCGGCCTGATGAACGTCCGTCTTCTGCAGCAGCTCGATGCCCTTGTCGCGATCGGCGCCTTCGTAGCCGAGCTCGACGCGCGGCTGGGTGCGCCAGAACACGTCCGGCGCGAGCGCCACGTAGCCTGCCGCGGCATATTGATCGGCAACCGAACGGATATGGCTGTTGACGCCGAAGATCTCCTGAATGATCACGACGGCCGGGCCCTTGCCGCCCTTCGGCAGTGCGAGGTAGCCGCCGAACGTTTCGTTACCGGTGGGGATGTCGATCCATTGCGAGGTCATGCTGGTCTCCAGACAAGGGGCGCGCGAGGCGGCGCGCCCGCGATGAAAAAGGGCGGCGTCAGTGTGCCATCGTTCGCGCTTCGCTGCAGCGCGTCAGCGGACGGTAAACAAGTGTGTCCTGCGCGCGCATTCGGCGTGCCCGCGCGACATCGATGCGAAGCACGCGCGTGGTATGCGAAGCGGCGCGCCGGGTTGCGCGACATTGAATTGTTTTCGCCGGAAGTCATTGATCCTCAACATTATCCGCAGCGTGAAACAGGTGAATAAACCAACCCTTCATGGTCCCGGATGAATTAGCGGAAACCCTTACCCATCAAGGCTTTTCGCGCTGCCATACAGGCTGTCGCCGGCATACGACATCGGTAGTGTTCCCACTACTTCAAAAAGATCCCACAAATTAATTTGATCACCTACACTTGCGCGCAAGTACTGCGGTGCGGCCGTTAAAAGCGTCCAACTCGCGTGCTTGCAGCCACGTGCATGACAGATGCGGCCGGCGAAACTCCAATGGTGGATACACCGGGGATGGAGCGGGGAACCGGCGATGGCATTTTTTGGATCGAAACTGGAGACTTCCATGACTATCAAGATGCAAAAGCTGTTGCCGATCAGCGCGGCGGCGATGGTGTTTGCGGCGTTCGCGACGAACGCATCGGCTGACCAGGTCGTCAAGATCGGCCACGTCGCACCGTTGACGGGCGGCATCGCCCACCTCGGCAAGGACAACGAGAACGGCGCCCGCCTCGCGGTTGAAGAAATCAACGCGAAGGGCCTCACGATCGGCGGCCAGAAGATCACCCTCCAGCTCGATGCACAGGATGACGCGGCCGACCCGCGTACCGCCACGCAGGTTGCGCAGAAGCTCGTCGACGACAAGGTCGTCGCGGTCGTCGGCCACTTGAACTCGGGCACCACGATCCCCGCATCGAAGATCTACAGCGATGCAGGCATCGTTCAGATCTCGCCGTCGGCAACCAACCCGGCCTACACGCAGCAAGGCTTCAAGACGGCGTACCGCGTCGTCGCGACCGATGCGCAACAAGGTCCGGCACTGGCGAACTACGCACAGTCGAAGGGCTACAAGTCGGTGGCCGTGGTCGACGACTCGACCGCTTACGGTCAAGGTCTGGCGAACGAGTTCGAGAAGAAGGCCAAGGCCCTCGGCCTGAAGGTGCTCTCGCACGACGCCACCAACGACAAGGCTGTCGACTTCCGCGCAATTCTGACCAAGATCAAGGGTGAGAATCCGGACGCGATCATGTACGGCGGCATGGACGCCACCGGCGGCCCGTTCGCCAAGCAAGCCAAGCAGCTCGGCCTGCGCGCGAAGATCCTGGCCGGCGACGGCGTGTGTACGGAACAGCTGTCGGATCTGGCTGGCGATGCATCGGCGAACGTGGTCTGCTCGCAAGCCGGCGCGGCGCTCGAAAAGATGCCGGGCGGCGCGGAATTCCAAGCCAAGTACCAGAAGCGTTTCGGCCAGCCGATCCAGATCTACTCGCCGTTCACGTATGACGCCGTGTACATCATCGTCGACGCGATGAAGCGTGCGAACTCGGTGGACGCAGCGAAGATCCTCGCGCAAATGCCGACGACGGACTACAAGGGCGTGATCGGTGAAACCGTGTTCGACTCGAAGGGCGACCTGAAGCACGGCGTGATCTCGCTGTACGACTACAAGAGCGGCAAGAAGACGTTCCTCGACCAGGTCAAGATGTAAGCTGCGGTCACAGAGGGGGTAAAGGGCGCCCGTCGCAAGACGGGCGCCTTTTCTTTTTGGGGCGGGCGTGTCAGACGTTCAGCTTGCGCATCACCTTCGGCGCGGTCGCGGCGACGATCGCCGCGCAGAGCGCCACGATCCACAGGCCGACGGTGAGGCCGGCCGCCTGCGCGACGCCGCCGATCACCACCGGCCCGAACATCAGCCCGAAATAGGCGAGGCCCGCGACGTGCGCCAGGCCCTCGGCCGGCGAGATGCCGGCCACGCGCGCGGCGGCGGCGAACAGCAGCGGCATCATGTTGGCGAGGCCGAGGCCCATCATCATGAAGCCGATCAGGGCGGGCGCCGGTTGCGGCAGCAGCAGCGCGCCGACCATCCCCGCGCAGGCGAAGCTCGCGCTCGCGAACACCAGTTGCGGCGCGCCGAAGCGCGAACGCACCACGTCGCCCGCGAACCGGCCGACGGCCATGCCGCCCGAGAACGCCGCGTAGGCCGCGCTCGCGAACGCCGGCGTGGCGGCCACCACGTCGCGCATGTAGACGGTGGCCCAGTCGTACATCGCGCCCTCGGCGATCAGCGACACCAGCGCGATCGCGCCGAGCATCCAGAGCGCCGTCGAGCGCCAGCGGTTCGCCGATTTGCCGTGCGCCGCTTCGTCGTGCGGCACATGCGGCAGCACGGCCGGGCACGCGACGATCAGCACCACCGCGCACATGGCCGAGGCCAGCGCCAG
The DNA here is from genome assembly GCF_017104645.1 of Burkholderia sp. Ac-20379. Taxonomy (GTDB): domain Bacteria; phylum Pseudomonadota; class Gammaproteobacteria; order Burkholderiales; family Burkholderiaceae; genus Burkholderia. Next base: position 9,118 of record NZ_JAAGPF010000020.1, read on the forward strand.
ATGCACGGCCGGCGTCATGCCGGCCGACAGCGCCGCGCCGCCGAGCGCGGCGCCCGCCATCCCGCCGATGCTGAACATGCCGTGCAGCATCGAGATGATCGGCCGGCCGAACGCGATTTCGACGGCGCTCGCCTCGGCGTTCATCGCAACGTCGAGCGTCGCCATCGAAAAGCCGAACAGCATCAGCACGAGCACCAGCAGCGGGTAGGTCGGCGCGAGCAGGATCAGCGCGCCGAACACGCACATGCCGAGCCCGCCGGCCAGGCAGGCGCTGCGCGTGCCGACGCGCGCGATCCATTTCGCGTTGGTCGTCATCGCGACGATCGAGCCGATCGCCACCGCGAGCAGCGCCAGCGACAGCATCGCCGGGCTCAGCGCGAAGCGGTCGCGCACGGTCGGCACGTGCACCCCCCACGACGCGTACATCATGCCGGCGACGAAAAACAGCGCCATGGTGGCCGCGCGCGCGCGGCGGCGGGCGGAATCGGTGAGATCGCGATGGGCGGCGGGCAGCGGCGGAAGCCGGGAGGAATGGTCGGACACGGTGAGCTCGGCAGCGCGCGGCGCGGCGCTGGACGGCCGGCTCGCACGGATCGGGTTGTTTTTGAATGGCGCGGATGCGCCCGGCGCGGGCGATGGGCGACAATGCGCGCAAGCGTCCGATTCTAGCGGAGCGTCGTGGCGGCTGCGCGACCCCGCGCGGCGCGCTTGCCCCAGGGAGCCGCATGAATATTTCCGCCGACTTGCCGATTCATCTGCTGCATCGCCGGCAGAGCGCCACACTCGCGACCCAGGCGCGCGAGCCGGCCGGCTTTCCGTATCCCACCGCCGTGCCGTATGCGACCGACGCGCGCCACCGCCCGGTGGTGCTGATCAGCGCGCTGGCCGAGCACACGCGCAACCTTGCCGAGGATCCGCGCGCGGGCCTGCTGGTGGCCGATGGTTCCGACGACGGCGCCGGCGCCGGCGTGCTCGAGGCCGAGCGCATGACGCTGGTGGGGCGCTGCGCGCGCGTCGATGCCGATCCGCATCTGGCTGCGCGCTATGTGCGTTACCACCCCGATGCGGCGCGTTATCTCGAACTCGGCGATTTTGCGTTTTGGGCGCTCGATTGCGAGCGGCTGCGTTTCATTGGCGGCTTTGGCCGGATGGGCTGGCTCGATGGCCGGCAACTCGACGCCTTGCCGCCGCTGTCGTTCGACGAGGAGCAGGCCGCCTGGGCGCTATATCCGAATAAATCCAGCGAATGCGAATTGGCCGGCGTGGATCGTTATGGCGCCGACTGGCGAATCGCGGGCCGTTTGCGGCGCACGCCGTTTGCCGAGGCGGCCGCCGATTTCGATCAACTCGGCGCTTCTTTGCATGCCGTGGCGAGCGGATTGGTGTTGTCCTGAAAGAGAATTGCGACATTTCCGAAAAATACGGACGTATCTTTTTGCTCGCCGCCGGGGCCGTCCAAGTAAGTATCCAGCAAGCTTTCGCACTTTTTCGGTGCACTCGATCGCATGCAGTTTTCATCGCAACCTCCCGCTCGATGACAACTTTTAAATCGAAAAGCCGTGCCCGTTGCGTGCTTTGAAAGTATGAATATATGAACCATTCCTGCCTAATCGATTGTGTCAATCATTTAAGCGGTAATTGAATTGTTGAACACGCTGCCGGCGCGTTGGCGATTAATCACAATCTTGCACACATATTTGCGCGAACGGTGATTCCCACGTTTGCTTTTTGTGCTAACCTCTGGCTCCATAATCCGAGGCATCAATACATGAAAATGGGTTAGCTGGCACAGACCGGCTCCGTTTAGTCAGAGAAAAGGAAATATATGTCTTCTTACAAGGACCTTCTCGCGCAGCGAGAAAAGCTGGAGAAGCAAATCGAGGAAGCCAAGGCGAGCGAATATGCCGAGGTCCTCAACGATGTGAAGCAGAAGATCTCCGATTACGGTTTCTCGCTTGCCGAGCTTGGCCTCAGCCGGGCCAAGGCAGTCAAGGCTGGCCGGGTTCGCGCCGGTGTTGCGGCAAAATACCGCGATCCCGAATCGGGTTCGACCTGGTCGGGCCGTGGCAAGCCGCCGCGTTGGATCGCCGGTAAGGATCGCGAGCAATTCGCAATCTGAATCTCGAGGCAGCACTTTAAGGCGGCTTAAGTCTGCCTTAAGAAAAGCAAGGGCCATTCACTCCGTCAAAGGAGTGCGTGGCCTTTTTGTTGACCTATTGAGAAAAATAGGGAAGCATCATGTCTAGTCAATTGGCGGCATGATCGCCGGGCTAATGGTACGTTGCGGCGCGACGCGCATTCGCGTCGATCCATAAGCGCCTGATTTGCCGGGTTTTTCCTAAGTGCGTCAACAGACGGACAGCGTCTGCTTGATGGAATCTAAGAATTACTGATTGCATTGGTAATCATGGCCATATTTACCGCTGATGCGCCCGATGACGAAAAGCATGCAGTGGCGCGCAAGAGCACCGGCGTCAGCATTGCGCTCAATGTGGTGCTGGCCGCATTGCAGATCGCAGTCGGGGTAATCGGGCATTCGCAGGCCTTGATTGCCGACGGCGTGCATTCCCTGTCCGACCTGATCTCGGATTTCATCGTGCTGTTCGCCAATCGGCATAGTGGCGCAAAGCCGGATGCCGATCACAATTACGGCCACAGCCGATACGAAACCGTCGCGTCGTTATTACTGGGCGGGATCCTGATTGCCGTGGGTATCGGCATGCTGTTGCGCGCCGGCGAGCGGCTCGTGAATCTCGATGCGATTCCGCCCGTGCATGCGGTGGCGCTTGCCGTGGCCGCATTGGTGGTGGTGTCGAAGGAGGCGCTGTTCCGCTACATGCTGCGCGAGGCGCGGCGCGTGCGTTCGGCGTTGCTGGTCGCGAATGCGTGGCATGCGCGCTCCGATGCGGCGTCGTCGCTGGTGGTGGCGATCGGCATCGTGGGCAGCCTGGCCGGCGTCAAGCTGCTCGACCCGATCGCGGCGGCCATCGTCGGCTTCATGGTGGCGCGCATGGGCTGGACGTTCGGCTGGGACGCGCTGCAGGATCTGTCGGATCGCGCGCTCGACGCCCAGGCCGCCGACGAGATTCGCGCGCTGCTGGCAGCCACGCCCGGCGTGCGCGGCGTGCACGAATTGCGCACGCGCAAGATGGGCGACGCGGCGCTGGTGGATGCGCACATCCTTGTCGATCCGATGATCTCGGTATCGGAAGGGCACTGGATCGCGGAGACGGCGCGCGCCCGCGTGCTCGACGATCCGCGCGTGCTCGATGCGCTGATTCACGTCGATCCGGAAAACGACGCGGTCTGGCGGCGGCCGGCGCTGGCGCTGCCGGCGCGCGGCGACGTGGCGGCACGCATCCATGCCGCGCTGAGCGAACTCGGCGTGCGCGCCGCATCGATGCAATTGCATTACCTCAGCACGGGTTTGGAGATCGATCTGACGCTCGCGGGCGACCCGGCGCCGATCGACGCGGCCGCGTTGCGCGAGCGGCTCGGCGCGCGGCGTCTGGGCATCGCGCGGGCGCTGCCCGGCGACGAGCGCGGCGCTTGAGCCGGCTATCGCGGCGCGCTTGCCGTTACAGCGGCAATTGCGTATCGAACTTGATTTCGCGCAGCACGACGCTCGTGCGCACCTGCGAAACGGCCGGGATCTTGAAGATCCGTTCGTGCAGGAAGACGTCGTAGGCCTTGATGTCGGGCGCGACGATCTTGAGGATGTAATCGGCTTCGCCGGTGGTGCTGTAGCACTCGGTCACTTCGGGGCAGGTGGCGATCTCGCGTTCGAACTGCTCGACGCCGCCCTCGTTGTGGCGCGTCAGGTGCACGTGCGCGAGCGCACACACATGCAGGCCGAGCTTTTCGCGATCGAGCAGCGCCGTGTAGCGCTGGATCACCCCCGATTGCTCCATGTCCTTGATGCGGCGCCAGCACGGCGTGCTCGACAGGCCCACTTGATCCGAGATTTCCTGCACCGAACGCCGCGCGTCGAGTTGCAGCAGGCGAAGGATTTTCTGCGAAAACGAATCGAGTATCACCTGCGTCTCCCGGAGGGCGGCTGGAACGCCTCATGGTAGTGGGGCAAGAAAACTCGTGCAATGGATGTCGCGGATGCGAGGGAGTTTTGCTTCGCGATGCGGCGGAGCGGGTGATTTCTGCCGCTCCGCCGCATCGGCCCGCGCTGGGCGCGCGGCCTATTTGCTAGTTACCGGCGCCGGGGCTTGCCGGGGCATCCGCGCCGGCGGCGGCCTGGTCGAACGCGGCTTGCCGCTTGCGCAGGTCGGCCAGCATGTTGCAGAACAGCGCGCCCTGTTCGATCGCGTCGTCGAGCGCCACGTGCGTGTGCGGATGATCGTCGAACCAGTGCTTCGGGAAGCGCGGCTTGATCGCCTTGCGATAGGGCAGGCCGGTCAGCGCGAACGCCAGCGTCTTGATGTCGAGCGCCGACCACGAGAACGGGCAGCGCCCCGCGAACCGCATCATGTACCAGAACATGTGCGTGAAATCGAAGCCGGCCGGCATCGCCACGAACACCGGCTTGCCGGGCAGCGCTTCGACCCATTCGACATAGGCGACCAGCGCCGCCTCGGGCGCCTGCAGATCCTTCCGGCAGGCGGCCCAGGCTTCGGGCTGGGTTTTCCACCAGGCTTCCTGCACCGGATGCGGGCTCGCGCCCGGCAGCGTTTCGAGATTCGCCGAGAACGTGGCGATCAACTGCTTGTCTTCGGTGAAGGCGGCCGAGGCGAAGCTCAGCATCGAGTGCGGGCCGGGGATCGGGCCGTCGGCCTCCACGTCGGTGCTCACATAGATTTCACCGCTCATCCGAACCTCCGGTCCGACACGAACGGATTGGTTTCGCGCTCCTGGCCGAACGTCGACACCGGGCCGTGGCCGGGCACGAACGTGACGTCGTCGCCGAGCGGCCAGAGCTTTTCGCGGATCGAGCGCACCAGATCCTCGTGATTGCCGCGCGGGAAATCGGTGCGGCCGATCGAGCCGGCGAACAGCACGTCGCCGACGATCGCGAGCCGGTGTTCGCGGCTGAAGAACACGACGTGACCGGGCGTGTGGCCCGGGCAGTGATAGACCTCGAGCGTTTCGTCGCCAACCGTCAGCGTGTCGCCGTCGACCAGCCAGCGGTTCGGCTCGAACACCTGCGCGTCGCCGCTGAAGCCGAAGCGTTGCCCTTGCGCGGGCAACTGCTCGATCCAGAAGCGCTCGTCTTCCTGCGGCCCTTCGATCGGCACGCCGTAATGCTCGGCGAGCGCCTTCGCACCGGCGCAGTGATCGATGTGGCCGTGCGTGACGAGCACTTTCTCGACCTGGGCGTTCTGCCGCTCGACCTCGCCGCGGATCACGTCGAGATCGCCGCCCGGATCGACGACGGCGGCGCGGCCCGTTTTTTCGCAGACGATCAGCGAGCAGTTCTGCTGGAACGGCGTGACCGGTATCAACGTGACTTTCATGGGGTTGGTGCGTAGGCGGGAAAGGCTCGATTGTACTGGCTCGTCCGCCCGCGCGTGCCCGGTGCCGGCCGTGCGGCCGAAGCCGAACGGCTGCGGCTCGCCGCCGCAGCGGCCGTGCCCGGGATTGCGTCATAGTGAGAATCAATCAAGGGGCCAGGCCGATTTTCGGGCGGCTCATTTCGTTTATGTATAATGCGACCCATTGTGCGCGGGTCATCCGCGTGTTCAAGCAGGCGTTCAGGCACCGCAAAACGGGCCGATACGCCGTCAAGCACTAGCCGCCGGTTCTCTCGGCGGCGCATCTCGGTACCGATCAATCGGTGCTCACGTCTTGTCCGGCCGGGCGTTACGCGCGCCCGCCGCGGCCATGCTGCCGCATGCCGGATGAGGCCTATGCCGCCGTTCCTGCCCGTTGGCCTCACGCGACGCGCGCGAACTGTCTGTCATGTTCGATGGCGGCATTTGGGGTCTGGCCAGGCTGCCGGGGATAGGCTGAGCCAGACGTGAAAGCTAATCAGGACGGTCGCGGCAAGTACGACAGCCGCACCAGTGCAAGCCGCTTGCTCGCAACGGGCAGGGGCGTGCGCGCATATCCGTCCGGGCCGCATTTTCAGCAGTTGCGCGGCCCGCACCCATAGGCGACACGTCGATGAAATTTCGATTGCCGAGGCAACTCGGTTCAGTAGCAATGGTGGTGGCGCTCACAGGTTGCGCCATGCCGCCGAACGCCGATCAGGCGTCCAACAACAGCAACCCGAAGGATGCGCTGCGCACGGCTTCCGCCGGTGCAGCCGACGACGACAGCAAGCAGGCGAATTTCGATTCGGCGCTGGCCACTCTGCCGGCCACCGACACCGACGACGCGAAGCGCGCATCGCTGGCCGATGCGAAGCCGATCGACGCCGCCGATGTGTCCGACTTCCGCCAGACGGGCCGCGCCTCGTGGTATGGCCGCGCCTTCCACGGCAAGCGCACCGCCAACGGTGAGCGCTTCGACATGAACGAGCTGACCGCCGCGCACCGCACGCTGCCGCTGTCGTCGTACGTGAAGGTCATCAACCAGTCGAACGGCAAATCGGTGATCGTGAAGATCAACGATCGCGGGCCGTTCGCGCGGGGCCGCGTGCTCGATCTGTCGTACGCGGCAGCCAAGGTGATCGGGGTGGTGAAGGCCGGCACGGCGCGCGTGAAGATCGTGGGCTTGTCGCCGGAACAGGCGCGTATCGCGCGCGACGAAACGGTGGCGTCGAACACCAACTCGCACTGAGCCTCGGGCCGGCCAGATCCGGCGCCGTGGTGTGCTTGTGGTTCGTTTCAGAGAATGTGCAGAGTCGGCGTGACATCGGTCACGCCGCGAGATGTGATGCGCCGCGCGTTCGCGCTGCGTCCGGTTTTTCTCAGTCTTCCTTCAGTTCCAGCGCCCGCGCGTAGAGCGTGTTGCGCGATGCGCCCGTCATCGCGGCCGCCAGCTTCGCCGCGCTTTTCACCGGCACTTCCGACAGCAGCAGCTTGAGCAGCGCATCGTGCGCGTGCGGATCGTCGTCGCCCGTCTGCGCGGGCGCGCCCTGCACGACGAGCGCGAATTCGCCGCGCTGGCGATTCGCGTCGGCGGCGAGCCATGCTGGCCCTTCGGCCAGGGTGCCGACGAACACGTCCTCATGTAACTTGGTCAGCTCGCGGCCGATCAGCAGCCGGCGCTCGCCGCCGAACGCCTGCGCCAGCGCTTCGACGGTTTCGACGATGCGGTGCGGCGCTTCGTAGAACACCAGCGCGTAGGGGTGCGCCTTCAGCGGTTCGAGCGCGGCGGCGCGCTGCTTCGGCTTGGGCGGCAGAAAGCCCGCGAACGTGAACGGGCCGGCCCAGTCGCCGGCGATGCTGACGGCCGCCGCCGCCGCATTGGCGCCGGGCAGCGGCACCACCGGCAGCGCGGCGGCGCGCACCGCGTCCACCAGCTTCGCGCCCGGATCGGAAATGCCGGGCGTGCCGGCGTCCGACACGTAGGCGATGCGTTCGCCCGCGCGCAGCAACTCCACCACGCGGCCGGCGGCCTCGCGCTCGTTGTGCTCGTGCACGGCCAGCAGCGGCTTCGAGATGCCGTAGCGGGCGAGCAACTGGCCCGTGTTGCGCGTGTCCTCGGCGGCGATGCGGTCCACCAGCCCGAGCACGTGCAGCGCGCGCACGGTGATGTCGGCGGTGTTGCCGATCGGCGTCGCGACCACGTAGAGCGTACCGGCCGGGTAGTGCTGCGATTGAGCGAGATCGAGGAGGGAAGTCATGGCGGAACGGATGCGCAAACGCGCGGCGGGCGGGACAAGCCACGCATTGTGCCACGCGCGCGCGGCGCTGCCGCGCCCGGAGATGGGCGGCGGGCCGGCGGCCGATCGAGTGGCTGGCGAGGCGGACGAAGGCGCGTCGGGCCGCCCCGGTTCGACGCGCGTCGGCGCGCGATTCGAATGGCAGGCGCGGCGCTTTCTCGAACGCCGGCAACTGGCCTTCGTCGCGGCGAACCTCGTGGTGCGCGGCGGCGAGCTTGATCTCGTGATGCGCGAGCGCGACGGCACGCTGGTGTTCGTCGAAGTGCGCGCGCGCCGTCACGGCAGGCACGGTGGCGCGCTCGCCAGCATCGGCCCGCACAAGCGGCGGCGGCTCGTTGCGGCGGCGCACGTGGTGTGGGCGCGCTTCGGCGGATGCTGCGCGTGCCGCTTCGACGTGGTGGCGTTCGAGGCCGGGCGGCTGGTCTGGCTGCGCGACGCGTTTCGCGCCGACGACGTATAGCCGGCCCGCGCTTCGCGTGTCTCGCGCCCGGTTCTTGTGTCGAGATGTAAAGGACGCGGCGGTGGCGGCCCTGGAGTACGGTAAACTCGCCGCACCCACGCTACCGCGCGGCTTGCCGCCGCGCTTCTTTCCGGGTTTCACGCTACACGCGATAGGACGATGTCAGTCGAACGTATTCAGCAACATATCCGCGACAACGCGGCGCTCGCGCTCGAGGTGCTCGACGCGCTGTCGCTGCCGATCGCAGCCGCCGTCGACGCGATGTTCATGGCGCTCGCGAACGGCAACAAGATTCTCGTCTGCGGCGACGGCCCCTCGGCCGCCGCGGCGGAACGGCTCGCCAACGCGCTGGTCGGCGGCTTCGAGCGCGAACGGCCCAGCCTGCCGGGCCTCGCGCTCGCCACCGATGCCAGCCGCGCCGGCCCGTTCACGAACGGCGACGCGGCCGACCAGATCTTCGCGCAGCAGGTGCGCGCGCTCGGCCAGACGGGCGACGTGCTGGTCGTCATCGATCCGGCCGGCGATTCGCCGCGCATCCTCGCCGCCGCCGCCGAAGCGGGCGAGCGCGAAATCACCGTGATCGCGCTGGCCGGGCGCGACGGCGCATTGGCCGCCGCGCTGTCCGACACGGATATTCATATCGGCGTGCCGTCCGACCGGGCGTTGCGCATCCAGGAAATCCATCTGCTGACCATCCACTGCCTGTGCGACGGCATCGACGCGATGCTGCTGGGCGAAGACTGATTCGAAGGAGAGCTTGTCGATGACTACCCGCCGCGTTGGACAGACGCTTGTGAGAACCACCCTGATGATCGCGGTGTCGGCCAGCCTGGCCGCTTCGCTGCAGGGGTGCGTGCTGGCCGTGGTTGGCGCCGCGGCCGGTGGCGGCGCGTTGATCGCGACCGACCGCCGCACGCTGGGCACGCAGACGGAAGATCGCGAAATCCAGATCAAGGCGGCCTCGCAGTTGCGCAGCGGCCTGCCCGACGACGCGCACGTCAACGTGACGGTGTTCAACCGCCGCGTGCTGCTGACCGGCGAAGTGTCGAACAACGCGTCGAAGCAGCGTGCCGAGGACATCGTCCGCGCCATCAACAACGTCAACGCGATCGTCAACGAGCTGGCGCTGCAGCCGGCCGCCACGCTGTCCGACCGCACCAACGATTCGTATCTCGAAGGCCGCGTGAAATCGGCGCTGGTCGGCGAGAAGGGCATTTCGGCGAACAACTTCAAGGTGGTGTGCGAGCGCGGCAACGTCTATCTGATGGGCCTCGTGACCGTCGACGAAGGCAACATCGGCGCCGATGTGGCGAGCCGCGTGCCGGGCGTGCTGCAGGTCGTGAAGGTATTCCAGTACATCAAGCCGGCCGATTCGTCGGGCCTGACCTCGTCGAGCGCGCCCGCCGGCGATCCTGGCGTGACGCAGCCCGCGCCGGCCGTCGATGTCGGCCCGACCGTGGGCGCGGTGCCCGATTCGAGCGTCAGCGCCACGCCGCTGCAGTCGCAGGCGCCCGCGCCGGTGACGAGCTCGCCGAACGTGCATCCGGGCAACGCGAAGGCGGTGAAGCAATGAGCGTTCGCTGCACCGTTCGCCGCGCGGCGGCATCGGCCGTCGCCACGCTCGCGCTCGGCGCGGGCCTGTTGGCCGCGCCCGCCGCGCAGGCCGCCGACGATGGTCTGCGCGTGGCTCGCGGTAATGCCTGCATGGGCTGCCACGCGGTCGACCGCAAGCTCGTCGGCCCGTCGTTCAAGGACATCGCCGCGAAGTACAAGGGCGATCCGGCTGCGTCCGCCAAGCTCGAGAAGAAAGTGCGCGACGGCGGCTCCGGCGTGTGGGGCGTGATCCCGATGCCCGCGCATCCCGGCATGAGCGACGCCGACATCAAGGCGGTCGTCAAATGGGTGCTGGCCGGCGCGCCGTCGAACTGATCGAAACGGTTCGCGGCGGGCTTGCCATCCCCGGATCGGCTTGTGTATGATCGATCGAATGTTGGGGGGGTAGCTCAGCTGGGAGAGCGTCGCGTTCGCAATGCGAAGGTCGGGAGTTCGATCCTCCTCCTCTCCACCAACGAATCACCAGGAAAGCCGGCCTTGCGTCGGCTTTCTGCTTTTCGGCCGCCGTTTCGCCGCCCCTCACCCCTTGATGAAATCCACGAACGCCCGCAACGGCGCCGGCAGCAACCTTCGGCTCGGGTAGTACAAAAACGGCCCCGAAAACCCCTGCCACCACGGCGCGAGCACCGGCATCAACGCGCCGCTGTCCAGATGCGGCCGCAGCCATTCCTCGAACAGATGAACGATGCCGACCTCGGCGCGCGCCGCATCCACTAGGATGTCGACCGCGCCGCCGGGCCGTACCCGCAACGGCCCCGATGGCTCCACGCGCACCACCTCGCCGTCGCGCTCGAAGATCCACGGCGTCAGCGCGCCGCTCGGAAAGCGGCTGCGCAGGCAGGCATGCGCAAGCAGGTCGCGCGGATGCTGCGGCGTGCCGCGCCGGGCCAGATAACCGGGCGCGGCGGCGGTCGCGAAACGCTGGGTGCGCGGGCCGATCGGCACGGCGATCATGTCGGCCTCGAGACGCTCCTCGTAGCGGATCCCGGCGTCGCAGCCCGACGCGAGCACGTCGACGAAACTCTCCTCCACCTCCAACTCCACCTCGATCTCCGGATACGCCGCGAAGAAGCGCGGCAGGATCGACGGCAGGATCAGCCGCGCGGCGATCGGCGGCACGTTCAGGCGCAAGGTGCCGGCCGGGCGCTCGCGGTAGCCGTTGACCACGTCGAGCGCGGCGTCGATCTCGGCGAACGCGGGCGCGACGCTTTCGAGCAGCCGCGCGCCGGCCTCGGTCAGCACGACGCTGCGCGTCGAGCGGTTGAACAGCCGCACGCCGAGCTTGTCCTCGAGCCGGCGGATCGACTGGCTCAGCAGCGACGGGCTCTTGCCGTTCACGCGTGCGGCGTCGCGAAACCCGCCGGCCCGCGCGACGTCCACGAACAGGCTCAGCTCGCCGGGATCGATCTTCATTGTGCATCCGTATAAACAACCCGTTCACATTGTGCTGGATTGTCGATCTATCAACAATCGACGAGCATGCGAGGCATTCTTGAACGGGAGATCGACATGACGGACACGACGCAAGCCAAGGTGGCGCTGGTAACCGGTGGCAGCCGCGGCATCGGGCGCGATATCGCGCTGTCGCTGGCGCGCAAGGGCGTGGATGTGGTGCTGACGTATCAAACACGCCGCGCCGACGCCGAAGCGGTGGTCGCGCAGATCGAAAGCATGGGCCGCAAGGCGGCGGCGCTGCCGCTGGACGTGGCGGCGGTCGGCGCGTTCGCGCCGTTCCTGGCCGAGTTGAAGGCCGTGTTGCGGTCGCGCTGGAACACGGAACGGCTCGATTTCCTCGTCAACAACGCGGGAATCGGCGCGGCGGTGCCGATCGCCGAGGTCACGGAGGAGGTGTTCGACACGTTCTCGAACGTGCACTTCAAGGGCGTGGTGTTCCTGACGCAGCAATGCCTGGCGATGATGAACGACGGCGGCGGCGTGGTGTTCATCACGGCGGCGGCCACGCGCTTCATCGTGCCGGCCTACGCGATCTACGCGGCCTGCAAGACGGCGGTCGAGACGTTCTCGCGCTATGTGGCGAAGGAGTACGGCGCGCGCGGCATCCGCGCCAACGTGATCGCGCCGGGCGGCGTGGAGACCGATTTCGCCGGCGCGCGGATCCGCAACTCGCCCGAACTGCAGGCGTTCGTGAAGGCGCAGACGGCGCTGGGCCGCGTCGCGCAGGCCGACGACATCGGCGGCACGGTGGCCTTCCTCTGCACCGACGACGCGCGCTGGATCAACGGCCAGCGCATCGAGGTGTCGGGCGGGATCAACCTCTGAGCAGCCGGCTCGGCCTCAAACCCACTGGTCGTTCGCGACGGTGCGCTCGCTGTGCGCGCCGTCGCCGGTGTTCACCACGCCGCGCGGCTCGACCAGCAGCAGTTTCACCTCGCCGAGCGCGTGCGGGCGATGCTCGACGCCCTTCGGCACGACCGCCATCTGGCCCGCGCGCAGCACGATCGTGCTGTCGCCGGCCGGGCCGCCGCGCATCTCGATCCGCAATTCGCCGTCGAGGACGATGAAGGTTTCGTCGGTGTCGTCGTGCGTGTGCCAGACGAATTCGCCGTCGAGCCGCGCGACCTTGAACTGGTAGTCGTTCATTTCGGCGACGACGCGCTGCTGCCAATAGCCTTCGACGCGCGCGAGCTTGCCGGCCAGATCGATGGTTTGGCACTGGCCGCGCAAGGCCGGGATGGATGAGGTCATGAGGTGCTCCGTCCGCAGGAAAGGTGAGGGAGCCGCGAGCATACGAAGCCGCTCGCGCGGCGTATTGAACGATCGTGGGTCTGACCTGCCTGCCGATGTACCGATGCCGCGCGCGTTCAGCCGCGCGGCCGGGCCGCCGTCATCTGCCGCCAGCGGCCCGGCGTGATGCCGAACGCCTGCGCGAACTGGCGCGTCATGTGGGCCTGATCGGCGAACCCGGCGTTGGCGGCCGCGCTCGACAGCGGCTCGCCGGCGATCAGCAGGCGGCGCGCCACGTCGAGCCGGCGCATCGTCAGGTAGCGATACGGGCTGGTGCCGTAGAACGTGCGGAAATCGTGCGACAGGCTCCAGCGGTCGCGCCCGGTGGCGGCTTCCACTTCCTCCAGCCTGAGCGCGCGCGTGCAGTTCTCGCGCAGATAGTCGCGGGCGCGCCGGGCGGCGGCGTAATCGGCCGTGCCGCGCGCATCGGGCAAGCTGGCCACGGCCGCCAGCGCGTGGGCCAGTTCGGCGATCGCGCCGGCCTGCTCGAGCGGATCGAGCGGCTGGCCGACCGATTGCAGCAGCGTGCCGGCGGCCGCCGCGAGCCGCGCGTCGGTCGTCACGCCGCCCTCGACGAACGGCAGCGCACGGCCGCCGAGCACCTCCTGGAACAGCGACGGCTCGACGTAGACGATGCGGTAGCGAAAGCCTTCGTCGGTGCCGGCCTGGCCGTCGTGCGCCTCGTCGGGATGCAGCACCAGCGTGTTGCCGGGCAGGCTGTCGCGGCGGCTGCGCCGGTACTGGAAGCGCTGGACGCCGGCGAGCGTGCGGCCGATCGCATAGGTATCGTGCCGGTGCATGCCGTAGGCCTTGCCCTGGAACCACGCCTCGACGCGCTCGATCCCGTGCGCGGGGGCCGCGCGCAGGATCCAGTCGGACGAGGGGGAAGGCGGTTTCGGGGGCACGATCGGAGTCGATGCGTAAGAGAAGGCGCGACGATTGTCGCACGCCGGCCGGCCATGCGCGGGCCGGCGGGGCGGACTTCGGCGCACGCGTGCCGAGCCCGCCCGGCCCCCGTTGCGTTCAGTCGCCGGCGGCGACCACCGCGCGATTGCGGCCGTCGCGCTTGGCCTGGTAGAGCGCGGCGTCGGCGGCCTCGATCAGCGCCGTGATGCCGCTCAGTTGCGAGGCGACGGTGCAGGCGCCGCCGATGCTGACGGTGACGATGCCGCCGTCGGCGCCGCCCGTGTGCGGCACCTTCAGCGCGGCCACTTCGAGGCGGATCTTCTCGGCCACGAGCCGTGCGCCGCCGGCCGGCGTGCCCGGCAGCACCACGCCGAATTCCTCGCCGCCGAAGCGCGCGGCCAGATCGCCGGGGCGGCTCATGCAGCGTTGCAGCGCCGCGCCGACCTGGCGCAGCACGTCGTCGCCGGCCACGTGGCCGTAGGTGTCGTTGTATTGCTTGAAGCGGTCGACGTCGATCATCAGCATCGACAGTTCGGTGCCGTCGCGCAGGCTCTTGCGCCATTCGCCGTCGAGGTAGGCGTCGAGATAGCGGCGGTTCGGCAGCGAAGTGAGGCCGTCCGATTGCGACAGCCGCTCCAGCTCGCGATTCGCGGCCAGCAGTTCTTCCTGCGACTGGCGCAGCGCGCGGTAGGCGGTGTTCAGCTGCAGCAGATTCACGTACGCGCGCGAGTGATAGCGGATCCGCGCGACCAGCTCGACGCGATCCGGCAGTTTGATCAGGTAGTCGTTCGCGCCGGCCTCGAAGGCGGCCTGCTTGATGCGCGGCTCTTCCTTGGCGGACAGCACGATGATCGGCACGTCGCGCAGCTCCGGCGTGCGCCGGTAGTGCTGCACCAGCGTCAGGCCGTCCACCTCGGGCATCACCAGGTCCTGCAGGATCAGGGTCGGACGCGTCTGGCGCGCCACGTCCAGCGCCTGCGTGGCGTGCTGGCAGTAGCGCAGCTCGATGCCGGTTTCGCCGGCCAGCGCCTGGCGCACCGCTTCGCGCACGATCGGCTGGTCGTCGACCAGCAGCACGATGGCGGTGCCCTCGGCCGCGGAGGCCGCCGGGATCGCGCGCCGCGCCGCTTCGAGCGCGGCGTCGGCGCCTGCGGCGGCGGATTCCGGTGGGGCAGGCCGATGAGGCGGCGCGCCGGCCGGTTCGAGTTCCATGCGAGTTCCTTCCGGTTGAACGAGATGGGCTGCGGGCAAGGCGGCCGGGGTTGCCTGCCGCGCGCCGCCCGCGTACGCCGCAGGCGGGGTCGCCCGGTTGACGGCCGATGTTCCGCGGCGCGATACGCGCGTCAGCCGTTGGGCGGCAGTGATGTGACACCGCTGCCGTTTCGATTGCGCGGGACGACGGCACGTTGTCCACAGACACGCGCCGCAATTGTTAACCAACCTTACCTATCTAAGCAAAGGTTTACGGCGGTTCGGCCGCGAATTGTAGGCCGCCGGCGCGAAGCGTGCACAGGGTGGCCGCGGGCGCACAGCGTTCGTCCACAGCCATCTGGGGAAAAGTGCTGTGCGCTCGGGCCTGTGCGCCGGCCGGCGCCCGATTCGTCAGACCGCGCAGCGCGCGAGGTGGAACCGCAGCGAGGTTTCGTCCGGGTCGCCGTCGCCGCTCGCGGGCGGATAGACGGCGATCGTGGTGCCGGCCGCCGCGTTCTGTTCGAGCGTGATGCGCCAGTCTTCGCTGGCCGAACGGGGCCCGATCAGCATCGTGGAGACGCGGCCCTGCCGTTCGACGCGCGCGCGCGACAGCCGGCTCGACAGGCAGCGCTCGATCTGCGGCGCCTGCAGGCCCGACGACACGTAGATCATCGCGCCCGGCGGCGCGCCGACCGCGGCGGCCTGGGATGGGGCGAGCGGACGCGGCTCGCTGCTGCTGCCGCAACCGGCCAGCGACAGCGCCGCGCCGGCGAGCAGCGCGTACGCCGCCAACTTGTTCGGGTCTTTCATCGATTCGATCGTTCTCTCAAGCAGGGAAGTCGGAGCATCGCCGGCGCGGTCGCGCGCGCGTGCCGGCCAGTGATGCCGGGGCAGGCTAACAAGCGAGACGCGACGCGGGTGTTAAAAATTGTTTTTCGCGGGCGTCTCGCGTAGGATGCGCGGCTTTGTTGGCTGGCCGTAAGCTCGTGCGAGCGGCCCGGAGCACCGGCGGGAGCCGGCGCGGCAAGGCAAGGCGGGCGGCGGCGGGGGACGCGGCGGCGCGTCTTGACGAATCGTTCACATCCTTTACGTCTATGCATTCCCTTATGCGCACTTATCTCATATTGCGCATGTGTTTCGGGGTGCCTATCGTTCGGTGTGGCAGAGCCGGATTCGGGGAAAATCATTCTGGACAACAGATTATATGAACCGGCGGTTCCTATGTCGCGATGGCTCCGGCGCGTGTTCAGCGCAGGCCACAACAAGATTTGCAACGGAGACAAATCATCATGAGCAGTGTGATTGAGCCGGCTGGCCGCACGGGTGCCCCGTCGTTCATGTCGAAGGAGGCGACCATCGCTCGCCCCGGGTTTTCGCGATGGATGGTGCCGCCCGCGGCGCTTGCAGTACACCTCTGTATCGGTCAGGCCTATGCCTTTTCCGTGTTCAACGGCCCGCTCACCAAGGTGATCGGCATCACGGCCTCGGCGCCGGGCGACTGGACGCTGACCACCCTCGGCTGGATCTTCTCGCTGGCGATCGTGTTCCTCGGCCTGTCGGCGGCGTTCGCCGGCAAGTGGCTCGAACGCGTCGGCCCGCGCCGCACCATGCTGACGGCGGCCTGCTGCTTCGGCGGCGGCTTCATCGTCTCGGCGATCGGCGTGTGGACCCACCAGATCTGGATGCTGTACCTCGGCTACGGCGTGATCGGCGGGATCGGCCTGGGCCTCGGCTACGTGTCGCCGGTGTCGACGCTGATCCGCTGGTTCCCGGACCGCCGCGGCATGGCGACCGGCATGGCGATCATGGGCTTCGGCGGCGGCGCGATGATCGCCGCGCCGCTGTCGGTGGCGCTGATGAACCACTTCAAGAGCGCGACGAGCATCGGCGTGGCCGAAACGTTCGTGGTCCTCGGCATCGCGTATTTCATCTCGATGACGATCGGCGCGTTCGCGATCCGCATTCCGCCGGCAGGCTGGAAGCCGGCCGGCTGGGAGCCGCCCGCGCAGTCGACCAACAAGATGATCACGACGCGCCACGTCCACATCGACCAGGCCCTCAAGACGCCGCAGTTCTACCTGATCTGGCTGGTGCTGTTCCTGAACGTGACGGCCGGCATCGGCATTCTCGGCCAGGCCTCGGTGATGATCCAGGAAAGCTTCAAGGACACGGTGACGGCCGCGGCTGCCGCCGGCTTCGTCGGCCTGCTGTCGCTGTTCAACATGGGCGGGCGGTTCGTGTGGGCGTCGGCGTCCGACTGGGTCGGCCGCAAGAACACCTACTTCATCTTCTTCGCGCTCGGCGCGGTGCTGTACTACTGCGTGCCGGCCTTCGCGGCGAGCGGCAACATCGCGCTGTTCGTGCTGGCGTACGGCGTGATCCTGTCGATGTATGGCGGCGGCTTCTCGACCGTGCCGGCCTATCTGGCCGACATGTTTGGCACGGCGTTCGTGGGCGGCATCCACGGCCGCCTGCTGACGGCCTGGGCCGCGGCCGGCGTGGCTGGCCCGGTGCTGGTGAACTACATCCGCGCGTATCAAGTGGGCCACGGCGTCGCCAAGGCCGATGCGTACACGATGACGGTGCACCTGATGGCGATCCTGCTGATCGTCGGCTTCTTCTGCAACCTGCTCGTGCGCCGCGTCGCCGATCATCACTACATGACCGACGCGCAGCTCGCGGCCGGCAAATAAGCGGAGGCTCACGATGACCGATCTCTCGACCCGCAACGACACCGCGCATCCCACCAACAAGGGGCTGCTGGTGGTGTTCTGGCTGTACGTGCTGGTGCCGCTCGTGTGGGGCGTCGTCAACACGCTGACGCAGGCGATGAAGCTGTTCCACTGACCTGCATGAAGGGCAACGACGGCCGCCGCATCAGGGTTTTCGACAGTCAACGCGGCGTGCCGCGCGCACGTTGAACAGACAGCGACGGCGCGGTTTCACACCGACGATCCGGGCCGTTCGTTTCCATTCATCCACGCAGGGGTAGAACCATGAAGAAGCTTCTCGTTTCGCTGGCCGCCGCAACGCTCGCCTTCGGTTCGGCATCGGTGTTCGCGCAGGACGCATCGGCCCCGGCGGCCGCACCGGCCAAGCACGACAAGAGCAAGCCGAAGCACACGCTGAAGAAGCACGGCAGCACGAAGGGCAAGGCGAAGGCCGCCGCCGCTTCGAGCGCCGGCACCAACGACAAGGGCGCGCAGCAGTAAGCGTCCGCGCCGCGCGCCGCGCGGCAGCCGTTTCCCAGCAGTCCCGGCCGTTCGCGCGGCCGGGACTGTTTCATTTCCGGGCCCGGCAAGGATCGCGCGGCTGTGCTCTACTTCGTCGCTCCAGCCACCAAGGAGCGAAGCATGGATATCGGATTTATCGGTCTCGGCGAGATGGGCGGCGCGATCGCGCTGAACCTGTTGAAGGCGGGGCATCGCGTGCGCGTCTGGAACCGCTCGCCGGAGAAGGTCGCGCCGCTGGCCGAGGCGGGCGCGGAACACGCCGGCTCGATCGCCGAGGCGTTCCAGGGCGACGCCGTGTTCTCGATGCTGGCCGACGACGCGGCCGTGCGCGGCGTGTTCGACGCGAGCCTGCTCGAACACGCGCCGCGCGGCCTGGTGCACGTCAACATGGCGACCATCTCGGTGGCGTTGGCCGAAACGCTCGCGCATGCGCACGCCGAGCGCGGCCTGCACTACGTGGCCGCGCCGGTGCTTGGGCGCCCGAACGTCGCCGCGCTCGGGCAACTGACGATCGTGGCCGCCGGCCCGGCCGAGGCGATCGACCGCGTGCAGCCGGCGTTCGACGTGATCGGCAAGAAGACCTGGCGGCTCGGTTCGCTGCCGCAGCACGCCAACGCCGTGAAGCTGGCCGCCAATTTCGCGCTGGCCTCGGCGATCGAGACGATGGGCGAGGCGGCGGCGCTGCTGACCGGGCACGGCGTGTCGGTCAGCGACTACATCGACGTGATCTCGAACAGCATCCTGCCGGGGCCTGTTTACCAGGGCTATGGCGCGATGATCGCCGAGCGCCGCTACGAGCCCGCGCTGTTCAAGGCGCGGCTCGGCCTGAAGGACGTGAAGCTCGTGATCGAGGCGGCCGACGCCGTGTCGGTGCCGATGCCGGTGGCCAGCGTGTTGCGCGACAACCTGCTCGACGTGGTGGCGCACGGCGACGGCGAGCGCGATTTCGCGGTGCTCGGCGAAGTCGCGGCGCGCCGCGCGGGCCGCTGAACGCCGCGCCGCGGGGCGGTTCGCCGGGCGCTCAAACCCCGGCATAATGTCCGCCGGTTTTCCTTCAGGCATTTCGGATCGAGGCAGCGATGAATTGGCATACGTGGGAGTTGTTTCTGGGAACGATGTTCGTGGTGTCGGCGATTCCCGGCCCGAACATGATGCTGGTGATGTCGCACGGCGCGCGCTACGGCATGCGCCGCACGGCGGCCACGATGGCCGGCGCGCTGCTCGCGCTGGTGCTGATGTTCCTCGTCTCGGCGGCCGGGCTCGGCGTGTTCCTGACGGCGTGGCCGCGCATGTTCGACGCGCTGCGCCTGATCGGCGCGGCCTATCTGATCTGGCTCGGCATCAAGGCCTGGCGCGCGCGCGTGGAAGACGCCGCGAACGATCCGGCGGCCGAAGCGCCGGCGCTGAAGATCGGCGCGCTGGCCACGCCGGGCGCGCTGTTCCGCAACGGCTTCCTGGTGTCGGGCAGCAACCCGAAGGCGCTGCTGTTCGCGGCGGCGCTCACGCCGCAGTTCATCGACCCGGCTGCGCCGAAGCTGCCGCAGTTCGCGGTGCTGGTGGCGACGCTGGCGGTATGCGAGGTGGGCTGGTACGTGGTGTATTGCGCGTTCGGCACGCGGATCGGCGCGTCGCTGCGCAGCGCGCGCGTGGTGCGGATCTTCAACCGGCTGACGGGCGGCGTGTTCGTCGGCTTCGGCGCGGCGATGGCGCTGGTGAGGCACTGACGCCGCCGGTGCGGCACGCGACAGTCTGCCGCACTGCGCTGGGAATCCGGTTGCGGCCGTGGCCCCGGCTCACCGTCGAAACACCACCCCGGCTCGCGTCGCGCGCCGGGGTTTTTTCTTGAATGCCTCACCAGGCGAGCATTCTGGGGCAGCGGGGCGTATCGCGGGCCGCGGCGAACCGCACCGTGCGCCCGCCGTCGCGCATGTCGCGACTCCGCAACAACCCGCAAGGGAAAGTCCTTATTTGCCGCAAGGAAATGTTGCGATGCGACATCCGCTCGGGTATAGTTGGAACTGTCTCCTCCATGTCTCCTCTGATATGGATTCAGCCCGCCTCTTAAGGCGGGCTTTTTTTCGTCCATACGATTCGCCATGGCGGCCCGCGGCCTCCAGCGCATTGCCCCTTGCGGGTTTCCCTTCCCGCCAGCCCGCGATCAGAACTTATACGACACGGCCAGGTAGCTGATGATCGGATCGGCCTTCAGGTCGCCTTTCGATTCCGCCAGCGTGGTGCCGTCCGCGGCCTTGATCGTGACCGTCGACGTCGTCTTCAGCGGGATATAGGTGACCGACGCGATGAGCCCCCAGTGCTCGTTGATCGCATAGGTCACGCCCGCGTTGAACACCGGCTGCCACGACGACGACGCCTTCGCCGACACCTGCGTCGTGCCCGGCTTGCCGGCGCCCGCCGCGAGAATCGAGCCGAGGTTGTCCTGCGTCTGCTTGATGAAGTTGTTGTTCAACTGCAGATCGCTGAACCAGTTGTACGACACGCCCACGCCGAGGAACGGCCTGATCTTCGCATTCGCGTTCGCGAAGTAGTACTGGAAGATCACGGCCGGGCTCCACTGCCGCACGCTCTTGACGATCGGGTTCACCGCGCCGAGCCCGATGTTCTGCGTGCCGAGCGCACCGGCCGGGCCGGGCGGCGTGATGGTGCCGTTGCCGCGCACCTTGAACACGGGCGGCACGCCGGCCACCGACGTCACCGCGATGTGATCGGTCAGGAAGTGGCTGATCGTCAGGCCGAGCGTGTCCGCGGTGCTGGTGCGCAGCCCGGTGCCCGGCGAATCGAACTGCGACGGCAGCCGCAGCGGCGTGTTGATCGGCGTCGGCGCGACGCTGGTGTTCAGCGACGTGCTGCTCTGGATCGGCTGGACGTGAAACCAGCCCAGCCCGATCACGTTGCTGCCGGCGCTCTGCGCGTGGGCCGCGCACGGCCCCAGCGCGGCGGCGCTCGCGGCCGCCGCGCAAAGGAAGGTCTTTTTCACGGCTGAGTCCCCCGGTTATTGGACGAATGCGCCGATCGTGAAATACGGCGACGTCGGATTGTTGTTGTCGAGGAAGCCGAACACGCCGCCCGTGAAGATCAGCTTGCCGGTGGCCGTGGTGCTGGTGGCGCCCGTGTGCACCGAGGTGACCGTGCCCGGCACGGTCTGGCCGTAGTTCAGATCCAGCGCGGTCGCGAGCGAGGCCTGCGAGGCGTTGAACGGGTCGAGCAGCGTGGCCTGGGCGTTGATCAGCGCGGTGGTGCGGTAGTTGAACTGGCTGTCCACGCCGATGTATTCGCCGTTCTGCGAGCCGAGCACGATGTTCGACTGCGGCGACATGATCGAGATGCCCGATTCGTCGTCGGCGGTCAGGCCCGGGATGCCGTTCGCATCGGGCACCGGGTTCGGGTTCGCCACGCCGGTGCGGATCATGATCGGCACGAGCTGGTTGCGCAGCTTGCCGACGATGATGTAGCCCTTCGCCTGCGGGCCGGTCGCGGCCAGCGTCGGCTTCACCTGCCCCTGGTAGTTGTTGGTCACGAACGCGCCCGAACCGTCCGGCGCGGCCGTCAGGTTGCCGCCCGGCTGGCGGCACGTGCCGGCGTACTGGCCGGTGGTGTCGCAGCGGGTCCAGGTGCCGTCGGCGTTGATCGTCACCTTCGCGTCGATGGTGGTCGGCGAGAAGTTCTGCGACGGCACCTGCCCGTAGCCGAGCTGGCTGTAGGTGCCGGCCAGGTTCGCGAGATTGGTTTCGAGCGTCGAGAAGCCGATGAACGGGTAGTACGGGAACGTCGTGTCCGGCACCGCGCCCACGCCGATCACGCCGGCGTACGAGATGCGCGCGCCCGGAATCGTGCCGCCCGCCACGCCGAAGCCCACGAACACGCGGGCCGGACGCGTCGGATCGAGCGTCGCGCCGTTCAGCTGGAACGCGCAGTTGTTGAGCTTCTGGGTGGGCAGGCCGGTTTCCTGGGTCAGCGTGCCGGTGGCGGTGGTGCCCGCGCGGGTCGGCGTGACGGTGCCGGTGGTCACCGGGATCGGCGATTCGACATAGGTGATCTGCCAGGTCTTCTTGGTCGTATCGAGTTGCAGCTTGACGAGTTCGCCGTCGCCGCCGCCGCCCGTGTAGACGGTGCTGTAGTCGAGCGTCGACGGGCACAGGCCCGGCTCGGTCGCGGCGAGCGCCGCGGGCGGCTGTTCGTCCCCGCCCCCGCAGGCAGACAGCAGCAAAGGCACGGCAAAGGCCGCGGCCAGTACGATATTCCGCTTCATGTTGCTCCTCCAGGATTGTCTTGTTTGATGGCGGCCGGCTCCCTGTCTGCCGCTTCTTTGCTTGCCCCTACCCGTGCGTGCCGCCCGCTGGCCGTTCGTCGGCTGCTGGCGTCACGCCCCCGTTGATCCTGTGTGTCGCAGCCGGCTCGCGGGCCGTGCATGCGTGGCGAACCGCCGCCATGAGATCGGCGGTCGGCATGCCGGCTCGGGCCGGCGTTATCGGTGCGTCGAGACGACGGGGCGCGGATGGCGCGCGAAGGTGCGTCGTCGGGAAGCGGAGGAAGCGATGCAGGGCGGCGCGGCCGGCTGGCCGGCGCCCAACGCGGAGCGGCGCAAGGGCCGTGCGGCAGCATGCGCCCTGGCGCGGCGCGAGGCAGGCTCGCGCACGTGACGCCGCGTCGCCCGCGATCGGGCGCCACGCGCCGGCCGGGGCCGACGATCGGTCGATCGTCGCGCCCATGGCGGCCGCCAGAGGGGCCGGCTCGATGGCCATGGCCGTCCCCTTCCACAAGGCGTATGACATGCCTGCGTCTCCGGTGTAATTGTGCGATGTAATTTCGCCGCGCCACCTTCAACTGTCAATTGATGGAATCGTCTAAAAAAGACGATTGAAACGGGACGCATGCCAAAATCGCCCGTCAAATCGGGCGTGTCGGGCGGAATTAAAACGTAAATGGTGTTTGAAAACTCCCTCCAGAACGCCTGAAACGGCGCATCGGCGGATCGCCGCGGTGCGTGCTCAGGCTTGCTGCACAAGGCTCGCGTGTGCGAACTCGGGAGTATCCCTATTCGGGATATTCATGATTGGGAAGCCGTGGAAAATCGGTCGGTTTTTCGGTATTTCGAAAGAATGTGAATTCTCGTGAATCGCAAAGCGGCCAGATTCGGGAACGCAAACTGCGATATCGGCCGCATGCGGGAAAATCGCGGACAAGAAAAAACCGGCCGCGCGGGCCGGTTTATCGATACGCGGCGGAAAACCGCCGCATTGCATCGGGATGCGTGTGGTTCAGCGGTTCAGGCCGGCATCTTCCGCGGCGCCGATGGCCAGGTTCATGCACTGGATCGCCGCGCCCGAGGCGCCCTTGCCGAGGTTGTCGAGGCGCGCGACCGTGACGAAGCGCTCCTCGTTGCCGAACACGAACAGATCGACGCGGTTCGTGTCGTTGTTCGCCTGCACGTCGAAGAAGCCTTCGTCGAGGTTTTCGGCCGCATCGTACGGCGCGACGCGCACGAACGCCTCGCCCGCGTAGTACTCGGCGAAGATCCGCTGCACGTCCTGCGGGCCCACGCGCTTGGCCAGTTGGCTCGGCGTGAAGTAGGTCGTGACGGCCAGGCCCTTGAGGAACGGGCCGACGATCGGCGTGAAGATCGGCGCGTTGGCCAGGCCGGTGTGCGCGGCCATTTCCGGCAGATGCTTGTGGCCGAGCGCCAGCGCGTAGGCGCGCGGGCTGGCCAGGCGGTCGTTACCGCCGGCTTCGTAGTCGGCGATCATCTTCTTGCCGCCGCCGCTGTAGCCGGTGATCGAGTAGCTGTGCGCCGCGAAATCGGCGGCCACCACGCCCGCCTCGACGAGCGGGCGCATCGCCAGCACGAACGCCGAGGCGTGGCAGCCCGGCACCGCGATGCGCTTCGCGCCGCGAATGCGCTCGCGCTGGGCGCGCGTCAGTTCGGGCAGGCCATAGGCCCAGTCGGCGCTGGTACGGAACGCCGTGCTGGCGTCGATCAGCACCGTGCGGTCGTTGTCGACCAGCGAGGCCGATTCGCGCGAGGCGACGTCGGGCAGGCACAGGAACGTGACGTCCGAGGCGTTGATCAGGCGGCGGCGTTCCTCGACGTCCTTGCGCTGCGCATCGTCGATGCGAAGGATGTCGATGTCGCTGCGGGCGGACAGATATTCGAAGATCTTCAGGCCGGTCGTGCCTTCCTGGCCGTCGACAAAAACTTTCGTGGTCATCTTGCTCTCACGGAATGGGGCGGCCGGCGCGAACGCCGGAAAGCCGCCATTTTAAGACTTCACGGACAGGGCCGTAACCGGTTGCGCCGAAAAAAGCGGCGGCGTCCATCGTGCCTGCGCCGCGTGACGGATTGTTGACGGCGCGCGCTGGCGATCCGGCCCTCGTTCGAGCCGCCGGGTTCAGCGCTCGTCGGTGACTGTGAGCCGCGCCCAGCCGAGCGTGGCGACGCCGATCTCGTGATCGAACAGTTGCGCGGGGCGGCCCTGCACGGTGCGCAGGCGATCGGTGTCGAGCGCGTAGACGGTGATCACGTAGCGGTGCGGCTTGCCGGGCGGCGGGCAGGGGCCGTCGTAGCCGTCGTTGCCGTAGTCGTTGCGGGCTTCGGCCGCGCCGAGCCGGCGCAGCACGCCGGACGCGCTGGCGTTGGCGGGCAGGCTGGTGACCGAGGCGGGGATGCCGATCACGGCCCAGTGCCACCAGCCGGGGCCCGGCGCGTCGGGATCGAACAGGGTGACGGCGTAGGCGCGCGTGCCGGGCGGCGGGTTCTGCCAGCTCAGTTCGGGGGAGCGGTTCTCGCCGCGGCAGGCGCCCTTGGCGTAGCGCTGCGCGGCGCCGACCCGGCCGCCGTCGCGCAGGTCGGCGCTCGACAGCGTGAACGGGGGTTGCGCACCCGGCCGCGCGCTGCAGGCCAGCGCGGCGACGGCCACCGCGAGCACGCGCAGCGCGTGCCGGACGCCGCGTGCGCGCTGCTGCCGCTCATGTCGCTGCTGCCGTTGTTCCGGGCGCCGATGCTGCCGAGCTTCAAGCATGCCGCGATCCTCCCCTCACGTCGGCCGGCGGCGTGCGCCGGCGCGTATTGGTGTTGCGACCCTGTGTCCGCAATGACGGAAAGTCTACCGCGCGGCCGCGGGTTGCGGCAGCCTGCACGGTCGCGCACGCATGAAAAAACGCCCGTCACGGGCTAGCGTGACGGGCGTTTTCGGGGGAGCGGGGCGCGCCGCGCGGGCGGCGCGCGTTCGCTCAGTCCTTCGGCGAGGTGGCGCCGCCGTGCGCGGCCGACCATTCGGCCGGCGCGTGCAGGAATTTCTCGACTTCGTCGAGCGTCTTCGTTTCGAAGTAGCCCGAGTTCTTCGCGACGCGCAGCACGTCCCACCAGGTGGCCAGCGCGTGCAGATCGACGTCGATGTCCTTCAGGACCGAGACGCTTTCCTTGAAGATGTTGTAGTGGAACAGCACGAAGCAGTGGTTCACTTCGGCGCCGGCCGTGCGCAGCGCGTTGATGAAGTTGATCTTGCTGCGGCTGTCGGTGGTCAGGTCTTCCACCAGCAGGACGCGCGAGCCTTCCTCGAGATGGCCTTCGATCTGTGCGTTGCGGCCGAAACCCTTCGGCTTTTTGCGCACGTACTGCATCGGCAGCATCATGCGGTCGGCGATCCAGGCGGCGAACGGAATGCCGGCGGTTTCACCGCCCGCGACCGCGTCGATCTGCTCGAAGCCGACGTCGCGCAGGATCGTCGCTTCCGCCATCTCCATCAGGCCACGGCGCACGCGCGGATACGAGATCAGCTTGCGGCAGTCGATGTAGACGGGGCTCGCCCAGCCGGACGTGAAGATGAACGGCTTTTCGGCGTTGAAGTGCACCGCCTGCACTTCGAGCAGGATTTTGGCGGTCGTGTCGGAGATCGTTTGACGATCGAAGCCTGTCATGGGCATTCCTTGGGTGATGAGCGGGAGGGCGGGCGCGGGGCGCCGTGGCGCGGCGACGGGTTTCGGCCGGGCCATGCCGGCGGAGCCGGCATGCGGCGAAATTTCGCTGCGCGCGTGGGCCGCTATTTTACCCGAATCGGCGGGCCGCCGGACGGCCGGAACGGGGGCCGAAGCGGGGGCTCCCGGCATGCCCGCCGATGCCACGCCGACACCCCGCCGCGCCTTGCTGCGGCCATGCGTCGCGTTATGAGGAGTATCCCGAGGGGCAGCCGCACACGCGCCGAGCCAGGTGTACACTTAGCGCCCACCAGAATTTGCCGGCACCTTGGTCTCCTTGCCCATCCCGCAGACAGCAGGTTCCACGGCGCGCCGATCCGGCGCGCGACCGCTGCCGCCCACGGCTATCTCCCCCGATCGATCCATTCCGGCGCGTGCCTGCTGCCGGGTGCCGGCGCACCGTTTCGCATCTCCCATCCTCAACCGTTCCGCCTTTCTCGCAAATCAGACGACCCATCATGGATGAACAACTGAAGCAGAGCGCGCTCGCGTATCACCAGAATCCGAAGCCCGGCAAGATCTCGGTCACGCCGACCAAGCCGCTGTCGAACCAGTACGATCTCTCGCTCGCGTATTCGCCGGGCGTCGCGGCGGCCTGCGAGGCGATCCACGCCGATCCGCTCGACGCGCAGAAATACACCTCGCGCGGCAACCTCGTCGGCGTGATCACCAACGGCACCGCCGTGCTGGGCCTCGGCAACATCGGCCCGCTGGCGTCGAAGCCCGTGATGGAAGGCAAGGGCTGCCTGTTCAAGAAGTTCGCCGGCATCGACGTGTTCGACATCGAACTGGCCGAAACCGATCCGGACAAGCTGGTCGAGGCGATCGCGATGCTCGAGCCGACGCTCGGCGGCATCAACCTCGAAGACATCAAGGCGCCGGAGTGCTTCTACATCGAGCAGAAGCTGCGCGAGCGCATGAAGATCCCCGTCTTCCACGACGACCAGCACGGCACCGCGATCATCGCCTCGGCCGCGATCCTGAACGGCCTGAAGGTGGTCGGCAAGGATCTCGGCACGGTCAAGCTGGTGTGCTCGGGTGCGGGCGCGGCGGCGATCGCCTGCCTGGACCTGCTCGTGCACCTGGGCCTGAACAAGGCCAACGTGCTCGTCACCGATTCGAAGGGCGTGATCTACGAAGGCCGCGGCCAGCTCGATCCGTCGAAGCAGCGCTACGCCGCTACCACCGAGGCCCGCACGCTGGCCGACGCCATCGACGGCGCCGACGTGTTCCTCGGCTGCTCGAGCGCGGGCGTGCTGAAGCCGGAAATGGTGCAGACCATGGGCACCCAGCCGCTGATCCTGGCGCTGGCCAACCCGGAGCCGGAAATCCGCCCGGAAGCGGCCAAGGCCGTGCGTCCCGACGCGATCGTCGCGACCGGCCGTTCGGATTACCCGAACCAGGTCAACAACGTGCTGTGCTTCCCGTTCATCTTCCGCGGCGCGCTGGACGTCGGCGCGACCACCATCACGGAAGAGATGAAGCTTGCCTGCGTGCGCGCGATCGCCGATCTGGCCCAGGAAACCGACCAGAGCGAGGAAGTGGCCAAGGCCTATGAAGGCCATTCGCTCGAATTCGGGCCGGAATACCTGATTCCGAAGCCGTTCGATCCGCGCCTGATCATCAAGATCGCGCCGGCCGTCGCGCAGGCCGCGATGGATTCGGGCGTCGCCACGCGCCCGATCGAGGACATGGACGCCTATCGCGAGCAACTGGGCGCCACCGTCTACCGCACCGGCATGGTGATGCGTCCGGTGTTCACGGCGGCCAAGGCCAAGCAGGCCCGCATCGTGTTCGCCGAGGGCGAGGACGAGCGCGTGCTGCGCGCCGCGCAGTTCGTGCTGCAGGAAAAGATCGCCAAGCCGATCATCATCGGTCGTCCGGCCGTGGTGGAAATGCGCCTGAAGAAGATCGGCTCGAAGCTGCGCGCCGGCACCGATTTCGAGATCGTCGATCCCGAAGACGACCCGCGCTACCAGCAATGCTGGCAGGCCTATCACGAGCTGTGCGCGCGCGAAGGCGTCACGCCGGAAGTCGCGAAGGCCGCGCTGCGCAAGGCGAACACGCTGATCGGCGCGATCCTGGTGCACCTCGGCGATGCCGACGGCATGATCTGCGGCATGATCGACACGTACCACAGCCATCTGAAGTACATCGATCAGGTGCTGGGCCGCGCGAAGGGCGCCGAGCATCTGGCCGCGATGAATCTGCTGATGCTGCCGGGCCGCAACCTGTTCGTCTGCGACACCTATGTCAACGAGCTGCCGAGCGCCGAGCAACTGGCCGACATGACGATCCAGGCCGCCGCCGAGATCGAGCGCTTCGGCATCACGCCGAAGGCCGCGCTGCTGTCGAACTCGAACTTCGGCAGCGCGCCGTCGTCGTCCTCGCGCCGCATGGCCGAGGCACGTCAACTGATCGCCGAGCGCGCGCCGCAACTGGAAGTGGACGGCGAAATGCACGGCGACGCCGCGCTGTCGGAAACGATCCGCAAGGCCGCGTTCCCCGGCACCACGCTGTCGGGCGAAGCGAACCTGTTGATCATGCCGAACGTGGAAGCCGCCAACATCGCCTACAACCTGCTGAAGATGATCGGCGGCGACGGCGTGACGGTCGGCCCGTTCCTGCTCGGCGCCGCCAAGCCGGTGCATATCCTGACGCCGGCCGCCACCGTGCGCCGCATCGTCAACATGACGGCCGTGGCAGCGGCCAACGTGAACGGCACCGCGCGGTAAGCGTTCGCCCGTGAGACGTCGCCGCTTCACGCGGCGGCCTCGCGATAAAAAACGCCACGGGCCGCAAGGCGCCGTGGCGTTTTTCTTATAGCCACCGCAAGGACGGCTTTCGCATCGTCGAGCGCCGCTCAGGCCACGTGCCGCGTCACCGCCTCCGGCCCGTTCCACTGCGCGACCAGCGCCAGCCACTTGCTGCGCACGGCGGCCAGGTTGTGCTCCTTCACGTGGCCGTAGCCGCGAATTCCGTCGGGCAGGTTCGCGAGGTCGAGTGCGAGCGGCAGCCGCTCGGCTGTCAGCTTCGCCAGCACCACGTCGATCAGCGTGACGTATTCGCCGATCAGCGCGCGCTCGGTGCGGCGCTCCTCGGTGCGGCCGAACGGATCGAACGCGGTGCCGCGCAGGCCTTTGCACTTCGCGAGCAGGCGGAATGCCGACAGCATCCACGGCCCGAACGTGCGCTTGACGAGATGGCCGTGCGCGTCGCGCTTGGCGAGGATCGGCGGCGCGAGGTGGTAGCGCAGCTTCAGTTCGCCGTCGAACTGCGCGGCCAGCCGGGCGAGGAACGCCGGATCCGATTGCAGCCGCGCGACCTCGTACTCGTCCTTGTACGCCATCAGCTTGTAGAGATTGCGCGCGACCGCTTCGGTCAGCGGCTCCTGGCCCGACGCGTTGCCGTCGAGCGCGCGTTCGGCCGCGCGCACGCGCTCGACCACCGCCGCATAGCGCGCCGCGTAGGCCGCGTTCTGATAGGCGCTCAGTTGCTCGACGCGCGTGGCGATCAGCGTATCGACCGCCTTCTTCGTATGCAGCGCGATCACCGTCGCGCCGCTCGGCGCCGGGCTGCCCGCGCGCTGGCCGGCCGCGGCCTGACGCACGCTGGCCAGATCGTGCGCGGCGCGGCGGCCCCACTCGAACGCGGCGAGGTTCTTCTCGACCTGCACGCCGTTCAGCTCGATCGCGCGCGTCAGCGAAGCGAGCGTGAGCGGCAGGCCGCCGCGTTGCCACGCGTAGCCGAGCACGAACGGGTTGGTGTAGATCGTGTCGCCGAGCAGCGCCGCCGCGAACTGGTCGGCGTCGACCAGATCCACGCCGTCGCCGGCCGCCGCGCGAATGTCCTGCTCCGCGCTCGCGCCCGGGAACGCCCATTTCGGGTTCTTGATGAAATCGGCGGTGGGCGTCTTCGCGCTGTTGACGACCACGCGCGTCGCGCCGTGACGCATGCGCGAGGTGCATTCGTCGCTGGCCGTGACGAGCGCGTCGCCGCCGATCACGAGATCGGCCTCGCCCATCGCGATCCGCGTCGCGTGGATGTCGCCGGGCGCGTGCGCGATCTGCACATGGCTCATCACGGCACCGCCTTTCTGCGCGAGGCCGGTGACGTCGAGCACCGTCACGCCCTTGTTCTCCAGGTGCGCGGCCATGCCGATCAGCGCACCGATCGTCACCACGCCGGTGCCGCCCACGCCGGTCACGAGCACGCCCCAGGCGCGCTCGATGCCGGGCAGCGCCGGTTCCGGCACCGGCGGCAGCGCGCCGGCGTCCACCGTCACGGCCTTCGGCTTCTTCAACTGCGCGCCCTCGACGGTCACGAAGCTCGGGCAGAAGCCCTTGGTGCACGAAAAATCCTTGTTGCAGGTGGACTGATTGATCTGCCGCTTGGTGCCGAATTCGGTGTCGAGCGGCTCGACCGACAGGCAATTCGACTGCACCGAGCAATCGCCGCAGCCTTCGCACACCGCTTCGTTGATCACCACGCGCTTGGCCGGATCGGGATACGCGCCGCGCTTGCGGCGGCGGCGCTTCTCGGTGGCGCAGGTCTGGTCGTAGATCAGGATCGAGGTGCCGGCGATCTCGCGCAGTTCGCGCTGCACGGCGTCGAGTTCGTCGCGGTGATGGATCGTCACGCCGGGCGCGAGCAGCGAGGCCTTGCCGTCGTACTTCTCGGGCTCGTCGGTCACGATGACGATCTTCGACGCGCCTTCCGCCGCGACCTGATGGGTGATCTGCGGCACGGTCAGCGTGCCGTCCACGGGCTGGCCGCCCGTCATCGCCACCGCGTCGTTGTAGAGGATCTTGTAGGTGATGTTCGCCTTCGACGAGATCGCCGCGCGCACCGCCAGCAGGCCCGAATGGAAGTAGGTGCCGTCGCCGAGGTTGGCGAACACGTGCTTTTCCTCGGTGAACGGCGCCTGGCCGACCCACGGCACGCCTTCGCCGCCCATCTGGCTGAAGGTGCTGGTGTTGCGGTCCATCCAGACCGTCATGTAGTGGCAGCCGATGCCGGCGATCGCGCGCGAACCGTCGGGCACCACCGTCGAGGTATTGTGCGGGCAGCCCGAGCAGAACCACGGCTTGCGCTCGGTGGTGACGTGCGGGCGGGCCAGCGCGGCTTCCTTGGCGTGGATCACGGCGATGCGGGCGGCAATGCGCGCACGCACGTCGGCGGGCAGTTCGAACTTGTCGAGCCGCGTGGCGATCGCCTTCGCGATGATGGCCGGCGACAGTTCGTAATGCGCGGGCAGCAGCCAGTTGCCCATCGGCACCGACCATTCGCCGCCTGCGCCGTCCTTCTCGTCGAACTTGCCGAAGATGCGCGGGCGCTGGCCGTCCGGCCAGTTGTACAGCTCTTCCTTGATCTGATATTCGAGGATCTGACGCTTTTCCTCGACCACCAGGATTTCGTCGAGGCCCTGCGCGAACTGCTGCACGCCCTGCGCTTCGAGCGGCCAGACGCAGCCGACCTTGTAGAGGCGGATGCCGATCCGCGCGCAGGTGGCGTCGTCGAGGCCGAGGTCGGTTAGCGCCTGGCGCACGTCCAGATACGCCTTGCCGGCCGTCATGATGCCGAAGCGCGCCTGCGGCGATTCGATCTCGATGCGGTCGAGCCGGTTGGCGCGCACGTAGGCAAGCGCGGCGTACCACTTGTAGTCGATCATCCGCGCTTCCTGCACGAGCGGCGGATCGGGCCAGCGGATGTTCAGGCCGCCGTCGGGCATCGCGAAATCCTCGGGCAGCACGATGCGCGCGCGGTGCGGATCGATGTCGACCGAGGCCGACGATTCGACCACATCGGTCACGCACTTGAGCGACACCCACAGCCCCGAGTAGCGGCTCATCGCCCAGCCGTGCAGGCCGAAATCGAGATATTCCTGGACGTTCGAGGGGAACAGCACCGGCAGCCCGCAGGCCTTCAGCAGGTGTTCCGATTGGTGCGCGAGGGTGGAGGATTTGGCCGCGTGATCGTCGCCGGCCAGCACCAGCACGCCGCCGTGCGGCGCGGAGCCGGCCGAATTGGCGTGCTTGAGCACGTCGCCCGAGCGGTCGACGCCGGGGCCCTTGCCGTACCACATGCCGAACACGCCGTCGTATTTCGCGCCGGGATACAGGTTCACCTGCTGCGAGCCCCAGACGGCGGTCGCGGCGAGATCTTCATTGAGACCGGGCTGAAAAACGATGCGATGCGCGGCGAGATGCTTCTGGGCTTTCCAGAGCGACTGATCGAGGCCGCCGAGCGGCGAGCCGCGATAGCCGGAAATGAAGCCGGCGGTGTTGAGGCCTGCGGCGCGGTCGCGTGCTTGCTGCAGCATCGGCAGCCGAACCAGCGCCTGGATGCCGCTCATATAGGCGCGGCCGCGTTCCAGCGTGTATTTGTCGTCGAGCGTGACCGAGGCCAGCGCGGCTTCGAGCGTGGCGCGTTGGCCCGCGTCGAGTGGGGCATTCATGTAAACGTCTCCTCCAGCTATTTGGGATCGCCAAAACTGTTGGCGGGTGGCGTCTTGTGAACGCCCCCGACGGGGCCAGTTTCGCCGGTTTCCACTGAAGGTAGCACTGGTGGAAACCCGCCGTTTGTTGCGTGTTCTGACATAAACAGGCCCGCAAACCGGCTGTCTGCGTGCGTTACATCATGTAAAAGCATGTAAAGACGCGGGGCACGATCAGAGTTTGCTGTTACTTTATTGCGCTGTCGGCAATGGCCGGGCACACACGATGGCCCTGGAATCGAGAGAGCCAGCCGACGATGAAAACGGAGGTTCAATGAATACGCGACATATCCAGAATTTTCTGATGGTGTCCGCCGCGTTCTTCGCCATGACGGGGCCGGTGCGCTCGCAGGGTGCGAGTGCGTTGGCTGCGGCAGGCACCCAGATGCTGCAGATCACGCCCGCGGGCGACGCGATCGCGCCGGCCGGCGTGAGCGCGACGACGCAGGTCACCGGCGCGCCGAAGGCCTGAGAGAGCGATGGCGCACCGGCGCGTGGCCTGAGCGGGTGCTCGGCAAGGCGCTCCGGGCAGCCATCCAGCCATGAAAAAGGGCGGAAATCACACGATTTCCGCCCTTTTTTCGTTATGCCGCTGCCTTTTCTCGCAGCATCACGCCTTGTCCTTCACCACCCCGCGGCGAATCTGATCGAGCTCGATCGATTCGAACAGCGCCTTGAAGTTGCCTTCGCCGAAGCCCTGATTGCCCTTGCGCTGGATGATCTCGAAGAAGATCGGGCCGATCTGGTTCTCGGTGAAGATCTGCAGCAGCAGGTCGTCGTGCGCGCCGTCGATCAGGATCTTGCGCCGGCGCAGTTCGTCGAGCGGCTCGCCGTGATCCGGCACGCGGCGGTTCACCAGCTCGTAATACGTGTCGATCGTGTCGAGCAGCGTGACGTTGCGGCCGCGCAGCCCGTCCACCGTGCCGTAGATGTCGCCCGTGCCGAGCGCGATGTGCTGGATCCCTTCGCCGCGATACGCGTCGAGGTATTCCTGAATCTGCCCCGGCGTGTCGGAGCCTTCCTCGTTGATCGGAATCCGGATCTTGCCGCACGGCGAGGTCATGGCCTTCGATTTGACGCCCGTTACCTTCCCTTCGATGTCGAAGTAGCGCACTTCGCGGAAGTTGAACAGGCGTTCGTAGAATTCCGCCCATTCCGCCATGCGGCCGCGATGCACGTTGTGCGTCAGGTGATCGATATAGGTGAGGCCGTGGCCGGGCGGGTTCGGCTCCGCGCCGGGGATCGGCTCGAAATCGACGTCGTAGATGCCGATATCGCCGATGCTGCCCGGCGTTGCGCCATTCTTGCCGCGCCAGCGGTCGACGAAATAGATCAGCGAATCGCCGATGCCCTTGATCGCCGGGATGTTCAGCTCCATCGGCCCCGTTTTGTTGTCGAAGCCCCAGGCGCCGAGTTCCAGCGCGCGGCGGTAGGCCTGCGCGGCGTCCTGCACGCGGAACGCGATCGCGCAGATCGACGGCCCGTGCAGCCGTGCGAAGCGCTGCGCGAACGAATCGGGCTCGGCGTTGACGATGAAGTTGATCTCGCCCTGGCGGTACAGCGTCACGTCCTTGTGGCGGTGGCGCGCGACCGCCGTGAAGCCCATCCGCTCGAACAGCTCGCCGAGCGCCTTGGGGTCGGGCGCGGTGTATTCGATGAATTCGAAGCCGTCGGTGCCGACGGGGTTGTCCCAGGTGGGGATCTGCATGGTGTCTCCTGATGGCGGATGTCGTCGATCGTGGGGGCGGCCAAGCGCCGCATGCCAATCAGTGTAGGCAGGCGCGGCGGGCAGTTGCTTGCGAAACAAATCGCGCGTGGCTACGATTGCGCAACTTTCCGGCAATCCGTATCGAAATGGAGGCATGAAATGGCGCGTGTCGAACTGGATGCCATCGATCGGCGCATCCTCGCGATCCTGCAGGAGAACGGCCGGCTATCGAATCAGGAGATCGCCGAGCGCGTGAACCTGTCGCCGAGCCCGTGCCTGCGGCGCATCCGCCGGCTGGAGGAGAGCGGCGTGATCACCGGCTACGTGGCGCTGCTCGATCCGAAGCGGCTCGGCCTCGATCTGCTGGCGTATGTCAGCGTGCGGCTCGAAAAGCGCGGTGGCGCGGCGTCGGCCGGCGACGGCGCCGCCACCCACGCGGATCGCTTCCGCGCGGCCGTGCAGGTGTGGCCGGAAGTGGTGGCCTGTCATGCGATGACGGGCGATCTCGACTATCTGCTGCGCGTGCAGGTGGAGGACATGGCGCATTTCTCGCGCTTCGTGCAGGCGCAGTTGCTGCACCATCCGTCGGTGATCGACGTGAAGACGAGTTTCGCACTGGAGAGCTTCAAGGAGACGACGGCGCTGCCGATTCGCTGAGCGCGCCGGCGGCGCGAGGCGCACCAACGAAACGGGCGGCTCCGCAAGGCGGGCCGCCCATTTTCATGGCGAGATGCGCGGAGAAGACGCCGCGTTCAGGCCGCGATGCCGGCCGGCAGCATCGATTCGAAGATCTGCGTGGCGCGGCGCGCCTGGCGCTTCATCGCGTAATCGAACACGGCGGCCTGCTCCTGCAGCATCTCGGCGATGATCGTCGAGTGATCGGCCGGCGGCAGCGACAGGTAGGCATCGGCTTCGCCGTAGGCGTACTCGATGCGCATGCCCGATTTTTTCGCGATGTGCATCATCGTCGCGTTGCGCGACAAACAGTGCATGTAGAGCGTGGATACGTGCGTGTTGCGGCTGCGGATCGAGGCGCGCTCGAACAGCTTGGTGCCGACGCCCTGGCCGCGCGCCGATTCGAGCACCGACACGCCGAATTCGGCGGTGCGCTTGCCGCCCTCGTCGGGCAGATAGGCCAGATGGCCGACGCCGACCAGTTCCAGCGCGTGATCGAACACGCCGAACACCGTGTCGCGGCCGAAATCGATGGTGCGCACGTAATTCTCGAGCACGTGATCGGGCACGATCTGGCCGAAGCGCAGCAGGCGATCGTCGTCGTCGAGCGACTTGAAGTGCGTGAGCATCTGCTCACGATCGGTAGAAGCCAGTTCCCGTACGAGAACCGGTGCCTGCCCGACCTTGCCGATCGGGGCAGCGGGGCGGAGAGGGCGCGTGTTCATCGTGGGTTCCTCAAAGACCGTACAGCCGGTTGTGCAATGCAGCAGCATTCTAACCGAACGGTACACAGCGATTAAGGGAAAACCCGTATCTTCTCCGAGGGCGACTTCTAAAAATCCTCAACAATCGCCCAAAGTGTTTGATTTTGAAGCGATAACGATATGACCCGATCAGCTATGCGCCAATCCGGCGCATGTGACCGGGGCGCAACACCGGCCGTTCAGCCTTCGCCGCCGAGCCCGCGCTCGATCAGATCGATCGCCTGCGCGGCGAAATCGCGGTAGCCGAGGCGGCCGCCCGGCTTCAGCCAGGTGAACGTCCAGTTGATCATGCCGAACACCATCATCGTCACCGGCGTCTGGTTTTCCTTCGACACGCGGCCCGGGTAAGCGCGCTCGATCTGCCGCGTGAACGCGGCGACGATGTCGCGCTGGCGATCGAGCACGATCTGGCGTTGCGTGATTTCGAGGTATTTGACGTCGTTGAGCAGCGCGACGTGGCGGCTGTGCGAGGTTTCGTACTCGGCCAGGAACGCGTGGATCAGCTCGGCGAACGCCTCGCGCTCGGTCAGCCCGCGGCGCTGGCTCGCGCCTTCCACCTCCGCGATGATCAGCATCAGCCGCTTCGTGTAGCGGTCGAGCAGATCGAACAGGATCGCTTCCTTGCTCTCGTAGTAGTGATACAGCCGGGCCTTCGAGGTGCCGCTCGCGGTGGCCAGATCGGTCATCGACGTGCTCGGATAGCTCGTTTGCGCGAATTTTTCGGCCGCGAGGTCGAGGATCTGCTCGCGTTGGGATTCGTGGTCGGGCGCTCGGGTGCGGGCCATGAGGTCGGTCGGGAAATCGGCGGCAGCGCCGCGGTGGATCGGAGGCCGCGCGGCGCGCGCACGGCCGGGCCGGCGCGGCGTTCGCGGGCAGCCCTCAGCGCGCCAGTGCGGCGGGTGCCGCGGCGGCCCGCGAAAACGAAGCCGTGCGGTCGACGTCCGG